>JBHIAT010000014.1:0-35550 GCA_046758705.1 Bipolaricaulia bacterium
GATCGTCGACCGAGATGAACCCCAGGATCCGATCTCCCACATACAGGGGGATGAACAACGCATCGCCCGGGTACCAGTCCTTGATCTCCCCGACCGACATGCGGCTTTTCCGCACGACCATTTCAGGATCCCAGGCGAACTGGCCCTGGGGGATGTAATAGGACCGGCTGAGCTTAAATCGTCCGTCAACGATCTGCTTGCGATCCTCTGGAGCGACCGGGTTCCACTTGATCTTCTTCTCCTCCTCCTGGGTCAGCCCAGCGGTGGCGACCTTCACCACGTTTGCCTGCTCGATCTGCACCGGGGGGACCGGTCGTTCATAGAGCGAGATCACCGCCCGTCGGAACCGGCTGTGCCGGGTGATGATATCGGTCGCTCGGCCCAGGATCTCATCCACGTCCTGTAGCGACAGGAATCCCTCACCTACTCCCAGCAGGCTCCTCTCGAGTCGTCGCTCCGATCTCCGATCGGTGATCTCTGGCTCTGGCTCCTGGAGCTCTTTTTCCTTCTCACTCAAGACATCGAGGAACGTCTCCACCACCTGCTCATCAAACTGGGTCCCCGCATTCCTGTGCAGCTCGGCGATCGCCTCCGTTTTAGAGAGCGCGTCTCGGTACGGACGGTCGGTCGTCATCGCGTCATAGGCGTCTACCACCGCGATGATCCGGGCTTCCAGGCTGATCTCTTCCCCATTTAGCCCCTCTGGATAACCTTTTCCATCGACCCGCTCGTGATGCTGCTCGATGATCCAGGCCGCCTTCTCCAAGAAGGACTTTTGCGCGGCCATCCGACTGCCGATGGACGGATGCTTGTGCATCTCCACCCGCTCTGCCTCGGTGAGCTTGCCCGATTTGCCGAGGATGTGCTCAGCGATCCCCGCCTTCCCCAGATCATGGAGGTAGGCCGCGTACGCCAGAATATCCAGCCGGTCGGCAGATAGACCGAGCTTTTCTCCTGTCCTCGTCGAGAGCTCCTCGATTCTCCGACAATGTTCTTCGGTATATTTGTCCTTCCGTTCGACCTCCTGTGCCAGAGAGACCAAGTCCTTGATATCATCTCGCTCTATATGAAAGGCCGGCTCAGATAGCACATGAAGGAATGTTACCCCCGTCCCGGTCTTGAAATAGATTGTCTCTTGCAAAGCATGAGCAAATATGTAATCCCCGGCCCGAAGAACGATCTGTTCACCTTTATCCTCCCCCATCCAGGTCAACTCTCCGGCCAAGATATAGAGGAACTCATAACCCTGACCTTCCTCGGCAGGGTAAATGGTGAACCTTTGCTCTGGAGGGATGGTGATCTTGCTGACTTCCAGGTCACTCCCATGAGCAAGAAGCCTGAGCTCCGCATTAAGGGGTGACCGTACTGTATCGATAGTCTCATCCGAGCGATGGAGACTTAATCCTTCCGTGTCCATGATGCAATCCTAGGACAACATCGAGAGTCACATATAAATTTAGCCGGGATCAAGCAACACGACCACAACTTGATCCCGACTAATCCCACATTAAAGCAAATAAAATAAATCTAGTGTACCCGTATCGGATCGATTAACCTTTTAATGGCTAATGGCCTGTTCCTCCGCCCATTCCCATTAGGGGCCTTGCCCGTGCCAGCAGGGGAATCCGGTCCGAACCAAACCCAGTTCCACTCCTTTTTGACGTTGCTGAGGTCGAAGCCGCACCTGCGCGCATGTCGCTTCATCCATCGATTGAAGATCCTCTGCGACCTCCGTTTCGCCCTGCGAGCGTACCGGTTCACCTGTTGGCGAGTCGTCGCCCCGTTCGCCAGATATTGATAACTCGCAACCGTGGCCGCGATCCTACTGTTGGTAATTTGAATTAGTTGCTCCAACGAACCAAATCTACAGATTCTTCTTTGACGCGCGTATGCATCCGGCACGGAGAGGACCGCCACCACTAACACAAATACGAGGGCTCCAACTACGATAACACCTGACCTACTTCTCATCTAACCTACCTCCTTACGACAGGCTCACTTCCTTCGGCAGCTCGGCTATCCTTGCGGACCCGTAGCTTTGCGTCCCCATCTTTCGATGAGTTTGCCTTTGTCGCGTGAGGTGGCTTGATGGCTCTGCCATTGGACACGTCTTTAGGCTTCACCAAATATTATACCCCAAAAATCGAAGTTTTATACCTGGCCGATCGGATAGCTTCGTTTGATCCGCGTTTCAAACCGGGCATCCTGGATCGCGATCGCGATCAGATTGGCAAAGATCTCGATCAACTCCAGGTTCTTCGGGATCGGTGCCCGTCCGTCGATCGGATCGTCGACCGAGATGAACCCCAAGATCCGATCTCCCACATACAGGGGGATGAACAACGCATCGCCCGGGTACCAGTTCTTGATCTCCCCGACCGACATGCGACTCCTCCTCACCACCGTTTCAGGATCCCAGGCGAACCGGCCTTGAGGGATGTAATAGGAGCGGTTGAGCTTGAACCGATCGTCAACGATCTGCTTGCGAACCTTCGGCGCGATCGAGCTCTGCTTGATCTTCTTCTCCTCCTCCTGAGTCAGTCCGGAGGTGGCGATCTTCACCACGTTCGCCTCCTCGATCTGCAACACGGGGACCGGTCGCTCATAGAGCGAGATTACCGCCCGTCGGAACCGGCTGTGCTGGGTGATGGCATCGATCGCCCGATCCAGGATCTCGTTCACGTCCTGTATTGACAGGAGTTCCTCACCCACTCCCAGTAGCTTCCTCTCAAGTCGCTGCCCCGATCTCCGATTGATGATCGGCTCCTGGAACTCCTCCTCACTCAAGACATCGAGGAACGCCCCCACCACCTGCTCATCAAACTGGGTCCCCGAATTCTTGTGCAGCTCTGCGATCGCCTCTGCTTCAGAGAGTGCGTCTCGGTACGGACGGTCGGTCGTCATCGCATCGTAGGCGTCCACCACCGCGATGATCCGGGCCTCCAGGCTGATCTCTTCTCCGCTCAGCCCCTTCGGATAACCTTTTCCATCGACCCGCTCGTGATGCTGCTCGATGATCCGACCCGCCTCCTTCAAGAAGGACTTTTGCTGGGCCATCTGCCTGCCGATGGACGGATGCTTGCGGATCTCCTCGCGCTCTGCCTCGGTGAGCTCGCCCGCTTTGCCGAGAATGTGCTCAGAGATCCCGGCCTTCCCCAGATCATGGAGGTAGGCCGCGGACGCCAGATTCTCCAGCCGGTCGGCGGACAGACCGAGTTTCTCCCCTGTCTTTATCGAAAGCCCCTCGATTCTCCCACAATGTTCTTCGGTGTATTCGTCCTTGCGCTCGACCTCCTGCACCAGGGAGATCAGGTCTTTGATCTCCTTTCGCTCTAGATGAAAGGCCGGTTCAGATAGCATATGGAGGAGTGTCACTTCCGTCTCAGCCTTGAAATAGGCTTGCTTTTGTAAATTATGAAAAAATATGTAATCTCCTGCCTGGAGAACGATCTGTTCATCCTCTCCCGTCCAGGTCAACTCCCCGGCCAAGATATAGAGGAACTCATGACCCTTGCCATTACCGGTCTCGGGCGGATAAAGGGAGAACCTTTGCTCTGGAGGGATGGTGATCTTGCTGACCTCCAGATCATCCCCATGAGCAAGAAGCCTGAGCTCTATCTGCCCTTGCCTTACTGTATCGATAGCATCACTCGAGCGATGGAGACTTAATCCTTGCATGATACGATCCTTAAGGAAGATGTACGGATTGACAAAAACCGTCACCGTAAATGAGGAGGGCCTCCAGATGCTTTAGTCCTTTAAATTTAGCCGGGATCAAGCAACACGACTGCAATTTGAACTTGATCCCGGCTAATATCATCAAATTATACCCTTACTGGTACTGGCCCTCTACGTCTACCTCTTCCCGATCCGGCGAACCGTATCGGATCGACCTCAACCGTGTGACTTCCCCACGGTCCTTGGAGGGTGACTGCCTGGTAATAATGTTCGAACGTGTAACCGCACCGTCTGCCCAGTCTCTCTGCCCTTCTGACGATTCTCTTCGTCTTCCTGAGCAGCTTGCGGACGATCTTTCTCACCTTTCTGGTATCCTCCACCGACGCCGCTTTATGCCTAGCTATAGCAATCATGCGTTGGATCCTGAGGTTGGTTATGTTGACAAGCCGGTGCAACCGCTCGATGCTACACCTATTTCTGTTTCTATCTCTATTGCCACGCGCGAATGTGTTCGGTGCAGCGAGGATCGCCACCACCAATACCAATAGGAGGGTCCCAACTACGGCAAAAGATAACCTCCTTCTCATCTGAGCTACCTCCTTATGACAGGCTCACTTCCTTCGGCAGCTCGGCTGTCCTTGCGGATCCGCAGCTTTGCGTCCCCATCTTTCGATGAGTTTGCCTTTGTCACGGAGGTGCCTTGATGATTTCACCTTTGGACGCGTCTCTGGGCCTCACCGGAATTATACCCGAGAAACCTAAGTTTGATACCTGAGTGGATGAAATGAGCTGATCACGGAGCACGGAGGTGAGTCGTGAGCTTTGACAACCCCGCCCGGTATGTCCTATGATTAAGTTTGAGCAAGGAGGTAATACAGGTCAGCCACCCCACGGTTGAAGCCGGGGGCTTGTGATAGGATAGGCAAGCCCGGGGCTGATCAGCCTCAGCCAGGGCCGAAAGGCTATCGGGCTACGTTGCGGGGAAGTGCCCAAGCCCAACTTCGCACCCTGGGGTGCGTGAGCCAGCCCCAGGCTCTGCAACCCGGATGTTAAACAGGCATACGGGGTTGAAGCCGGTGCGTCCGGGAGATGGCCGCCCTGTAACATTGGTGAGGCTCACTTCACCGGCGAAAGCCGAGGTTGCCGACGTAAGGAGGCGCTCTAATTCTAAGATGCGTGTGTTCGTACTGGATGTCAACAAGAGAGCTCTTGACCCGTGCCATTCAGCTAGGGCACGGCAACTGCTGCGCTCCGGCCGTGCGGCGGTATTCCGACGGTATCCATTCACCATCATCCTGAAAGACCGCACCGCAGAGGAATCCGTCATGCACAGCCACCGAATCAAGATTGATCCCGGCAGCAGAGTGACTGGGCTGGCCCTGGTACAGGAGGAAACCGGGTGTGTCGTCTGGGCCGCCGAACTCCAGCACCGGGGCGAGCAGATCAAGCGCCAGCTCCTGAAGCGAAGGGCGTTGCGGAGAGCGCGCCGCAACTACAAGACCCGTTACCGCAAGCCGCGGTTCGACAACCGCTGTCGATCCGACGAATGGCTACCACCTAGCCTGGAGAGCCGGGTCCGGAACATTATGACCTGGGTCGAACGCCTGCGGCGCTATGCTCCCGTTTCCGCTATCTCGGTCGAACTGGCCCACTTCGATACGCAACGGCTCCAGAACTCCGAGATTTCAGGCGTTAAATACCAGCAGGGAGAGTTGTTCGGTTACGAGATGCGCGAATACCTGCTGGAGAAGTGGGGCCGTTGCTGTGCCTATTGTGAGGTAGAGAACGTCCCCTTGGAGGTCGAGGTAGGGACGAGCGGACGGACGAAGTACAACCGCACCCGATTGGGATTGTCCAAGGTGCACTGGACAGACGCTGCGTGTGTTGGGAAAAGCACACCTGACCGGCTCCACATCGAAACGGGACCGGTCTCCGTCATTCGTGCTACAGGTCACGGAAAGCGACAGCGGTGCGGCACGAACAGGTACGGCTTTCCGATTCGTCACGCGCCGCGGGCAAAGCGGTTTATGGGATTTCAGACGGGGGACGTGGTGCGGGCGATCGTCCCGCGCGGTAAACATGCGGGTGTCCACGAGGGTCGGATCGCGATCCGTTTTCGACCCTCGTTCAGGCTCAACGGCTTCGACGTGCATCCGAAGTATCTGCAGCTGTTGCAGAGAGCTGACGGATACGCGTATGCCCTTGAAACGGAATCCCTCGGGACTCGAGAAAGGGAGTGCGATGCCTCCTCCCTCAGACTTTAACTTTAGTCCGGGACTTCCGACGCCGTATGATCTGTAGTAGCGAGAAAGGAGGAATCGACGGTGGGCAATATCAAGCAGTTATTCTTGGTGGGGACGTTAGGGCTGCTCGTTCTCGGCTTATTGTACGGTTGTGCTGCACCGCGGCGGGGGGTTGAGATTCAACCTCGACCGCCCACTCCCCAGCCACAACCTACGCCCCAGGCCGAGGAGGAGACGCGAACCGTGACGGTCACCGGAGTCGGAGTCGATCAGGATAGCGCCTTGGAGAACGCCTACGAAACCGCCATCGAAGAAGCGGTGGGCTTCTTTATAAGCGCCCGTACCCAGATTCAAAACTACAAGCTCATCGATAAATCGATCTACAAGAACCTGTCGGGGATGATCCGCAGACGGGAGATTCTGGAAGAGGGATTTACCCAAGACGGTGTCTATGAGGTGCGCGCCCGCATCACCGTCGCCGTGTCGGTGGACGTCATCCAACAGGAGCTGGCCGCTCTGGAGCTCCTTCAGGAGCGAATAGATCGCCCCCGGATCATGGTGGTGATCCCGGAGACACACATCGGTCAGCGGGTCCCCGATCCAGCCGGGGAGACCGAGGTCATCCGCAAACTGATCGAAAAGCGATTCAACGTCGTCGATCAGGCCCAGGTGCGGCGGATCCGCGAGACGGAGGCGGCACAGCTCGCCCTGATGGGGGATACCCAGGCCGCCCAGCGGCTGGCCGCCGAGTTCGATGCCGAGGTGCTGATCATCGGAGAGGCGTTCAGCGAGAGCGCCGGCCAGACATTGGGGTTGGAGTCGGCCCGAGCGCGGGTCGAAGCTCGAGCGATCAAGGTCGACACCGGCGAGATCCTGGTAACGAATGGGTTCTTCGCCTCGGCCGCCGACATCTCCCCCAACATCGCCGGGAAGCAGGCGCTGCAAAAGGCGGGGAGCGAGATGGCCGATTACCTCGTCGAACAGCTGATCCTGAAGTTCACCGAGTTCGCCAACAACGGCAACAACTTCCAGCTGTTGGTGACCCCGGTCTCGGTTGCCTTACTGCCAGCGTTGCGGGCCGGGTTGTTCGATATCGACGAGATGCGTGATGTCAACCTGCGCAGCTTCCAAGCCGATGGTCTCATCCGACTCGACGTGTTGTACAACGGCGATGTCGACGACCTGGCGGCTGCGATCCTGGATTATCCATTCAGCGGGTTTGCATTGGAGATCGAGTTCCTATCGGCCAACCGGCTCAATCTGGCTTTGAAACCGAGCTGATCCTGGAGAGATGTCGCTCAGGAGGTAAAAAATGAGAGGTATTAACCGTTCGTTCTATGCGTTCAGCCTACTGGTGCTGGTTCTGGTGGTCGTCATCGGATGTGCTCCTATTCCAACGTCCACCCAACCGTCGGCTTCGGTAAGGCCGGAGATTCCAATCCAGACGAGGATCATCGCGTTCGCTCCGATCCGCATCGCCGTCTCCGAGTTCGAGGACCGAAGTGGGACGATCTTCCGTTGGGCCGTCGGCAGGGGGATGTCCGACATGCTGACGACCGCCCTGTTTGAGACCGGCAAGTTCGAGCCGATCGAGCGCCAGGCGCTGGAGCAGGTTATCGCGGAACAACGGCTCGGGCTCTCCGGTCTGGTCAACCCCGCCACCGCTGCTGAAGTCGGCCGTATCCTGGGGGTCGAGCAGATCATCGTTGGTGCCGTCACCGAGTTCGGGATCCAAGAGACAGGGATAGACTTGCCTGGGGTCGGGGCGATCAGACAGGACACCGCTCGGGTCGTCATCGACGTGCGCATCGTCGACACAACGACCGCAAAGATCCTGGCTGCCGCCACCGCTGAGGGGAGTGAATTCTCACGCGGCATCGCTATCAATGTCAACCGCTGGCAGCGGTTCAGGTTCGGGGACACGGGCTTCGACGACACGATCATCGGCAAGGCAACCCGCCAGGCGATCGATGAGTTGGTCGTTAAGATCAGCGATGCGATCCCATCCAAAGGTCTGGTGGCAACGGTCCAGGGGGATATCGTGATCCTGAACTTCGGGAGACGTTCCGATGCCGCGCCCGGGATGATCTTGAACGTCTACCGGACCGGGGAGCCGATCCGCGACCCGGTAACGGGTGAGGTGCTAACGTTGTTGGAGACGAAGCTGGGAGAGGTGCAGGTGATCGAGGTCCAGGAGAATGTGACCCTGGCGCGCAAACTTGGGGCTTTCGAGGTCGAGGTGGGGGATATCGTCCGACCTAAGATCTAGACACCTGAGGCCGAACCCAGTCGATCACCGAACGCCAACCCATAGCCTCGCTGGAAGTCCATCCCGCCCATCCGGTCCCGGGACGCGGGCTGGACTTCGAGGAGTTCCAACGCACCATCCCCCGTTCTGACCACGAACCCGGCCTCCGCGAACGCGATCACCTCGCCGGGTTCAGCATTGTGGTAGGCCTGGGGATGTCGATCGTTCTCCACGAGATGACTCCGGTGCACTTTGAGCCGGAGCTTGTCCAAGAAGGTGTAGGCACCCGGGTAAGGGTTCAGCCCCCGGATCAGGTTGTGGATCTGCTGAGCGCTCTTGTCCCAGTCGATCTGTCCGTCCTCCGGCTTCAGCTTCGGAGCGTAGCTTTCCCGGTCCCCGGGTTGCGGGTGTGGTTCGAGCGTGCCGCGCTCCAAACCCGACAGGGTCTCCACGATCAACTCGCCCCCGAGCTGGGCCAGCCGATCGTGGACCGTCCCGGCCGCATCATCTTTACAGATTTGAACCTCCCGCTGCAGGAGGATATCCCCGGTGTCAAGCCCCTCATCCATGAGGAAGGTGGTGACCCCGGTGCGCGTCTCGCCATTGATGATCGCCCACTGGATCGGAGCTGCCCCACGGTATCGGGACAGCAAAGAGGCGTGGATGTTGATCGGCCACCTCGGTACGTCAAGCACTTGGCTCGATAGGATCTGACCGTAGGCAGCGACCACGATCGCCTCGGGTTCGAACTCCTGCAATACGCTCACCGACCCGGCGTCGCTGATCTTCTTGGGTTGGTGCACCACCAAGCCTAACCCGTCAGCCACCTGTTTGATAGGGGATGGGCGCAGTTGTTGACCCCGGCCTGAACGACGATCAGGTTGGGTGAAGACCGCGATCACCTCATGAAGGTCACTCAAACTCAAGCGCTCGAGGGCGGGAACGCCAAACTCGGCCGTCCCGACGAAGATGACTTTCATGCTCCTTTGTCTACGTCTACCTTGCCTACTCTATATGGCGCTACGCACGCCCCGGCTCCGTTCCCGTTTCCGGTGCTTCTCCTTGCGCTGTTTCTCGTACTCCTTGAGCAACAGGGTGCGCTTCGCCTCGCCCAGATGATCAATGAACAAGATGCCATCCAGATGGTCAATCTCATGGAGGAGAACCCGGGCCATGAGCTCCTTCCCATCGAGCTCGACCCGCTCCCCTTCCAGGTCCAATGCCTCGATCCGCACCCATTTCGCCCGTTCTATCTCGGCCTCGGCTCCCGGGATCGAGAGACAACCCTCCGGCGCGACGACCGTCTCCTGGCTCGTCTCCAGGATCCGGGGGTTGATCAGGATATGGAACTCGTCTTCCACATCAATCACGATCAACCGAACCGGCTCACCAAGCTGGGGGGCGGCCAGCCCGAGCCCCTCGGCCCGGACCAGCGCCTGGACCATCTCGTCGGCCAGCGCCTGGATCTCCCCGTTGATCGTCTCGATCGTCTTGGCATGCACCCGAAGAGACGGATGTGGGTATTTAATGATCTCCCGAACCATCCTCGGATCCTCCCGTTGAGTCTTGAGTTGCGATCCAGTTGTAAAATCCTTTGGTTTAGTATACAATCAACTGCAGAACGGATCAAGCGTCTTGTGAGCTTTGAGTCAACTTCGATAGACATAGGGAATCAGGTGATCGCGTTGTTCGAATGGATCTCTAACTTCCTCCATCAGAAATTCTCTTATAGTTTGGGGATCGACCTGGGAACCGCCAACACCCTCATCTACTCATCACGGGAGCGGGGGGTCACCCTCAACGAACCATCGATGATAACCATCGACAAGCGTAATGGGGAGATTATCGCCATCGGCCGGGAGGCGAAGCAGATGCTGGGGAAGACCCCACCACCGCTGGAGGTCATCCGGCCATTGCGCAAAGGGGTGATCGCCGATTTCGACCTGACAGAGCGAATGCTCCGTTACTTCATCCGGAAGGCCCGTACGGAAGGTCGGTCACTCCTGAACCCTCGAATCGCCATCTGTATCCCTTCAGGAGCGACCGACGTCGAGAAGCGGGCGGTGTTGCAGGTCGCTCGGGACGCCGGGGCGAGTCAGTCCTACATCATCGAGGAGCCGATGGCCGGAGCGATCGGGACCGGGGTGGACATCCTGGCGGCGAGCGGGAATATGATCGTGGATATCGGTGGTGGGACAAGCGAGGTGGCGGTGATCTCGCTGGGCGGGATCGTCCTGTATCGGAGTATCAAAGTCGGGGGCGATGACCTGGATCTAGCGATATTGTTGTACGTCAAAGACCAGTACAGGACAATCATCGGGGAGATCACCGCTGAGCGAATTAAGCTGAGGATCGGAAACGTCTATCCCAGCGAGGACTCTCAGGGGGCAAACGGCTTCCAGGTCAAAGGACGGAGCCTGGCCACCGGACTGCCGGATATCGTCACGCTCCATCGGGATGAGATCCGAGAGGCGTGTGCTGGGACGATCGACATGATCGCCGAGATCGTCAACGAGGCTCTGGAGCAGACCCCACCGGAACTCGCCTCCGATATCAAAGACAAAGGGATCATCCTGACCGGTGGGGGGGCGCTGATCAACGGTTTGGATCGGTTGATCAGCGAGAGGACCGGGATGCTGACCAGTGTGGTGGAGAACCCGTTGACCGCGATTGCCGAAGGCACAGGTAAGGCGTTGGAAGAGATGTTTTTAATCACACGGCGGAAGGGGATCATCTATTAAATCCCTATTAGAACTTTAGAACTTGAGTACTTCCCATGAACCTCAAATCGGCCGCTCGTGTCCTTATACACAGAAGGACGCTCTACCTGTTTGCCATTCTGGCTGTTGCCCTCGCCCTGGAGCTCTATCCCACCCTGCTACCCGATGCGTTGGCGACGGACTACGTGATCTCCCCGGTTCAGCGTCTCTTGACGAGCACCGCGAACGCCCCGAAGCGATTTCAGGACTATCTCACCGAACGTTCGACGCTCATCGATGAGCATCGCCGATTGGAGACCGAAAACGCCTTGCTCAAAGTTGAACTGGAGTTGATGAAGCGCCACGAGCGCGAAAACGATCGATTGAGGGCTCTGCTTGCCCTCCAAAGTCGCTTTGGGTTCCAGGCGATCACGGCCCAGGTAGTGGGTCGATCCCCGGACGATTGGTTCGAGACGCTGACCGTCAACCGAGGGCGAGAAGACGGAGTGGCTGACGGGATGGTGGTAGTGGCCCCGACCGGGCTGATCGGCCGAGTCAGGGCCGCTCACGCGAGGACAGCGCTCATCGAGTTGATCACCGCTCCGAACAGCCGGATCGGCGTCTTGGTGAACCGAACCCGAGAGATGGGGGTCACCCGAGGGATGATCGGGAAGCTGCTCCTGGACTTCATCGAAGTGGATGCGGACCTGGTCGAGGGAGATCTGCTGCTGACCTCCGGGTTGAGCGGGATCTATCCTAAGGACCTGGTCGTGGGTCGGGTGAAGACCATTGAGAATTCCTCCACCGACCTGTTCAAATCGGTTGAGGTGGAGCCGGTTGTGAACCTGGGGAGGCTGGAGGAGGTAATGATCCTCCGGCCGCAACTTGGGGCAGATGGCGAAGGATAAAATAACCGGGATATCACCGTGGAAAGAACGATTCACAGGATCATCATCGGTGTGATCGCGCTGTTCAGTCTGATCGCCCAATCGACGTTCGCCAAAGACCTGATGTTGTTTGGGGTCAAGCCGGACCTCCTGGTGGCGGTCGTGATCGCCTGGGGCGCTCTCAAGCGCCCCGAGGAGGGTGGGTTGGTCGGTCTGATCCTCGGAGGACTGGGAGAGGTGATGGGCAACCACTCCGGAGGGGGCATCCTCGCTGCGACGGTGGTGGGTATCGTGAGCGGTTTCCTTAAGCAGACCCTGTTCGTGTACTCTCGGTTGAGGTTGTTGTGGATCGGCACCACCTTGGGGATCGCCTACCAGCTTATCTTCCTGGCGATCGGCGGCCTGGGCGATGGGATGGCCATCAGCTGGGTGAGGGGCCTAAAGATCGTGGGGCTAAGCGGTCTGTACACCGGGCCATTGACTTTGGGTTTCTTCATGCTCTTCGAATTGCTGGATCGTAACCCCGGACGCAGACGGCAACGGAACCGGAATCTCGAGGGGATCTTCCGAGTGGAGGAGCAGGATGAAAGACTTGGGTAGACGGGTGACTTGGCTGCTGACCGTCTCGATGGCCCTGTTCTTGATCCTGATCGGCCGTATCGTCTACCTCCAGGTTGTCGAGGCGGGAGTCTACCTCCGACTGGCCCAGTCGAACCGGACGACGATCCAAGAACTCAAGCCTCCCCGCGGGGTTATCTTCGATCGCTACGGTGTCCCTCTGGCTGTCAACCGACCGAGTTATGTGTTGCATGTGGTTCCCGCTTACTTCGATCGAGGCAGGGTAGAGCAACTGGCGTCGGTCGTCGATTTCGATCGAGACACCCTGGAGACGATCCTCACCAACCATCGGGAATGGAACCGGCCGATCCCGCTCAAACGGAGGATCACCAAGGAGGAAGCAATCATCCTCGAGGAACTTTCCCTTCCCGGGGTTCAAGTCCAGGTGGTGCCGGTGCGGGAGTATCAGGACGGGGAGATCTTCGCCCACGTACTGGGATACGCCAGAAGCCAGCGTATCGGCGGGGATCTGATCGGGGCGAGAGAGATCGAGAAGAGGTTCGATGCGCCCCTCCAGGGGACTAAGGGGGGGATCCGACTGGAGGTGGACGCGACCGGACGTATCTTGGGTGCGTTGGATCGAGAGGACCCCATCCCGGGCAGGAACATCCATCTGACCGTCGATCTTGGCATCCAGCAGGCCGCTTATGAGGCCCTGAAAGGCAACCCAGGGGCGATTATCGTCATGGACCCCCGCAACGGTGACATCCTGGCGATGGTCTCCCAACCCTCGCTCGACAACAACCAGTTCATCACGGGGTTCTCCCCCGAGGCCTGGGAAGCCGTCGTCGAAGACCCCAGACACCCGTTGCAGAACCGAGCGATCTCTGGAGAGTACCAGCCCGGCTCGACGATCAAACCGATCATCGCCATCGCCGCTCTGGAGGAGCAGGTCACCAGCCTCAACCGCATCATCGATGATAACGGGATCTACGAATATCGCAACGCCCAAGGGGAGATCATTGGCGTCTACCGGGGATGGAAACGCGGCGGCCATGGGAAGGTGAACCTCGTCGATGCCTTGGCCGAGTCGGTGAACCCCTACTTCTACCGGTTGGGGATCGAGCTGGGGCTGGAGCGGATCACCAAATACGCTCGGATGTTCGGCCTGGGAGAGCCAACCGGTATCGATCTACCTAACGAGAAGCCGGGGCTGATCCCCAGCCGGGACTGGAAGCTGGAGGTCGTCGGAGAGCCATGGTATCCGGGGAATACGATCCTGCTCTCCATCGGTCAGGGGTATATCACCGTGACACCGCTACAGCTGTTGAACGCTTTCAACGTCATCGCTAACGGGGGCACACTCTACCGGCCGCGGATTGTCAAGGAGATCACCGACGATCAGGGCCGCATCATCCGGCGGTTCGAACCCCAGCTTAAGCACCACATCGATGTCTCAGCGGAGACGCTTGACATCATCCAGCAGGGGCTGCGGGCGGTGGTGAGTCGCGGGACGGCCAAGGAGATCAATATCCCCGAGCTTCCGATCGCGGGGAAGACTGGTTCGGCAGAGGTGGCGATGGACGAGAACGCCAACGCCTGGTTCGTCGGTTACGCTCCCGCCGACGACCCCCAGGTCTCGGTCCTCGTCCTGGTGGAGGCGGGTCAGTATGGAGGGCAGGCGGCCGCCCCGATCGCTCAGCAACTCCTGGCAACCGTCTTCAACCTTCAGCCTCAGCAACCACCGACTTCGACTCAGGAGGCCCGCCGGTTTTGAAGAGGTTGCATCCTTAGATCTGAATTTATATAATGCAAACCCGGGTATAATCCAAACTAAGGAGGCAAGAATGAAACGAATCAACGTTGCTGTAGTTGTGGTACTTGTCCTCATGTTCACTCTTGGATCCCTGGCGCTTGCCCAGGTAGCAACTCCGGACACTTTACAGGGGCGCCAAGATGGACGGGCCGCCGGCGCGCGAGACGCGTCCTTTTTGAATGTCCTTGGGGGCTACCTTTTCGGGGTGTTGGCAGTCGGTTACTCCTTGATCGCCCCCGCTAACATCCCAGCTGAGCGGATACTTGAGATATCAAGTGCTCCAGAAGCCTACAGACTGGGGTTCGCCGATAGCTATAAGGCAACGAAGCGCCAGCGAAGGACCCTCTATGCCCTGATAGGATGGGTTTTAGCGCTTAGCGCAAGTTAGATAGAAACATCTGATTGGCCGTTTGATAGATAGTCTCTGTTAAAGAGATTCAAATCACGCTTGCCATTCCCATAATCTATTTTTGACTCAATCCTTTGTGTTACTCACGATCAACCGATAGCCTCTAGGATCAACCCCTCAATACACGTTGATACAAGCATTTCATCCTGTTACAATGGGGACCGATACCGATGGGAATCACCGATGAGAAACAGCAGACCCTCAACAAGCTGAAGCGGATCATCACCCTTGAACGAGAGAACGACTATACCGATGTGACGGTCATCGGCGGGTTGGAGGGCTTCGTGGCACGGGCGGCGGAGATGCTTGAGGACGAGACCCTCCAAGAGTTGATCGTCGATTACGCCAACCGGTCCGTCCCGGAGCGCCGCCGCGCGATCTCTGAACTTGGGGATCGCATCCGGGCGCTGGAGACCGGTCCCCAACCTCAAGAAGACTCTCAGAAAACTTTGATGAACCCGGTCCGCTACGCCAAACGGGTCGGAAAGATCCGGGAGAAGCAACTGAACCGCTTGGGCATCGAGACGATCGCCGATCTGCTGCTCTACTTCCCGCGTCGGATCGAGGACCGGCGTCAGGTGAAGCGGATCGCCGAGCTGCGGGACGGTGAACCGGCAACCGTCCACGCCCGGGTGCGGGCCAAGGATGTCATTCGCCCCCGAGACAACCTGGAGATCCTGAAGGTCGCGCTTCAGGACCGCTCCGGCCTGCTGTACGGGATCTGGTTCAATCAGCCGTGGTTGAAGAGCCAGTTCGAGCCCGGGGAACGATTGGCCGTCCACGGCAAGGCCGAGCGCAAATACGGCCAGATTCAGATGAACAATCCGGTCTGGGAACCGATCGACGACCATTTCGAGACCGGCCGATTGGTCGCCATCTATCCTGCAACCGAGGGACTTTCGCAGCCGCTGTTGCGCCGGATCATCCGTGACAACCTGGCGATCTACCTTCCCCAGGTCAAAGAGGTGCTCCCCACCGAGATCCGAGAGCAACAGGGGTTGTTGATGCGACACGAGGCGATCCCCGGAATCCATTTTCCGGAGACGATGGAGGACTGGGAGCAGGCGCGCCGGACGCTGGCCTTCGAAGAGTTGTTTCTGTTCCAACTCGGCGTCGCCGTCCACAAGCGTCGGCTCGAGCGACAGGCGGGCAGAAGTCATCGGGTTGACGGTGAGTTGGTCGAGCGGGTCATCGACGCACTTCCATTCGAGCTCACGGCGGCTCAGACACGGACGATCGAGGAGATCCAGGGCGACATGGCAGCTCCCCATCCGATGAACCGATTGCTTCAAGGGGAGGTCGGATCAGGGAAGACGGTCGTCGCCGCGGTTGCTTGCCTGATCGCCATCGCAACCGGTGACCAGGTCGCGATCATGGCCCCGACGGAGATCCTCGCCGAACAGCATTATCTGACCCTCAAGGCGCTGTTTGCGTCCTTCCCGATATCGATTGAACTTTTGATCGGGAGCCTCCCTGAGGCGGAGAAGCGTGACGTACAGGCGCGGACCGCCCGAGGGGAGATGGAACTTCTCATCGGCACCCATGCACTCATCCAAGAGGGGGTGTCTTTCCTCCAACTGGGGTTGATCGTGATCGACGAACAGCACCGGTTCGGGGTGATCCAGCGTGCCGAACTGGAACACAAGGGGGAGGAGATGGATATCCTGGTGATGAGTGCGACCCCGATCCCCCGGACGGTGACCCTGACCCTCTACGGGCAGTTCGACATCTCGATCATCGACGAACTCCCGCCGGGTAGAGGAAAGACGGAGACCTACTGGGTGACGGAGCACCATCGCAACGAGGTCTATGAGATGGTCAAAAACGAACTGGCGCGGGGAAGGCAGGGGTACATTGTCTATCCGCTGGTGGAGGAATCCGAGGAGCTGGACCTAAACGCAGCCACCGAGATGAAAGACCGGCTGCAACGGGGGGCGTTCCAGGCGTTCCAGGTCGGGTTGCTCCACGGAAGGATGAGTCGGGCCGAGAAGGAGGCGGTGATGGAACGGTTCCGAAGCGGAGAGATCGATCTGCTCGTCGCGACCACCGTCGTCGAGGTCGGCATCGATATCCCCAATGCGACCGTGATGGTCATCGAGCATGCCGATCGGTTCGGTCTGTCACAACTTCACCAACTGCGAGGGCGGATCGGTCGGGGAGAGGAGCAGGCCCATTGCTATGCGATCGCGTCCCCCAAGACCGAGGAGAGCCACAGACGGCTGACCGCGTTTCGGGATATCGACGATGGGTTCCAGATCGCCGAGGAGGACCTCAAGATCCGAGGGCCGGGGGAGCTGTTGGGGACGTCGCAACACGGGGCGTATACCGACTTCAAGGTGGCCGATCTCATCGGGGATCTGGAGATCATGAGCCGGGCTCGCCAAGAGGCGTTCCGGGCCGCAGAGCGGGGGCCTGAGCCCAAGTTGATCGAGGCATTTCGGGAACGGTTCGGAGAGCAGTTCGAGTTGGCGAGCGTGTGAAGGTAAAGCTTTGGGGGAGGTGCATCCGTTGATCAGCGAGGCGCAGATCCGACATATCGCCGAGTTGGCGAAACTTAAGTTGACCGAGGCAGAGATCGCGCTCTACCAGGAGCAACTGGGGGAGATCCTGGAGTACTTCCAGAAGCTGGAGGAACTCGATACCGATGACGTAGAGCCGCTGAAGCATCTGCTCGAGACCGTCAACGTCCTACGTGATGACCGACCGGAATCGTGCCTCTCCCAGGAGGAGGCGCTCAGGAACGCACCTCAACACCGAGACGGGTTCTTCGAGGTCCCGAAGGTCGTCGATGTCGATTGATCTCGCCCTGATCCGGTCACGATGATCCGGTCGATCCGGTTGAAGAATTTGCTGGATGCAATTGAATACCTGGATCTGTGCGTCGATCCAGATGTGGATATCTCTGGAATCGCTTTCGACTCCCGCCAGGTGAGAGCCGGGGATCTGTTCATAGCGATCGTCGGTACCCAAGACGATGGACACAACTATATCGATCAGGCGATCGAGCGGGGCGCGGCCGCAGTCATTGGCCAGCGGGCCCGGCCCGGGAGAATCAACTATATCCGGGTCGCCGACAGCCGGATCGCGTTGGCCGATCTGGCAGCCGCCTTCTACGATCATCCCACCCGAGGACTGTTCACCGTCGGGGTCACCGGCACCAACGGCAAGACCACCGTCGTTCACCTGCTGGGAAACCTGTTGGATGAGCAACGGACCGCACAGTTGAGCACCATCCTCAACGCGATCGGCCCGCGACCGATCGGCTTAGGGACCACCACTCCGGAGTCGGTCGAGATCCAGGAACGGGCCCGGGAGGCCCTAGAGGCGGGGAAAGAAAACCTGGCTCTGGAGGTCTCGTCGCACGCCCTGACCCAGGGCCGGGTGCGGGGGATCGACTTCGATGCGGCGATCTTCACCAACCTTACCCAGGATCATTTCGACTACCACCGCGACTGGGAGGGGTATCTGAACGCGAAACTGAAGCTGTTCACCCAATATCTGAATCGAGATAGCTGGGCGATCATCAACGGTGATGATCGCTGGGGGGACAGGTTCTCCCAACAGGCCCGGGGTCAGGTCCTCCGTTATGGGATCGACGGTGCCGATCTCGATCTCCGCGCCGAGGCGATCTCCTTGGATATGCACGGCTCCTGGTTCGTCGCCCGAACTCCGCAGGGAAGGGTAGAAATCGAAACGAAGCTACCGGGGAAGTTCAACATTTACAACACCTTGGCCGCCATCGGCGTGGGCCTGATCCGCGGAATTCCCGTCCGTGAGGTCCGAGACCGGATCGTGAGGGTAACTCATATCGAGGGCCGATTTGAGATCCTGCCGACCCGAACCGGCTTCACCGTGATCATCGACTTCGCCCACACCCCCGATGCCCTCCAGCAGATCATCGGTGCCATCAAGCCCTCCTACCGGCGGGTGATCACCGTCTTCGGGGCCGGAGGAGAGAGTGATCGGATCAAGCGGCCGATCATGGCTCAGGTGACAGGTCGGCTGAGCGACCACACCATCGTGACCAGCGACAACCCCAAGGGTGAGGACCCCGAGGCGATCGTTCGGGAAGTGGTGGCCGGCTTCGCTCCTGATGACGCATACGAGGCCATCGTGGACCGCCGAGCTGCCATCCGAAGAGCCTTGGAGCTTGCCGAGCCCGGTGATGCCGTACTGATCGCTGGGAAGGGCCATGAGCGAACCCAGATCTTTAAGGATCGGGAGATCGTGTTCAACGATAAAGTGTTCTTGCAGGAGGAAGGAATTATTTGATTATGTGACGACTCCCCATGAATGAATTCAGGGGCTTCTCAGTTCATCGCCCCGACCTCCGTCGGGACTCCCTGAAGGCTCCGCCCGAGCCTCTGGATATTCACCGCCGCATTGTGATCTCGATGTAACTCCAAGCCACAATGCGGACACCTGTGCCACCTCTGAGAAAGACTCTTGATCACTATCTCTTCGCATCCCGAGCACTTCTGGTTGGTCCACTGAGGGGTCACTGCAACCACATCTCTACCAGCTTCTTCCGCTTTGTAGCAGACATAGCGCAGAAACTGTCCCCAGCCTGCATCCGATATGCTCTTGGCGAGATGGCAATTCTTGACCATGTTCTGAATGTTTAAATCCTCATAGTAGATGCGGTCATACTGATTGACCAACTTTCGACTCAGCTTGTGATGGAAGTCCTTGCGCTGATTTTGAACTTTCTCGTGGGCTCGTTGAAGCAGCCGTACGGCTTTATGATGCCGGTTACTTCCTCGTTTACGCCGGGATACTCGTCGTTGCGCCTTGGTCAACCGTCGTTCAGCCTTGCGATACCATCGGGGATTCTCAATCTGGGTTCCATCGCTCAACGTCGCCAAGCTCTCCACACCCACATCAATCCCCACATCTTTGCCCATCTTAGGTAACGGCTCAGGTTGGTCCATCTCGACCGAGAAACAGGCGTACCAACGGCCAGCCTTCCGTATGATGGTTGCCGTCTTGATTCGGCCTTGCAGCGGACGATGTAACTTGATCTTGACGGCACCGATCTTGGACAGCCAGAGTTTGCCATCTTTCAGGTGGACGCTGCCATTGCTCGGTTGGGGAAAGGTAAAGGAGCTGTTTGAACCGAGAGACTGATCGAACAGCCAAACCGCTTCCAGGCGATGCGCCGCTCTTGCAGCCCTGCGTTATAAACCTCTCTACAGACATCGAGCCAGGCTTGGAGGATCTCAACTTGTTTGCGTGTCAGGTAGAGTCTGTATTTGAAGGTCTTGCGCATGGATCTTGATCTTGTCCTTTACTTAAATTACATCATAATCGAACTCACGACCCCGTGCCACGACAGATGTCGTAAGTAAAGGGTGAATGTTGTCACTATGACCAAACTATAACGATGATTCCTCGATGCTTGGCAGGTCAGTTCAGTCAGGAGAAGGAGAAGAGATCAACCGCCTAACGGCGGTTACGAGGGGTCCACGTATCCCTCGTATCCCCATGGATCAATCCAGAGGGCTTATGGCCGCCCCTCGTGCTTCCCTATCAGCTAATTGGTGAACTCGATCCGCAATCGCTCGAGCAATCTTTCGGCTCGGGCGATCGTATCTTCGGGGTCTCCGCTCGTGTCAATCACATCATCTGCCCGGGCCAGCCGCTCCTCCTGAGGGATCTGCTGATCGATCCGATGGAGCGCCTCCTTCCGATCGATCCCGTCCCGCGCCATCAGTCGCCGCACCTGCTCCTCTGGGTCGACCCGGGGGGCCACCACCCGGTCAAAATGCTGGCGGGCGAATGCAGCTGACTCGTCGGAATCCAAGATCAGTGCAACCTCAATGACCAGAACCTCCGTCCCCATTTGCCGATGCTCGTTGATTAAATCGACAATCCGCTTGCGCACCGCGGGATGGACAATCCGATTCAGATCCTGTAGCGCCTGCCGATTGCTGAAGACGATCTTTCCCAGAGCCGCACGATCGATCTGGCCATCCGACCCCAGAATTCGCCGGCCGAAGCGATCGATCAGGTGTTTATAAGTCTCAGTGCCCGGGCAGTAACTGTCCCAGGCAATGCGGTCGGCATCGACCACCACAACCCCTGGTTGACGCTCCCAGGCGCGGACGACCATGCTCTTCCCACTCGCGATCCCGCCGGCCAAGCCGATGGTCAGCATACTTCCTCTTGACATCAGATCAGTGTGCGGTGAGCGCTGCTGACCAGCTCGACCAGATCGATCCGTTTAGATCGTCCGGCAACATTTTCCAGATAAAGGAAGAACTCGATGTTTCCCGCCGGGCCGGTGATCGGTGAGAACATCGCATCGCTGACAGACAGATCGATCTCTTCAGCGTAACGACAGATCTCGCCGAGCACGTCGACGTGGACTTCGGGGTCGGTTACCCGACCGCCCCGCTTCACGAATTCCCGGCCGGCCTCGAACTGTGGTTTGACCAACGCGACGATCGTCCCGCCTGGCCGGACGATCCCCCGAAGCGGCGGCAGGATTTTTTTGAGCGAGATGAACGAGACGTCAATTGTCGCCAGGTCGACCTGCGCTCCGATATCCTCCGGACGCAGGTGCCGGGCATTGGTTCGCTCGAGGACCACGACTCGGGGATCGTTTCTCAACTTCCAGTCGAGCTGGCCATAGCCGACGTCGACGGCCCAGACTTTGACGACACCCTGTCTCAATAGACAATCGGTGAACCCACCGGTCGAGGCGCCGATATCGACGGCCGTCCTGCCGCGAACGTCCAACCGGAAGACCTCCAGAGCCCGCACCAGTTTGAGTCCACCCCGACTAACGTAAGGGTTCTTCCCTCGGACTTCGATCTTCGCGTTCACACCGACCTGAGTCCCCGGTTTATCGACCCGTTTCCCGTTCACGAAGACGTTCCCGGCCATGATCATCCGGTGGGCCTGACTTCTCGTCCTAAACCGCCCCTGCTCCACCAGCAAGCGATCCAGTCGCTGCTTGGTCTTAGTCATCGACCTGATCGGGCTTCAAGGGTGTTTTTAGCTCCCATGATTTCCCCAAAAGTGCCCCTTACTGTCCCCCTTTCACCTCCTTGGCATAGTCGAGGGTATCAACTTCAAGAAAAACAATCAACTTAGCCTTGATCTCCAGGATTTCCTCGGCGAGGCGCGACCGGTAAAGCAACGAACGCAGTTTGCGCCGAGCCTGCGCTGGCGTCATGGTGAATCCCTCCTTTAAGAAAATTGGTGGAATGCTAATTGAGAAGAGTGTTTATCTTAACAAACTGTCTGATTAAGTGGAAGGATTTGCATGGTGAGGTTGTTTGAAAGTATAAAGTGTTAGAGAACTACCGAGGACAAGAAGCAACAATAGTATGATCTAAACTGTTCATGAGCGATTCCCTCCTTGTTTGGCACAGGATCTTTCAGAAATCTATTGTACCAAATCCCGGGAGGGATCGCTATTTCCAAGGTTCCATTGAACATCTATGAAAGCGCTGCCTTTGTCAAGTCCCCTTCTCCTTCAGGCTAACGATCCTGATCTCACCTCACCCAACGGTCCTGCTCGCTTAACTCAAGCCGATCTTGCCGGAAACATCTATTCGCCGTCTCTTCGCTGCCTGCGGCATGAGTATATTCAGCCGAAGTGTCGCAATCATACGTCGTATCTCTTTGGATACATGTTCAATTCGCGCTTACCCCGGCTTTGGCAAAACCGTGCTCGCCTTCGGTTCCTTGTAAGGTTCTCCCTTCTTCAACACCCAGTAAGCCGCTTCAGAAAGATGTCGGGCCACGGCCCCGACCGCTATGGACGGTCCCCTCCGACTTCTGATCCGCTTGTACAATCGGGTGACGTGCCGCTGCCGCCACCCTCGGTGGTTTTGATGCCGGACCACCACATTCGCCGCCTCGATGAACGCCCACTTCAGATACCGGTTCACGTCCTGGCGCATCCTCCCATGCCTGACCTTGCCCCCGCTGGCTTTGACCTTCGGGGTTGTCCCACAATAGCTCGCAAACCGCTCGTTGTCCGGGAAGCGATCAATACAGCCCATCTCCCTCTCGATGACTATTGCCAGAATGTCCCCCACCCCAGGAAGCGTCTTGAGCCACTTCATGCTCTCTGTCACTTGGATCCGTTCTTTCATCCGCGCTTCGAGCTGGTCAATCTGTTTTTGGATCTCATCCAACACGTCGAGATGCTGCTCCAGGCACCGGCGGGTCTCAGACGGCAGCTTTTGGATCGCCTGAGTCAGCAATCTTCGGCCCTCCCCGCCAAAGATGTCGCTGACCTCATCGATGGTAATGGCATACTTGGCTAACGTGGAATGAACCCTGTTTTTGAGCGCGGTTCTCACCTTGCAAAGCGCCATTCAGGTTCGGGGCAACTCCCGTTCGTCTCTCAGCTCCCCAGGTGGGAGCCAAACCTGGGGCAAGGTCCTGTTCCTCAGCAGCGTGGCTAGCCCCTTAGCATCGAGCTTGTCGGTCTTGTTGGTCTGTCCCATCATCAGCTTGGCTTTCGCCGCATGGGCCAACAGCGGCTCACAGCCGGCCGCTTCGATCTCATCAACGATCCAGTACCAGTTCCCCACCGTTTCCACCGCCACCGGAGTCCCTTCAGGAAACCGGGTGAAGTAGTCTCTGATAGCGCCACGAGCGTGCATCACCTTGGCTTCGTGTCTGAGCTGACCGGTCTCGTCCAGGACGGCAATTTGAGAGAACTTCTTGTGCGCGTCACATCCGACATAGTCACTCATGCTGCGACACCTCCTTAATGCCTTAGACTTGGGATAGTATAGCAAACGGTTAAGCCTGCTCTGCCTTCCCAAGTATTGCACAGTGCCGCAGCGCTTTCATATAATTATACTAAGATTTAAAGTTAAGATATGATTCGTTGCTGAATAGCCCTTTCATCTTAGATCTCTTTTTATTTTTTGCCACTATGCCCTCCAGGATGAGAAGCTGTCATACGGTGTAAAGAAGCAGTGAGAATAGGCTTGTTCTCGAACTCTGCTACGCAATCTTCTGTTGAAAGATCCCGATAATACTTGAGGATCGTCTCAACAATATCACTGGTGTTCTGTTGCATCACTTTGATGTCTCTACCAACTATTCTCAACTACCGGATGAACGTATGTCGTAGCCAATGAAACGTTACCAGGGTATAGCTGTTGGAGTCAAGACGAATACCAACTTTCTGACACCATTTTTTAGCTTCCTATTGGAAGTTTTCCCACTGAAAGGGAAAAACAGTGACGATCTTTGCTTCTTGACTCTTAAATACATTCTTAGATGTGAGCCTATAGATCGAGAGAAAACGACATTTCCTCCATTAATCCTTCTTCTCATCATAAACCTGAATGACCTGTCTCTCATACTCGATGTTTGAAGCTTGAAAGGAAACAGCTTCTGGCCTGCGTAAACTTGTCTCTAATGCAAACAGAATAAGCGTTTTATCCTTATCTCTCTTGTGGCTTCAAAAATTGGTTCGGATCCAAGATCGGTATCTTCAGCGAATAGTGGCTTCACCCATTTCGACAATCAGCTTAAAGCACACCATATCCATCCACAAGGTCACGTGTCTTGTAGAGACGGTGAATTTTGTCACCGCCTCAGAGGGGCAACAGAATATGTACAGTTGTCAGATCAATCGCTATAAGACGACCAGTTTCACCCATGTGGTCTACCACAAGTTTTTCATAGCGGTTTTCCGATCTGGAACGGGTCTTCTGTTAAGCGATCAAATTGACCGCTCCTCCTTCACTTTGTACACTGAATTGTAATGGCTGATTACTACATCATCATTACATTCCAAACTGGAGGGACGTGGCCATGGGGATGAAGTCGGTCCAGGTGCGGTTAAGTGAGGAACAGCTTGCGGAGATTGACAGCAAGGTGAAGGCTGGAGAGTATCCCAGCTGCTCTGAGGCGATTCGGTCCTATCTTCGCAAGGCGCAGACCTGGGAACTCCTCGAGCGTCTTCTTGAGCTAAGCGAGCGGAAGGATCAGATCGAGGTCCCGGTACTTCGAGATCTGGAGCGGCTTCGTGAAGAGGTCTATCGGGAGTATGTCACACCGAAGCGAAAGCGGAAACGGCGGGAAAAGCGAGCATGAAGGTTCTCGCGGATACCAGCATCACTCAATTTCCAGCCTGTTGAAGCGCTCAAGGCTCTTAGCTAGTTCTCGGTGCAAAAAGGATGCATCGATACCCGTTTCAGGATATACTCAAGGCACCTGAAACACAACTTTGAGAAGGTGACCCGACCATGCTGCGTGACCACTATGAGCCCGATGATCTCTTCGCCAAGGTCCCCGAACTCGCCCTGAAGCTCGATCCGACCCTGGCCCAGTTGGATACCCTCCTCGACGACGATGCGTTGTTCAATACCATCAAAGCCGATTTGCAAACGCGCTATCCCCAGACCCCCACCCGAGGCCGACCCTCCACCCCGATGGCAGTCATCCTGCGCATGTTGGTCCTCAAGCACCTGCAGAACTGGAGTTATGAGGAACTGGAGCACTTTGTGGCTGACAGTCTGGTGCTGCGCCAGTTCTGTCGGGTCTACCTCAACCGCGTCCCCGATGATACGGTCCTGATCCGCTGGGCGAACACGATCCAACCGGAAACGCTCCATCAGCTCCACGAACGGGTGGTGCAACTGGCCCGCTCAGTGAACGTCACCCGGGCGCGCAAGCTGCGGGTGGACAGCACGGTGGTGGAGACCGACAGGCACCCGCCCAGCGACAGCTCGCTGTTAGCGGTAGTCGGAGATCGGGGGTGTTGGTCAGCGGAGAACGAGCGGTATGCCAAGCAGCAGGGAGTGAAGCAGATCGGGTTACCGAAGTCGGGGAAGACGAGCGAGGCGCGAGTGAAGCGAGAACAGGCGAGGTGGTTTAAGCGGTTGCCGCGGTTTCGCGCGGGGATCGAGGGACGGATCAGCGTGCTGAAGCGCAAGCATGGGCTGAGGCGGTGTCGGGATCACGGGGAGGCGGGATTTGCGCGCTGGGTGGGCTGGGGAATCATCGCGGGGAACCTGACGGTAATGGCGCGGACGATGGCGGCGAGGGGATAGCCATAGACAGACCCAGAGGACAGGGCGGGAATCCTAAGTGAATGTTCAGGGAATTTCGCACCAGAAACTAGCTGATGCTATAATTGAATATCATGAAGCAAGATAAGAAGAACCTGCAGAAGGCTAAGATCAGCCCCGCGTTCGAGGTGCGTTTGAATCGTCTTGACCCACAGCAAGAGGTGCGGGCGATTGTCCTGTTGCGCATTCATGATTCGAGAGAAGCATCTTCGAAAAGCCGCTCGCATGGCCGACAAGAGAAGATCGAGGCAATTCGCAAATCAGCTAAGGAGGCTTTGAACGATGTATATGGCATCCTCAAACGCCATGGCGGTGAATGCTTAGCTGAAAGTCCTGACGCGCTGGGCTCTATCCCCATCGAAACGACCGTTGCCGGAATCAAAGAGCTTGCTACTTCCGAGCACGTCAAGGCCATTCTTGAAGACCAACCGATCTCTGCACTTTACAAGCCGAAAGACGAAAGGAATTGAAATGAAAAAGAAATTCAATCAAGTGTACCAATTTAAAATTACGCTGGAGGATAGTAAACCACCGATTTGGCGACGAATACAAGTTCCACAAACCTATACGTTTTGGGATTTACACGTCGCTATTCAAGATTCAATGGGTTGGGTAGATTATCACCTCCATGAATTTGAAATCATTGATCCCGCTAATGGGGTAGTGAGAATAGGGATCCCTGAAGGAGATTTTGATAGAGAAGTCCTTGCAGGATGGAGACAAAAAATAGCTGACTATTTTTCTATGGAAAATCGATTAGCTGGGTATGTATATGATTTTGGTGATAATTGGGTACACAAAATACAATTGGAAAAGATACTTCCCAGAGAAAAAAATATTAATTATCCGATATGTATCAAGGGAAAAAGAGCATGTCCCCCAGAAGATTGTGGAGGGATTTGGGGGTATGAGGAACTTTTAGAAACCATAAAAAATCCCAATCATGAGGAGTATGAAGAGATGTTGGAATGGCTTGGTGGAGAATTTGACCCAGAACATTTTGATGTGAAAGAGGTTAGCTTTGATGATCCTGACAAACGTCGCAAAATGGCATTCGGGTAGAAGATGCACATCACCGAGGTAGGCGACATTGCTCAACCAAGAAGGAGTGAGCCATGAGCGACATCTATCTGAAGCTTACCGTCGCAAACATCAACGACCCAGAACGCCAGCAAGAGGTTTCGTTTCTGGTAGATACCGGAGCCACCCGGGCCTGGGTATCGAAAGAGATAGCTGAAGCGGTTGGGATAGAGCTGGCCAGAACTGTCCCCCTGGAATTGGCGGATGGTAGCATCACGGAACGTCCCTATGGATTCTGTCTCTTTGTCTACACCGGGGAGATTGTGGCGGGGAATGTCGTCATAGGTCCGCCCAAGTGTGAACCGCTTGTCGGCACCCATGTCCTGCAGGACTTTCGAATGATTGTTGATCTAGAGCACTACGAAGTGACCCGCGGCCGGGCGATGCGGGCAAAGCGAGGGAGTTCGCATTGCCCAGACCGAGGGACTTCCCGAGGGGCTCGACCTGTCAAGATTCCGGCTCCCGCCAGGTGATCGGGGTGGAGAGCCGGATCGGACCCATCAACAGACGGCCGTCGCGCAGGGTCAGCGCAATCCGCCACGAACCGTCGTCTTGACGGACCAGATAGAAGACGTACGGAACTGGCTGCCCCTCGATGGCGTTCATCCGGATCAGGAACTTCGAATAGTCGCCGCCGATGAAATCCAACCCCCCCACCTCATACTCGGCGAAGCTCAGCAGGATGAGCCGAATCGCTTCCTCTGACAGGTCGATCCCCTCGAGAAACTCGGACTTCAGCTCCCTGATGAAGCTGTTGGTAAAGCTCTCCACGTAGATCTGATCAAGTTCGCCGTTCATCGCCATCGTTTCGGCGAGACGGGACGGATCCACAGCGAGCACCGCCCTCCACCATGACATCACCGTCTTGGTTGGGGTTGAGGTGTCGACGGTGAACCGTTGCTGTCGCTGTGCAATCCCATGGACCGTCAGGGCGGTCAGCAGGACAGCGGCGACGGCTATGGTTGTTGCTGTGGTTCTGCCCATACAGATCCCCTTTCGTGAGCGCGTTTATCGGTTTCGGTCTCAGCTTATCCCAGCAACCGTTCCATGATCCGATGGCCTTCAGTCAGGTAGATCGGGCTCTCCGCGGCCGATCGTTCGTTGAACCCCCGGTCTCGTTCGTCCGCGTTTGCATCCCGAGATCGATAGATGAGATAAGGAACTGGATCGGCGGTGTGAACCTGGAGTTGAACCGGCGTATAGTGGTCGGTGAGGATGAGTGCGGCGAACGATTTGAACGCCCCCAACCCGTCGAGGATCGGGGCAACGACGTTCGCGTCGAACGCCTCGATCGCCTGGAGCTTCTTCTCCAGATCTCCCTCGTGGCTTGTCTCGTCCGGGGCCTCAATGTGAACGTAGGCCAGGTCCCGTTCCTCAAGGTGTGCCAGCGCGGCTTCGACCTTGCCTGCGTAGTTGGTGTCCAGGTATCCGGTCGCTCCGGGGACTGAGATCGGCTCCAGGTCGGCGTAGATCGCCAGCCCTTTGATGAGGTCGACGGCCGAGATCACCACCCCCGTCAGACCATGAATCGACCGAAACGGGGGCAGATCCGGCGGTGTGCCCGCGCCCCAGAACCAGATCGAGTTAGCCTCCTCCCCATCGAGAATCTCCCAAGAGCGCTCGATCAACTCCCTGAGCGGTTTGGCACCCCGACCCTGTGGCAAATAATCTTCTATGGGTTGGTCGGGGATATTATGCGGCGGGGTCAGCTCCAGGCCTCCCGGGTCGATCCGATCCGCCCCGCCCCGCCAGATCATCAGATGTCGATAGCTGACCCCGGGATAAAAAGAAAACAGCTCATCGCTGAGCATCGCGGCGATCCGTCCGATCAGCGTCCGTCCCCGGTCTGTGGGAAGGTGGTCAGCGCTATAGTCGGCCATCACCCGATCTTCGTCTCGAACGGCCAGCTGCACGAGGTTACAGCGCAACATCAGGTCACCGGGCGCAGGGACGACCCCCATACTGGCCGCCTCCAGGGCTGCCCGACCCGTATAGTACTGTCTCGGGTCGTAGCCCATGATACTCATGTTCCCGACGTCACTGCCCGCAGGGAGCCCGTCGGGGATCGTCCGCACCCGACCTAGCTCCCCCCGCTGGGCCAGTTCGTCCATATGGGGAGTCCTGGCCGCCTCGAGTGGAGTTTTTCCGTCCAGCGCGTCGCTCGGATGATCTCCCATCCCATCGCCCTGCAGCACAACATATTTCTCGGTCGGGTTGATCGGGCTCACCACGATCGTCTCCGGGACGTTTCCGTTTACGTTTCAGCTTCAGTTTCTGAGAACCGCTTCAGGTGTTCGTAGGCCCGCTCCGTCGCCACCCGTCCCTGGGGGGTCCGTTGGATGAACCCCTGCTTCAGCAGATAGGGCTCATAAACCTCGGAGATGGTATCCGGCTCCTCGCTGAGTGAGGCCGCCAGGGTCTCCAACCCTGCCGGCCCCCCGTCGAGCTTGACGATGATCGTCCTGAGGATCTGCCGGTCGAGTTCATCGAGCCCCTGATCGTCGATATCAAGCATCTTCAATGCCCGGCAGGCGATCTCGTGGTCGATCCTCCCGTCGGCACGTACCTGGGCGTAGTCTCGGACCCGTTTGAGAATCCGGTTGGCGACACGCGGTGTGCCCCGGGCGCGTTTGGCGATCTCTAACGCTCCATCCTCGGTGATCTCAATCTCCAGGATCCTGGCCGACCGGAGGATGATCTCCTTGAGTTCTTCGACCGAGTAGAAATCGAGTCGGAACGAAACCTCAAACCGATCGCGCAGCGGAGAGGTAAGCAGACCGGTCCGGGTGGTGGCGCCGATCAGCGTGAACGGTGATAAGCTGAGCCGAATCGACTGGGCGCTCGGCCCCTCGCCGAGCACGATATCGATTTTGTAATCCTCCATGGCCGGATAGAGCATCTCCTCGACGTTGCGACGCAATCGGTGGATCTCATCGATGAACAGCACATCTCCGGAGGCAAGGTTGGTGAGGGTTGCAGCGAGATCCCCGGTTTTCTCGATCGCTGGACCGGAGCTGATCTTAATCTCCACCCCTTGCTCCGCGGCCACGATCGTCGCCAGGGTCGTCTTCCCCAACCCTGGGGGACCATGAAGCAGGATATGGTCGAGTACCTCATCCCGCTCCTGGGCAGCCTTCAGGTAGATGCGCAGCTTCTCCTTGATCCGCTCCTGACCGATGAACTCGCCCAGGATGCCCGGCCGCAGCGAGGTACCGAACCGGTGATCCTCACCTCGCTCCTCTCCCTGAAACACCTCACGTGTCATGGCCACCCGATTATAATCGGCGGCGGCGCGATCGTTCAACCACCCCGGCTCACTTGCTAACCTATCCATGATCTCATACAATACAGAACAGATGCAAACTAAGGTGGGGGAGTGCATGGATGGAACAGGTGGGTTGTCCGTCGTGGAGCAGATCGCCGATCTGATCGAGGAAAATCAGCGATTTCTGATCTCAACGCATCTGAGCCCCGATGGGGATGCGATCGGCAGCCAGCTTGCGCTCAAAGGGTTGTTGGATCAGCTGGGGAAAGTCGTCGTGCTGATCAACGCTGATCGGACCCCGAAGCGATTCTCGTTCCTGAAAGGGATTGATGAGATCCTGCAGCCCGATGGCAAGCTCCATGAGGAGATTGACGAGATCGACGTCTGGTTCGTGGTGGACTGTGGGGATATCGACCGGGTCGGGGAGGATGTGTTGAAGTTGGTCGGCGAGGGAAAGCGGGTGGTCAATATAGATCACCATTCCGATAACACACGGTTCGGAGATTTAAACTGGGTCGTCAGATTGTCGTCGACGGCGGAGGCGATCCACGAGTTCAGCCGCTTCCTGGCTGTAAAGCTCACCCCTGAGATCGCGACCGCCCTGTATACCGGGATCGTCTTCGATACGGGATCGTTCCGGAACGCGAACACCCGGGCCCGAGTGTTCCGCCGCTGTGCCGAGTTGTTGGAATGCGGAGTCGATGCCCGTCAGATCGTGATCCATCTCTACGAGCAGGAGCGGTTTGAGAAGTTCACCCTGCTGGGCGAGGTGCTGAAGGGCATCCGGAGATCGGAGACCGGGATCGTTTGGGGGTCTGTGACCCAGGATTTGCTCACCCGGACCCAAACCACGATGGAGGACACGATCGGGATCATTGAGACCCTGCGAACGATTGTGAGAACCGAGGTCGCGATCCTGTTCAAGGAGCTGGATCGGGGAGAGGTGAAGGTCAGTTTCCGATCGAAGGGAGGGCTGGATGTCGACGTGATTGCCCATCGGTTCGGGGGTGGGGGGCACGCGAAGGCCGCCGGCTGCAAGATCGAAGGGGAGCTCCACGAGGTCGAGTCTCGCGTGCTGGAAGAGGTGGAGCGGCGGCTGCGAGGTGAGATTCCGCCTGAAGCAGGGACCGACGCGCCAAGGTCCCGGGGATGACAGATCGGGATGCAACCAGGAGACGGCGATGATCGAAGTGCCACAGGATTTGTGTGATACGGTCGTTACCCTCGGGACGTTCGACGGTGTCCACCGAGGCCATCGCAAGCTCCTGGAGCGAACCGCCCAGATCACCAGAGAACGACAGACAAAGAGCGTGGCGTTCACGTTTCCCTACTCCCCCAAATATGACTTGGAGGGACGCGAACCGGAGTTGATCTTGCCGGTCTGGGCCAAAGTGAAGGCCATCCAGGGATGTGGCATCGATTATATCCTGTTGACGGAGTTCCAAACGGTCCGCCTGATGTCTCCAAGGATGTTCGTCGAGGACGTGCTAATCGGGAAACTGAACGCAGCTTGTGTGGTCGTGGGCTTCAACCACCGCTTCGGTCGGGATCGGGCTGGGGACATGGAGCGCCTGAAGGCACTCGGTCGTGAGCACGACTTCGATGTGGTCGTCGTCCCGCCGGTGATCGTTGGCGGGCAGGCAGTGAGCAGCACCACGGTCCGCCAGGCGATCCGGGCCGGCGCGCTCGATGTAGCGGCCGAATTGCTTGGTTACTACCCTCTGCTGTTCGGGACGGTCGTCCCCGGGGATCAGCTGGGCAGAACGCTCGGGTTTCCGACCGCCAACTTAAAGATCGAGCACGGCGTGTTCACCCCGGCGACCGGGATCTACGCCGTTAAGGCATCGTTTGATGGGGAAGAGTGGCCCGCGGTTATGTACATCGGCCGTCGCCCAACGTTCGGCCACCATCGACAAAGCTTCGAAGTCCATCTGTTCGATCCCGAGCTTTCGGAAGATCTCTACGGGGTGGAGTTGAAGGTCAAACTCATCCGTCGTATCCGCGACGACCAGAAGTTCCCGGATTCCCGATCCCTCAAAAAACAGGTGGCCGAGGATGTGGAGGCGGTCAAATCCCTCTTCCGTCAAGATCTGACGGAACTTCCAGATCCAATCGTTCCAGGATAGTCGGGGTGAGATCGGCGACCCAAAGATCATCCCGCAGCTCCCGGTCCTCGTTGATGTAAAGCAGCGCGCCGTCGTGACGGTGCATGCCGGTCCGCCCGCCCTTGTAGGTGAACTCGCGCTTGCCGATTCCCTCCTTCAGATCGTAGCCCGGCCGCGGCAGTGCGACCAGATCCGGGCCGTACCCAGCATAGGGTCCTCGGTAGAGCTCGCTCCCGTCATGGACCGCCTCGATGATCGGCTCGCCGTCGAGCTCGATCTCCTTTAGGGCAGCGCTCAGCTCCTCTTTGAGCTTCGGCAGATCCTCGGGCTCGACACAACCGTTCGGCTCGCGCCCTCGGATGTTGAAGTAGATCCGGCCCGGCGTCATGCTGAACGCTTTCGTGTTGGGGCTCAGATCCTCCAGCTTCTTCGGGTCGTCGGCCCGATAGGCGAGCCAACCATTTCGCTTCAGCCAATGGTTCAGATGAATCTCCTGATGCAGCGCCTGGAATCCGTGGTCGGACATGACGATGAACGTCGTGTTATCATCGAGATCGAGGCGATCGGCGATCCGGCCGATCGCCTCGTCGACCGCCCGATAGTAGTCGACGAATGCCGGGGCATAGACCTCGTGCCCGGTCTCCATCTCTTCGAACAGGAAGTGGTTGATGCGGTCAGTCCCCATGATCACCGCCATGAAGAAGTCCCAGTTCTCCTGCTGCATGAGATACAGGATCGTCTCCAGCCGCTTCTCCAGGGTGAGATACAGATCTTTGAGCAGCCCGTCCTTATCGGTCTGTGCCTTGTGCGAGTCGACATCAACCTGGTAGCCGATCTCCTCCAGCTTGCTGAGAAGCGATCTCGGGTGGACTCCCCGACTCAGGTCGTAGGTGAGGAACCCGCCGATCATCACCCCGTTGATCTCGTTGACCGGGAAGGTGAGCGGAACGTTGATCACCACACTCCGCTTGCCCGCCTGCCCGAGGAGGTCCCACAAAGCAGGGGCTTTGCGGTAGTCGGCGAGCGGGATGAACGTCTCGTAGGAGTGACCCTTGCGATCCTGAAACCCGTAGATCGCGTGCTTGCCCGGGTTGACCCCGGTCACCACCGTCGACCAGGCGACCGACGAGACGTCCGGGATAGACGAGCGCATCTCGCCCCATCGGCCGTCCCCAAGCAGTCGCTCGAAATGGGGCCAGTTCCCGGCCTCGATCTGGCGGTTCGCAAACTCATATGGGACTCCGTCGATCCCCAGCAGAAACAATCGTTTCTTCTTATGGGCCCTTCTGAAAATCGCCATGATAGATCACGATCACTGTTCCCAAGATATATGGATACGAAATTATAGCGACCGCCGGCCCCCCCAGTCAAAGTCCCAATCACCTTGACAAGATCGTTACTCATCTGTTATAAGAAATGTAAGTGCCGTTACGGATAATCCCGTGGAAATCTGGTTCAATAACAGATGAAATTGAATCAGGCAAGGAGGTTTTTTCCCCATGAAACCAGAGGCTGTCAACGATAGCAGCTTTGAGTCCGAGGTGGTGCAATCCCAGATTCCCGTGCTGGTCGACTTCTGGGCCGAATGGTGCGGTCCGTGCCATGCCATCGCTCCGATCGTCGAGGAGGTCGCCTCCGACTATGCCGATCGGCTCAAGGTGGTCAAGCTCAACGTCGATGAGAATCAACGGACGGCAATCCAGTACGCGATCATGAGCATTCCCACCCTGCTCCTGTTCAAGGACGGGAAGATCGCTGAGAAGCTCATCGGCTACATGCCGAAGGGAAATCTGCTCAAGCGACTGGAGCCCCACTTAGGCGACGGGACCAGCGGATAGACGACAAGGCGAGGACGAACGGCAGGAGGCTCACAACTCGTAGTGCTCCATGATCTTCTTTTCCTCGCCGACCACCCTCGCCCGGATCTCGAAATACTGCTTTACTCCTGAGTTCTGAAGCTTCTTCTTCAGCAGGTTGTCAAGCTGGAAGATCCCGGCCGAGTTGGACATCTCGATCTCGATGCGGATCGGCTTCGTCGCACCCCGCTTCACCCGGACCTTCTCGATCGCAAACGCGGAGATCGAGTGGATGGTTACATCTCCCTTCTCGAACGGGATCCTCGCCCGACCCTTCTCCATGTCCAAGGCATCGGCGACCTTCAGCACACCGGCCTCCAGGGTGAGCGGCTGTGCTTCCATCTTGTGCGCATAGATCGCATGAAGAACCTCCGACTTGACGATCGACTTCACCCGTTCATCGTAGATCCCGTCCAGCAGTTTCTCCAGCAGCTCGGGAGCCAGGGAGACGGAGAACGCCTCATGGTCCGGGCGTTGCACGATGTGACCGATGTCGTGTAGACAGGCAGCCAACACGATCACCACCTCCGCATCGTCCTGATCCAGGCCGTAATCGGCCGTGATACTAGGTGGGACACCAGTCTCGACGATGAGTCGCAGGAGCTTCAGCGCCAAGTTGGCAACGATCTTGATGTGGATCGGACCGTGGTCGTTGATCCCCATCCGATCTATGGCGTTGACGTTCGAGCAGTCCCAGTAGGTGTTTAGTTGCTCGTTCTCGGCGATCCGGTCCACCATCGCTTTGAGCCTCAGGTTTCCTTTGATAGGCAGGTTCAGGGTCATCTTGATTGAATCGACCTTCCGAGCTTCTCCACGATCTCCTCGACCTTAGGCGGCAGTCCGTCCGGGCCAACCTTGTAGATCGGCTCTCCGTCGACGAAGACGTTATAAATACCGTAGCTGCCGGGTTTCAACGTTACGGCTGTCACGTGACTGCTGGGTTTCGACATCATGCCTATCATCCGTTCCGCGTAACGCTCCAGGATCGCCTCGGCCGTCTCTAACGCCCGTCCCAAAAACATGCATTCCACACAGTATTCGATCGTCACTTTCATGGGAACCGAAGGGAATTATAGAGGAGCCGGCAACGAAAGACAAATACAAATTTGCACCTCAACGCCCTGCTACTGGGACCCCACCGGGGATGGCACCGCAAGCGTATTATTTTTCTCCGCCATGATCGTCGGTCCCTCTTCCACCCGACCGAACGGACGAGCACTTGTGGGTAGATCGACAACAGCTAAGAAGTACCCCGACCAAACCCCACATGTTCCAACGTTCTCCCATTCAACCACTTGTGTCTCACCGATCCCGAGTGGACCCACACCAATAGCAACGGGGAACACCGGGTTAAATACGATTGCAAAGCCCACCGATTCTGGCCCGGTAACGGTTTTGAAAAGCTTAACCAGGAAAAATCCGGCTTCCTTATCCCCAACATTCTTGGCGAAGACACGCACGTTAAGGGTCTGCAACTCACCGGTGCCTGTACAGAAAAATTCGATATCTTCAACGATCAGATCCGGCATGGGAACGATCGGCACCACTTCCACCGGTGGTATTTGCATTTGAGCGAATGACCCATTGGAAACCAGCCAGGTCAGCACACCGACTAAAAGCCCAATGCGAACCGTCAATCGCATGTTTCGAGTCAC
>JBHIAT010000015.1:0-34518 GCA_046758705.1 Bipolaricaulia bacterium
AGAACCATGTTTTTTTGGCAACTGTCACTCAGAAACTCGCACATGGGGTTAGCTACCGCTCATTAGATGTGTTCGGTCTGGCTTGACATGGAAGTCTCCGTGAACAACAAAGCCTACGCCTGTACTCTCTGCGGTAGGGAAGTAGACGTGGAAGCAGGATTCATCATCGTGGACTGGTTGACCATCCTCCAGCCGGGCCGATAGCACAACTTTTGCTCCGTTTTCCTTCATCGCCTCGACGGCCTTCGGCGTATCTGGTTGATTAAGGATTGTAAGAGGGATACGAAATGTGAATTGCATTTGGAAGAATGACTCACTGTGACTCTGTCCATCGACCTCTGTATGAACGGTTATTTCGCGTTCCTTTTGCTCCTCGGATCCTCTCGATATACGGGCCAAACCAATACGACGATCATTCTCATATACTACAACCTCTTCTAATGAAGCTAAGAAGGGCAGCAAAACGCTGACCTCACCCTCTAGGAATTCGAGCAAAGCCTTTCGCCCGCGTGGGTCAGTTGTAATCGGTATTGGGCTGAGCTCCTTAAGGACCTTACGGTTGATGTCAAGGTCTTCCGCAGGAAACCAGAACATGGTGGTAAACTGGTCGCCATACCCTCCACGAACCAACCTGTCAAAGATGGTCAAACTCGCTCCTAAGTTGGGCTTCTTTGCCAAGCCGGGAATGGCCATCACTGGGCAAGCTAGCTGACCGTGCTTTGTCCATCCCTCATAGTGCGAACGCAATGGTGGATTTCGTCGGAGAGTCTCCTGAATATGACCGTTGTTCAAGGCCCAGGTAAACTTAACAGCAAAAAATTCCTTTGCATCAACCTTGACAAGATAAGGTGCAGGTGTAATGTCAAGGACGGAACGAAACCCCAGCCCCTTATGCCCGATGCATTGGTTAGGGTTCTTATCACTCCAGCCGTCAGCCAGACTCCGAAAGTTATCCAGTGTAAACCAACGTCCGTCATGTGCAAGCACCAGACCACCACGTGACAAGATGAATGCAACTTTCTTTGCGCCAGCGTCATCGGCGTTTTGCAGTAACTCATAGGGAGCTCGACCCCTATAGAGTTCACGCAGATTTCGCTCATTCCCTGCCTTGTCTCGAAGATATTTCAGATCTATTAGATTATAGGAAGGTCTAAATTCATCTCTGATCTTTTGAAAGCGCGTGCGGTCCAGTGGTTGCAATTTGTCTTTAAGGATTTGTGAGATTTCCATACTCAATCAACTCCCGATTTACTTCATGGTTTTACACGGGGCGAGCAATTTCATATAACGGGGCCGCGAGGTTTGCGAGGTCGCGCAGCGATTTTCAAGGAGCTGAAAGCGACGCCGCAAACCCTGCCGATAGGCGAAGTTCGCGAGCGGAGCGAGCGAATTTAGCTTATCGCCCAAATATACGAACTTTTGTTCGCATAATCCTTTTACTGGCAACCATCTGCGAAGCCCAACCCGGTTCACAGCATGATCGTTTTGCCCCCTGTAGAGGCAGGCCCCCATACCTGCCCTGCAAAAGGGCAACCACAGGGGGGTTGCCCCTACAAAGATGTCATTGCCAGATGAGGTTGGTCCTGTTCAATTCGGGGCAGGTTTCAAACCTGCCCCTACACCAAGTCAACACAGCTATTTCACCACGGCGTCCGGTCCGCCATCGGACTGGCCAGGGATCTCAATCACCACTCGGTTGGGCAGACAGATGAGCATCTCGCCAGCGCGGTGAATCGGCCCCTGGCGCACACAGAGCTTCCGCCGGCCGGGGGAGTCGGCAACCCGGACCTTCCCGTCCTCAACAACGATCCGAGTCTCCCCGAGCCGACCCCGGATCGACAGGCGCTGCGCCTGATCGAGGGACAGCTCGGCCACCACCCGATCCTCAAACTTGACGATCGCAACCTGGCCTGTCCCACCGAGCAGGGTCGCGTTCAAGATCGGGACCAGGGTCCCGCTGACGGCCAACACAGTGACGATCAGCACCCGATCGGCCCAGGTGAGATGCTTTAAGATGCCCATCGTTTTGACGCTCCCCCTCAAAAATTGAGCTCGACATCCTGCAACCCCGATGATCGCAGGATCTCCCCCGTCGATGTCACAATCACACCCTCCACCTCGTCCAGCCGTTCAATCAGGATCATGCCCGATTCGGGGCCGAGGACGAACACCCCGGTGCTCAGCGCATCGGCCGCCATCGCCGTCGGTGCGGCCACCGTGACGCTGATGGCCCTGCGGGCCGGCCATCCGGTATCGGGGTCGAGGATGTGATGATAGCGGGTACCGTCAACGATCCGATACTGTTGATAATCGCCGGAGGTGGCCACGGCCCGGTCCCCCTCCAGTTCGATCGTTCCCAGAAGTTTTCGCTCGACTCGTGGGTGTTGGATCCCGATCTGAAACGGCCGCTCTCGCTCGAAGAACAGCAGGGATCGCACCGGCTTCCGATTGTAGACCCGGATGTCCCCGCCGGCATCGATCAAGGCCGCCTCGACCCCCGCACCCTTTAACACCTCCATCGCCCGGTCTGCGGCATACCCTTTAGCGATCCCGCCCAGGTCGATCCTCGCCGTCTCGGAGGTGAGCGTGACGGTCCGGCGCACCCGGTCGAGGAGGATCGAGTCATCCTCAGCGATCAGCCGCCTCAGTTCGTCTTCCGAGGGGATGTAGCCCTCCACCTCTTCCGTTTCTTCCCCATCATAGCCGAACCTCCACGTTTCCACCAACCTGCCGACCGAGACGTCGAACTTGCCGTCGGTGAGTCGATGGAATCGTTCGGCCTCGCTCAGGATGGTAAACAACTCTTCGGAGATCAGGATCGGGTCCCCCACAACACTCTGGTTTACCCGTTCCAGCTCTCCTCCACCCCGCACCCCCATCTCCCGGTCGATCCGGGAGATCTCCGCAAAGGCCTGATCGATGGCGTGATTCAGCGCAGCGCGGTCGTGCCCGCTCACCTTGATCTCGACGAACGTCCCAAGCAGAATCTGTGAACGGGAGACCGTCTCGGCCCGCTCAGTTCGCAGCACAATCAGGGTGCCGGCGATGATTAGCAGAAGCAGCAGGGTGAACGCCGGGTACTTGGCGAGTGAGATGGGCGTTTTTATTCGACCCACTCCTTCGGGATTGTGTTATAGTTGAGATCGTCGACCATGATCTCCTGGATCTCGTTGTCGCCGAGCGCCTCTTCGATATGCCGGACGCCGTCATAACGTAGCATCAGGCCCTGGGGTTTCACGGCCGCGGTGGACGGTTGGCCAGTATGACGATGGCTGCGCGTCGAATCGGAACCCTTGAGCTTCTTCAGGGTCACCGTCTTCAGGTTGATCGGACGTCCCCACATCGCATAGATGTTCTCCAAAACGCGCTTCGCATCGTCCAGATGGAGCTCGACCCCGTTGAACTCGTGCACCAGGAGCAGCTCCCTTTTGTTCCCGTAGTTTCCGGTCCTGACCTTGACGATCGGTCGACCGAGGTTGGTGTGTTGGAACAGCAGCTTCTTTTTGATATCCTCGAAACGGCGAGAGGTGATATGATAGGCACCGGTCTCGGGGATGTACTCGTAGGTGAACAGATTCATGCTCATAAACAGGTCCTCGGTGAAGAACTCATCGATGAACATGACATCGTTGTAGTTTCTGCGCACCTCGAAGATCTTCTCCAATCCTCGGTTCTCACCGGTGTCCCAGTGTTTCTGTCGCTCCTGATCGGTGCATTCCTCCCACTCCGGGCCGTGTTGTCCCTTATCCCAGCGTTCCTTGATCCTCTCCCAGATCCGCTTGCCGAGCGCATAGGGGTTCAGCGCGTCGCCCCCGAGCACCTTGCTCTGCATGTCGGCGTGGTCGATGATCTCGTCAGGGCCGGCAAACCGGCTCATGATGCGCGATTGCCAGAAGCTGTTATGGTTGATAAACCCGGCTGCCGCATAGCGATGGGAGCCGGCCACGGATATGTCGTATACTCCAGCTTGTCCGCTTTCGATAGAGACGATCTCATCCTCGAAACTTTCGCTTTTGAAGAAATGATGATGGTGCAAATACTCTTCCAATTTTTTCCGCTTGCGGAGCAATCCGAAGCCGATCTCTCTTTGAAAGACCTTAGCAGAACGGCCCGCAATGTGCACGTGCCAACAGCTGTCCTTTTGTCGACGCCGGCGCGATAAGATCCCGAAGTTGAGCAGGACGACCTGGACCAGGCGGGCTAATGGCTCGCTGGCGGTGGACAGAATGACTCCCTGCACACCCGCATAAGCATCGCAATCGAAGTACGCCCGTAGGAACGAGGCGACGACGGACTTCGGTGAGCGGAGAACGGCCTGAGGGATCTCCTTTTGTCGGGCAGAGCGACCGCTTTTCAATCCCAATTCCTCCAGGAAATCCATCAAGTGGAGGGAGTGAAAGAGGACCCGCCAGCGGCCGTCATCCCAAAGCATCCGAGCCCGCAGACTGAAGAGGCGCTCTCCCAGCTCCCGGAAGCGCTCGGCTTGTTCTTCATCTCCTGTGGTGAGCCCCACGACTCGCTTCACCCGGCTGAGATGGCCGTCTCCCGTGAGATATCCCAAGAACGCTGCCAACTCTTCGTGGAGCACCTCTGGGACCTGAATCGATCGACGGCTTCGGGGTGACGTAGCTGTCCAACTTGCTTCGTAGAGGGCCACGGCCGCTGAGACGTGTTCGCGGTTCTTACGGATCGTTATCCCCTTACGATATCTCAAGATCGTGTCCAGTGAGACCCCCGCCTGCTTGGCAGCGTCCTCCAGGGTGAAGCGACGTACAGGTTCCCATTGAATCGTGATATACTCGCGGGCCCAACATCCAAGCCCAGTCCCGAGCTGCACCTGATCGCCGACGCACAGCTCGTCGAGTCGACGCCATTTCCCATCGGCCAAGCGCACTTGGTGGGTTGTGGAACCCGCCAGTTCAAAGCCTCGACGCGTGCGCACCTTCACGATCTCCCGCTGAGGGAACTTGACGAACTCATAGACGCGGCGGAACCGCTCACCGTCACTTACCTGAACAGGAAGCCTATGCTCTACAACCTCCTCTATGGACAAGATACCACGATCGGTGAAGACGGGCGTCCCCGCGACCACGCAGGCCCATCCTTCGTTCATAAGCTTCGTCATGATCTGGGGGACAAAGTAGTAGCTCTCCTCGTGGATCATCGCCAGCAGGTTCGCCTGCCAATCCTCCAGCCGACCGTGCTCGATGAGGAAGCCGATGACGTCCTTTTGAGGCTCCTCGGGGTCGATCTGATCCCGGTGTCTCGCCTTCTCCCGCTGCTGTTTCCACAGTTCTCGCCGCTTCTCGATCCAGTCGGACGGATTGATGAACTGATCCATGTAGCTGCGCCGTACCGGGAGCCTGGGGATCTCCACACCTTCCTCGTCCTCCTCGGGCGTCCACCTCAGCCTCCGCTGCCACTTGCGTCGGATGAACGGAGCATACTGATCGATGTCGTACTGAAGACTCAGCACCCGATCCAGGAAGGACTCCACCTGCTCCACACCGCGCCTATTCATATAGCTTTCGATCTGATCGGCATGGTTCCGCATCACCGTGATCATGTCCCGGCGGGTCCGGCTGTACCATTGGTTGTTTTTAAAGAAGTCGCTATGGGCGTAGACGTGGACCATGATCGCTTTGTTCTCCAGTTCGGTGTTCGATTCCCGGAGGTAGGCCAGGGCCGGAGCGGTGTTCAGCACCATCTCATAGATCCACCAACCGCTGTACTCGGAGCGCTTCCGTTGGAGATCGTACTTCATCCCGAACCGCCAGTGGGGGTAACGCTCGGGGAACCCGTCGTAGGCAGCCAGTTCGTTCATCTGCTGGAAGGCGACGATCGCGTACTCCACCGACAATGGGTCTAGGCCTTCGGCCTCAACCAATTGGTGGACTTCCCGGCAGAGCCGTTCCAGGCGATCGGTGTTAATGCTCATCTTCTCTCACTTTCCTTTCCCCAGGAACTCCTTGATCGAGTCCAGGATATCCTCGCGGCTGGCGATGATCGAGACGAGCAGGTTCTCCTCCTCCCCGAGGTGCTCCCTGAGTTTGGTGACATGGATCCCGGGTGATCGTGTTCCCAGAGTCACCTGGCCATAACAGAAGATGTTGGACTTCGGAATCAGTTCGTCACGGAGTAGGGGCACGCAGACGCTTTCTGTGTCCCCGACCCAGTTCTCACCGTCGGAGAAGTGAAACAGGTAGATGTTCCAGGCTTCGAGGGGATAGCGGGTAGCGATGATCTTGTTGGCCAGCTTATAGGCGCTCGAAATCCGGGTGCCCCCACCGGTGCTGAGCTTATAAAACCGCTCCTCATTTGTCTCCTGAGCCTCGTAGTCATGCAGGATGTAGACACGCTCGATACTGTCGTAGTTTGTTCTGAGCCACAGGTCGATCCAGTAGTTCTCCTGACGGATGATCTCCGTCTTCTCACCGGCCATCGAGCCGCTGGCGTCCCGCATGAACAGGATGACCGCCTTGGTCTCCGGCCTCTCTTCGGGCTCATTGTACAGGTAACGCTTGTCCTCTTTGATCGGGGTCACCTCGATGGGCGGCCGCAGAGAAAATGGGTGCCCCGGCTCCACCTCCGGATCACGCATCATCAGTTGGCGGAGCAGCCCCTTTTTGTAGGAGCGCTTCTTCATCAGCAGAGTCTCCGGGCCGGTGATCGAGATATCCCGATAGTCGTCGGACTCCTGCGTGATCTGGGCGTTGTCCTTCGGCTCGATCCGGGGAAGTTCCAATTCCTCACCGAGCAGCCGGGCGATCTCTTCGACCTCGATCTCGACCTCAGGGTAGTGAACACCGGGTCCGATCCCCGGTCTGCCTACACCCTCAGCTGCGTCGTCGAGCTTGATCGGCTGACCGAGCTCCCCATCTCCTGAGCCGATTCCCCCGGCCGACCTGAGATCGTAATGAAACTCAGGCAGCTGGATCCCTTTGATCGGGACCTTAACGATATCCTTGCCCTTCTGCCCAACGATCGAGCCTTGCTTGATCAGCTTGCGAAGTTCCTTGCGCAGCTCCCCGCGAACGATCCGCTTGTAACGTTCTAAGTCTTTACGGATTCGCTGTCGCACAGTGCTCCTCCTGAGTTTGAAGTCTTAAGGAGCAGGGAGGACGTTGATGTTCACGGATACAGATACAGATACGATGCAGGGTCGTTAGTGCTGGCTCTCCTCCCGATCGAGCTCCTCCCGGGCGACCTCGGCGCCCGCGTGGTCGATGACGTTCTCCGCGCAGATATCGCAGTAACCGAACCCTTGCTTCAATCGTTCAATCCATTCGGACTTGCGCTTCTTGTGCTCGGGATCCATCGACTTATCGGAGATCATCGCCGAGAAGTTGATGTTGCGCTTCTTATCTTCCCAAAGCTTGTGCTCCAGGGCACGGTGGAGCCGCTCGTTTTCCTGAGGGTCGAACGACTCACCCCGGCGGGCCCGTTCGCTGATCCAGTTTGAGATCTCCTGGCGGAAATCGTCCTTTCGGGGCTCTGGGATGTCGATCTGCCGCTCCACGCTGCGAATGAAGTTCTCATCCGGCTCGCGCTCCTCGCCGGTATACTTATCGAGCACCTTCTCATCGTGGAGGTAGGCCATCACGTGATCTAAATACTTCTGACCGATCTGTTGGAGTTCCTCGGGATCGTGGCTGATGACCTTGCGAACCTCTTCCTGGCTGATCCGGCTCAACTCATCCCGGACGATCTCCAGGTACTCCTTGTACGTATCGATCCGGCTCTCATCGATGGCCGAGTGATGCTTGAGATTCTCCTCGAGCACCGTCAGCACCCGGTAGGGGTTGACACAGCCCTCCTGGTCGTTGACCAGAGCATTCGAGATCATATCGTGGACGTAGCGGGGGGAGACGCCGAACATCCCCTCGTTCTTCACCTCGACCCTGAGCTTCTTGATGTCGATCTCCTTGTTGGGGATGCTCTCGCCGTTGTAGACTTTGGCCTTCTGTAACAGGGTGATATCCCCGGAGGGTTCCTCAAGTCGGGTGAGGACCACCCACAGGGCCGCCATCTCTATCGTATGGGGGGCGATGTGCTTGCCACCGATGTAGTCGTCACCGAAGAACTTCCTGTAGATGCGCTCCTCATCCGCGACCCCCAGCACATATGGGATGTCGACCTTGCGCGTCCGGTCATTGAACGCCTCCATCTTATCGTTGTTCTTCACCCGCTGGTACTCCGGGCTGTTCGTCCGACCGATGATTACCGCATCCAGGTCGATCCTCGGGTTCTTCTTCGGCTTGATCACGTGCTCTTGGGTCGCGTGGAGAAAGTCGTAGAGGAACTCCTCCTGGAGCTTCAGCAGCTCCTCTCCGTCGAAGACCCCGCGGTTGGCGACGCACAGCTCGCCGTCGTAGTTGAACGCTCGGGGGTCCGATTCAGAGCCGTAGACCTGAACCAGCCGCCAGTTCATCCCGCCGGTGAGCTCCTCCTCGTCCTGGTTCTTCCTGTCCTTCGGCTCGAAGGTGGCGATCCCGATCCGGTCCTTCTCCGAGAGGATGAGCCGCTTCACCTGGATGTCCTGGAGGACCTGCTCCAGGTCGTCGTCATACATCTCCATCTTCAGGCTATAGTAGAGGCGACACTTGGGACAGAGGTCGCCCTCGACCCGCAGGTCGTAGTCGGCATCGACCCGTTCATTGAGTTGGGCGATGATCTCCTCGCGTTTTCCTGGTGGGATCAGCTTGAGCGGATCTTCGTGCATCGGGCATTCCGCGATGGCCGTCGGCTCCCCTTCCAGGTTGCTGACGTCCCACTCGAACGTATAGAGCCGGCCCTCGTCACGCTGGCTGTATTCCTCCAGGCCACGGCGCAGCAGCCGTCCGATCGTCGACTTGCTCGTCGCCACCGGCCCATGGAGTAGGATCACCCGCCGATCCGGACCCAGGTTCTTAGCGGCGGCATGCAGGATATCAACCAGGTTGTCCAGCTCCCGGTCGAGCCCGTAGATCGCGTCCTCCCCGCCTCCGAACGGATCGTCAAAAACGTTGTACCGGGTTACCTCTTCCCCGTCGACCTTCACCCGGGTCGTCCCGTGGCTCATGATCATATCATAGACACGCTGGTAGGCGTTCCGGACCAATCTAGGGTCCTCTATGATCATACCGAGGTAGTCGACAAAGCTTACCCGCAGGTACTTATCGGGGACCTGCTCCTGTTTGAACTCCGCCGAAATCCGACCGATCCATTCTCTTCCCGGACTCATCGAGGGTCACCCCCCTCTTCCGGATATTTCATTCTGCAATCTTATTATACCCAGTATTGCATATGCTAAACAACCATGTAATACGGTATCCATTGTGTTTGAGCTTAAGATTAGCACCCACCAGGATAAAAGTCAAGCACAGCATCCATGCGTTGCGTGTTTCACCAAGCTCAGGTCGGTTGGTTGCGCCGACTCTTCTTTGGAGACGGCCTCCTTGACGAAGAACCGCGGATCGATTATCATACTCTTGTAATCATATGAGGTGATCTGCGATTCCCAATATCAAGTCCGCGATCAAGCGGGCCAGGCAGAGCGAGAAGCGTCGATTCAGAAACAAGCGGCGCAAGACTGCGCTGAAGGCGGCCGTCAAGGAGATGAGGGGTTACCTGGAGGCCGGCGAGGTGGAGAAGGCCAGGGCGCTTCTGCCTGAATTCATGAAGGTTGTCGACAAAACCGCGGCTCGAGGAACGATCCATCCTAACAAGGCGTCCCGGATGAAATCTCGGATCATGAGACGGTTAAGCCGTCTTGAAGGGCCGGAGGAGACCGGGGCCGAAACCGAGGCCTAAGCCTAAGGAGTTACGAAAGAGATCCGGTGTTCAACATCGACTTCCTTGGCAAGGCCAGGATCTGGACGGGACTCTCCATCCTGCTTGTCCTGGTCAGTATTGTGCTGGTGTTCACCCGGGGGATGAATTCCGGGATCGACTTCACCGGCGGAACTCAGATCCGGATTCAACTCCCGGAGGACCCACCGATCAGCCAAGTGCGAGATGCCCTCAGGGAGATTCAGATCCGAGACGTGGATCTCTCCACCAGCGTCATTCAAGATTTCCGACAGCTCAGGGGTGTCAAGACGATCACTATGAAGCTCACCGACGAGGAGGAGGTCGATCGGGTCGTGGCCCGATTGCAAGAGGTGCTCCCGGGGGCGGAGATCCTGGAACGGCAGGTGATCGGCACCAAGATCAGCCAGGAACTCGCGAACCGGGGGTGGCAGGCGGTGGCGCTCGCCCTGATCGTCATCCTCGTGTATGTGGCTTGGCGGTTCCGGCTCAAGTATGCCGTCGCTGCCATCGCCGCCCTGATTCACGACGTCGCGATCGCGGTCGGCATCTTCTCAGCGTTCCAGATCGAGGTGAATCTGCCGATCATCGCCGCACTCTTGACGATCGTCGGCTATTCGCTGAATGACACGATCGTCATCTTCGACCGGGTGCGAGAGAACGAGGAGGCGATGCGGCGCGCCTCCTATTTCGATGTCATCAATCGGAGCATTAATCAGTCCCTCAGCCGGACGATCCATACCTCATTGACGACATTCATCCCGGTGGCGGTGCTGTTCTTCTTCGGTGGATCTGTCCTGAAGGCGTTCTCACTCGCCCTGCTTATCGGGGTGGTGGTAGGCACCTACTCCTCGATTTACGTGGCCAACCCGATCATCCACACCTGGACAGTGCGGGCGGCGAAGGCGGTCTGAGCGATCTGGTGACAGCAGGTAATACCATGACGACGATGTGGCAATCGCTGTTCGCAGATAGGTGTTGGCAACTGGAGCCGTCTGACCGGGGCCAGGTCGATCGCATTCTGAAGACACTCGGGGGCCCACCGGCTCTGGCCCGGGTACTCGCCATCCGGCGTGAGTCCAGGGATCTGAACGGGTTGGAACGGCTGCTGATCTGCGAACTCCAATTGGAGGATCCATTCCTGATCGCGGGGATGGACCGGGCGGTGGAGCGGCTCGCCCGGGGTGCGAAGCTCGGGGAACGGATCTTCATTCACGGTGACTTCGACACCGACGGGATCACCGCGGCCGCCCTGCTCTACCTGGGGCTTGCCCGGATGGCCGATCCGAAGCGGATCCGGGTGGAGCTGGAGGATCGTGACCGGGGGCACGGCCTGAACGCCAAGGTCGTCCGGCGCATCTTGCGCGGAGGCTTTGACCTGGTGATCACCTCAGATTGTGGGATCAGTGATCGGGATGAGGTCGCGACGCTTCAAGAACACGGCGTTGACGTCATCATCACCGATCACCACCGCCCACCTCAGCATCTCCCACCTGCAATCGCTGTCCTGAATCCCAAACGGAAGAATGACCCTTACCCTAACAAGAGCCTGGCCGGTGTCGGGGTCGCGTTCAAGCTGATCTCGGCCTTCTACCAGCATCTTGACCTCAGCGATCGGGAGACGCATCGCTATCTTGATCTGACCATGCTCGGCACCGTGGCTGACCTCGTCCCGTTGGTGGCGAACGATCAGTTCGAGAATCGGTCGATCGTGATGCACGGTCTGAAGCAGATTGCCTCCGGGGAGGGCAACCTCGGCTTGCGGGTGTTGATCGAGCGGTTAGCGCTCGCCCCCCAACGCATCTCGGTCGGCGGGATCGGCTACCGGGTCGCCCCGCGGATCAACGCTGCCAACCGCGCCGGAGATCCTCGGGTCGCCTTCCTGCTCTTGATCACCCGCAACCCGAAGCGGGCCGAATACCTCGCCGAGATCCTGATGGACTACAACCGCGACCGCCAAGTCGCTCAAGACGATCTGCTCTACCGGATCGAGGAGCAGCTCAGCAGGCGTGATCTGGCAGGCGATCCGATCCTCATCATCGACGGGGAAGGCTGGAACCCCGGGGTGATCGGCTTGGTCGCCTCCAAACTGGTCGATCAATATGACAAACCGGTAGTGTTGATCTCTATAGGAGATCGGGTCAGCCGGGGCTCGTGCCGCAGCATCCCCGGATTCGATGTCGGAGCGGCCTTGGAGCAGTGTACCGACTTACTGGAGAATCACGGCGGCCATTTGATGGCCGCCGGGTTTACGATTCGAAATGAGCACCTGAAACGGTTTAACCGTGAACTGGTCGCCTACGCTCACCGAGTGTTGTCTGAGGCTGAGGAGATGGGGACACCGGTGACGCAACTCGATGCTCGCGTTGAAGCCGAGGAGATCGACCTGGATCTCTATCACGAACTGCAACGGCTCGGGCCGTTCGGGGTCGGGAACCCAGCCCCGCGGCTCCTGCTCACCGATGCCATCCTGACCGAAGTCGGGACGGTCGGCGGCGGCCAGCACCTCAAACTCCAAGTCCGCAAAGACGGGCAGCGATTCGAGGCGATCGGGTTCGATATGGGAGGCTACCAGCTCTCCAAGTTGTCTCGCGTGCCAGCGGTCTCGCTCGTCTTCAAGCTGAGGGTGAACGACTGGGGTGGGGTCGAGCGGGTGCAGCTCGAGTTACAGGACATCGTCTCAGAGGATAGAAAAACATGATCCTGGTCACCGGTGGGGCGGGATTCATCGGCTCACACCTCGTTGAGCGACTGCTTGAGGACGGGCATCGCATCGTGTGTCTCGATAACTTCAACGATCTCTACGATCCCAAGCTCAAGGAACGCAACCTCGCCCAGGTCAGGAACCATACGCGTTTCACCCTGGTCCATGGCGACATCCTCGACCGGAGGCTCCTGGAGGAGCTGTTCAGCCAGCACCGATTCGACCGGATCGTTCACCTGGCCGCGTTGGCCGGGGTGCGTGCCTCACTCACCTCACCCGCCCACTATATCGATGTCGACGTCACCGGGACACTCCATCTCTTAGAGATGGCGAACGCCTATGCAGTCGATGGATTCCTGTTCGGTTCCTCCTCCTCGATCTACGGGATTAGCCAGCGGGTCCCGTTCCGGGAGGATGATCCCGCCGATCTTCAGGTCTCCCCGTATGCGGCGGCCAAGCGGGCCGGGGAGCTGCTCTGCGGGACTTACCACCACCTGTATCGTATCCCGATCACGATCCCCAGGTTCTTCACCGTCTACGGCCCGCGCCAGCGCCCGGATATGGCGATCCACCGATTTGTCCGATTGATGAGCGACGGAAAGCCGGTGCCAATGTATGGGGACGGAAGTTCAACCCGGGATTACACCTACGTCGACGACATCATCGACGGGATGATGCATGCCATCGAGCGGAACTACGATTTCGAGGTCTTCAACCTGGGCAACTCGGAGACGATCCAGCTAACCGAGCTGATCGCGCTGGTGGGCAAGGCGGTTGGAGTAGAACCGCAGATCGAGCGGCTCCCGGAGCAACCGGGGGATGTGCCGATCACTTACGCCGACATCTCCAAGGCGCGCAGGCTGCTCGATTATCACCCGTCGGTCTCCATCGAAGCGGGGATCGAGCGGTTCGTCCGCTGGTTCCGGAACCAAGGTCCGGAGACGTAGCTTGACACTTGACGTCCCAACCGATCTCCACTATATGTTGAATGGGATCGATCTGTGAATCCTCAATCGATATCGATATCATTGAAGGAGGCACCATGAGGATTACCGTGGTCGGGACCGGTTATGTCGGTTTGGTCGTCGGCACCTGCCTGTCCGACAGCGGCCATGATGTCATCTGTGTCGATAACGACGAAGCCAAGATCAGGCAACTCAACGACGGGGACGTCCCCATCTACGAACCCGGTCTCAAAGAACTGATCGACCGGAACGTCCGCGAGAACCGGTTGCGGTTCACCACCGATCTGACCGAGGGAGTTCAACATGCGCTCCTGATCTTCATCGCCGTCGGCACCCCTATCGGAGCGGACGGCTCGGTCGACCTGAGCCGCGTCTTCGAGGTCGCCGACGGGATCGGTAAGGCGATGAACGGCTACAAGATCGTCGTGGACAAGAGCACCGTCCCGGTGGGGACCGCCGAGCGGATCCGGGAGATCATCATCCAGCATACCGATCAGGAGTTCGACGTCGCCTCCAACCCGGAGTTTCTGAAGGAGGGGATGGCCGTCCAGGACTTCATGAAACCGGATCGGGTGATCATCGGGACTGATGATGTGCGGGTAGCCGAGTTGATGAAAGAGTTGTACGCCTCGTTCGTGCGGACTGAGAACCCCATCATCGTGATGGACATTCGCAGCGCTGAGATGACCAAGTACGCGGCCAACGCGATGCTGGCGACCAAGATCTCGTTCATGAACGAGATGGCGAACCTGTGCGAGCGGTTGGGAGCAGATGTCGAGCAGGTACGAAAAGGGCTGGGGGCAGACAAGCGCATCGGTTACAGCTTCCTGTTCCCGGGGGTCGGTTACGGCGGGAGCTGCTTAGGGAAAGATATCAAAACGCTAATCGATACGGGAAAACAGCAGGACTACGAGCCTCAGATCTTAGCGGCAGTTGACCGGACGAACGAGGCTCAGAAATTGAACCTGTTTCAGAAGATTCACGATCACTTCGGTGGTGATCTGCGGGGCAAACGGATCGCCGTATGGGGGTTGTCGTTTAAGCCGGGGACCAATGACATGCGTGATGCTCCTTCAATCACGATCATCGAACGTCTGCTCGATCACGGGGCCGAGGTGCGTGCCCACGATCCGAAGGCCCAAGATGTTGCCAAAAGGATCTTTGCCGACCGCATCGTCTGTTTCGACGACTATTACCGGTGTGTGGAGGGAGCGGAGGCACTGGTGCTGATCACCGAGTGGAACGAGTTTCGCAACCCGGACTTCGGGCGGATCAAGGCGAAGATGAACGCGTCGGTTGTCTTCGACGGGCGGAACATCTACAGTCCGTCCAGGCTGCGGGAGTTGGGCTTCACCTACTACGGGATCGGGAGGCCCTAGATGCCCAGATCATTGGTGACTGGAGGAGCGGGGTTTCTCGGCTCTCACCTGTGCGATCGGCTCATCGCGGAGGGGCACGAAGTGATTTGCATGGACAACTTACTGACGGGCCGCCCGGACAATGTAAGACATCTCTCTGAACACCCAAGGTTTACCTTTATAAACGGTGACGTGACCAAACCGATCGAAATCGACGGTCCGTTAGACACCATCCTACACTTCGCCAGCCCAGCGAGCCCCAAGGATTACCTCAAGTACCCGATCCACACCCTTAAGGTCGGGGCGCTGGGGAGCTATCATGCCCTGGGGTTGGCCAAGGCGAAACGGGCCGTATTCCTGCTGGCCTCCTCTTCAGAAGTCTATGGCGACCCGGAAGTCACCCCCCAGCCTGAGTCGTACTGGGGTCATGTGAATCCGACAGGGCCGAGGAGTGTCTACGATGAATCGAAGCGCTACGCCGAGGCGATCACGATGGCCTACCACCACACCCACGGGATCGACACCCGAATCGTCCGCATCTTCAACTGTTTTGGGGAGCGCATGCGCCTCGACGACGGGCGGGCGCTGCCGACGTTCATCACCCAAGGGTTGCGAGGAGAGCCGATCACCGTCTACGGCGACGGCTCCCAAACCCGGTCGTTCTGTATCCACGCTGATGAGCTTGTCCCTATTATAGACCCTGAGGGGATCCTCCACCTTCGCCCTATTGGGGAATGGGTTGAGGAACTCCTTCCTAAAGAAGCCTCGTTTGGAAACCCTGAGAGATACGCTGTTTTCAGTTTGGCTCCAGAGACTGGACGTGCTGTTGTAGGGCGTATCCGCCATCTTCACTGCCGCCCTTTGGATCGCCGGATGCTGAAAATCCGGCTGCGTTGGGGTGGCCAGTGGATCCGAGTTACCGAAGACCATAAGTTTTTGGTCTGGGAGAACAACCAGGAGAACAACCACTGGATAGAGAAATCCGCTTCAGAGCTCCAGCCTGGGGATCGGCTGCCCACGGCTCTAGCTTTACCCGAATTGCCAGACCAGATTACCCATCTTGACCTCATCGAGCGTTTCTCCTTGGACATACCCTTTGATGACCAAGCCACTATTTTCGTTCGGGGCGAAGGAATACGCTCTCTGATCCAAACCGCTAAAGAGCGCCTTGAGGATTCCTTTGCGCAACTTCACGCCAACCTGGGTCTCCAGAGCCATTACAACCACATTGTGAACCGGGATTCCCTTTCCCTCCCTGACTACCTGAAATTGAGCCGTGCTGCTGACTTCGTCCCTTCTCCGGAGACGCTTCGGCTCGGTGTTGGAGGCGGCCGTTCAGAACTTCCAGCCCGCTTGCCTTTAACACCCGAGTTTCTACGCCTCCTGGGCTACTTCGTCGCTGAGGGGAGCTACAATCAAGAATATCATCTTGTCTTCACCAACCGCGATATCCGAATCTTGAACGATCTGAAGCGAATTCTGGAAGATTTGGGACTTCATTTCACAGAATACACCCGCCCCAACGGTACATCTCAGATCACTATTGGTTCTAAACTCCTGCGGCTTCTTTTCGAACACGTGCTAGGGATGAAGGCAGGGGAAAAGTGCTTACCTCACTATCTGTACAACCTCCCCCGGCCGCTCATCGCTGAGTTTCTCAAAGCCTATCTCTCCGGCGATGGTTGGGTGACATTCGACAGTGCTGCCTCTTCTCTTCGCATTGGTTGTACCGCCTATAGCCCTCGACTTCTGCAAGAAATCGCTTTCCTCTTTACCTTGTTGGGGATACCTGGTACTCTAAGCCGAACCCGGTTCTCCATTAGTGGGCAGGAGTTGGTGAAGCGGTTCACTGAGCTCATCTCCTTCGTCCAGGAAGAAGCGAACGAGAAAATCACTACATACCTGACCCAGATTCGATGGAAAGGAGGAGGGAGTCGTCTACTGAAACGGCGGTGGAGGGACGTTGCTCTGAACCCGGTCTTGGAAGTTCAGGAAATTCCCGGAAGCACCTACGTGTATGATCTCCAGATCGACCCTCACCCTACTGTCCTTCTCGCCAGTGCCGGAGGGGTATTCGTCCACAATTGTTACATCTCCGACATGATCGACGGGATCTACCGACTGCTCGTTTCGGACGTGAACGAACCGGTGAATCTCGGCAATCCCGAGGAGGTCACCATCCTGGAGTTCGCCCGGGAGATCCAGGAGCTCACCGGGGGCCGGAGCAAGATCGTCTTTGAACCACTGCCCGAGAACGACCCCATGGTGCGGCATCCGGATATCAGTAAAGCGGAACAGCTGTTAGGATGGAAACCGAGGGTGAGTCGCCGGGAGGGGCTCCGCCGGGTCCTCCCCTACTTTGAGGCCGCCCTCCGGGAGGAGGAAAGTTAGATCTGGATCCGGACTCCGGCAATTTGCAGACCCACGGCTTGATAGCCGAACTCAAATTGACTATATTTAACGAGTACAAACAACAGGAGGCACTCGTCAGATGAAGATGACTTTGACCGACCAAGAGAAACAGGAACTCGCAATTCTGCCGTTAACGGAGAAGCTGGAGTACGGGAAGCAGGTGATCCGGAAGGCGCTCGCAGACGAAGCAGGAGCAGACAAGCGTCCGGTGGTGCTCTGGACCGGGGGCAAAGACTCGACGGTGCTGATGTGGCTGATCCGGGAAGCGGTCGATGAGAACATCCCCGCGCTTCTGATCGATCACGGGCTCCATTTTCCCCAGACCTGGGAGTTCGCCGAGCAGGTGAAGCGCAACTGGGACTTGCAGCTCGATATCGCTCGAAACGAGGATGTCATCACGCATGCCGGCGAACCGAACACTCCGATCCAGGTCGCCGACCTGAACGAGATAAACCGCCGCGAGGTGCGTAACGTGCTGGGGTATACCGAGGAGACGTTCCCCTACACGCTGGATACCGAAGTGGGCAACCATTTGCTGAAGACGGTGGCGCTCAAGGAGGCAATCCGAGAGCACGGCTACACCCACGTGTTCGTTGGAATTCGCTGGGACGAGCATCCGGCACGAGCCACCGAGCAGCTCTTCTCGCCACGACAGGCCCCGGACCATCTCCGGGCGCACCCGATCCTGCCGCTCACCGAGGCGGATATCTGGACAGTGATGCGGCAGGAGCAGTTGCCAACACATCCCCTGTACGCTCAAGGGTACCGCTCGCTCGACTCTGTGGCGGCAAACAAGACCGACGACCGTCCAGCGTGGGAACAGGAGCTAGGCGTAGGGGAGCGCGCCGGCCGCGAGCAGGACAAGGAAGACCTGATGGAGCGCCTGCGCGCCCTGGGCTACATGTAAGGCAGAGATCAGAGCCATGACCCAAGTCAAAGCGTTCTTGAACGGCATCTATCCGAGATCGGAACCGCTGGTTTCCATCACCCGGGATTATGACCGCGGCCGGACCGGTGAGCAGGAGCTCAAACAGGGATTCCAACAGGATTTAGAGGCGCTAATCGATCTACAAGTCTCCTCGGGATTAGACTACCTTTCTGATGGGATGCTGAACTGGCAGGACCTGTATCACCCCATCGTCGGGATGGCCGAGGGGCTCAAAGCCGGTCCGTTGGAGCGGTCTTTCAACACCAACACGTTCTACCGTCAACCGATCGTCGCAGGAAATGTTCGCCTGCAACGCTCGGATGACGTGGACAGCGAGTTCTTCCACAGGGATGGTTCGCAAGAGACGTTGTGGAAGGCCGTACTGCCCTCCCCTTATCTGTTCTCTCGCGTCGCTGCGAACGAGTTCTACCACGATGAGAACGAGTTGATGATGGCGTTCACCACAGAACTGTTGAAGCCGCTGACTCAGCGACTGGTCGAGCGGGGGATCTCGTTCATCCAGTTGAACGAACCCTATCTCGTCTCCCACAAGCCGAGGCTCCAGGATGTTAAGCTGTTCCAGGAGGCGATCGAGGCGTTCACCAAAGATCTAAACGCCAGGGTCTGTATCCATACCCATTTTGGGGATGCCGAACCGATCATGGAACACCTGCTCGATTTCGAGGTAGATGCGATCGGCATCGACTTCTTAGAGACCGATCTGGATTCGCTGACCGGTTACGACTTTGAGATGGAGTTGGTGTGTGGTTGCGTCAACTCCAGAAGTTCCCTGATCGAGGATGAGGAGGTCGTCTATGCGTTTGCCCATAGAACCATAGAGCAGTTGAACCCTCCGATCTGCTACCTGACGACCAATACGGGTCTGGAGTTTGTCCCCGAGGAGATCGCCCGAAACAAGGTGCGGCTGTTGGGTCGGGTGGCTGAAAGACTAAGGACTGGAGGCTGACCTATGGATGCACTGCAAACCCACGAGATTGGCAGTCTGTCCAAACTGAGTTGGCGAGTGAAGGCGATTCAGGGCCGGACGCTGGGGGCGGAGGATCTGACGTCCGCCAAGAACTGGGGGGAACGGCTCGGGATCGCGTATCAAGGGTTGATCGATCTATTGCAGCGTGCCCAACAGGAGAAGCTCTCTGAGGCCGATCGAGCGGAGGTGATGCGCTGGTCGTCGCGTTATGCGATCAAGATGCTGGAGCAGACGGGGCTCGATGTGATCTACGACGGAGAGCAGCAACGCAGCGAGATGTACCACTATCCGGTGAGCCACTCCCAGGGATTCGAATTCAGAGGGACGGTGCGCTCCTTCGACAACAAATACTATCGCAAGGCGGCCTGTGTCGCCGAACCGAAGCTCAGCCGACCGTACCATCTCGACGAGTTCCGGTTCGCCAGGGATCATGCCGAAAAACCCCTTAAAGTTCCGATCACCGGGGCGTATACGCTGGCAGACTGGTCGTACGACGAGTACTATTCGAAAGGCAGCTTTCAGATCGGGAGCGAATTCGGAAGAGCCCAGCGCAATCAGGCTCGCAGGCGATTCGTGTTGGATGTGGCCAGGAATCTGATCAGACCGAATATCGAAACCCTGGTGGAGGCCGGAGCCGAGTGGATCCAGATCGATGAGCCAGCGGTCACCACCCATCCCGAGGAGGTGCCGCTCTTTGTCGAGGCGTTCGAGGCATCTACCCAAGGGATCGACTGTCAGTTCAGCGCCCATATCTGCTTCAGCGATTACACCCGGCTGTTTCCCGATATCCTGAGTATGGAGAACTGTTCGGAGTTTGCGCTCGAGTTCGCCAATCGGGACTCGACAGCATTGGGGGTGAACCCACAGGTACGCACCGGATATGAGATCTTAACGCGCTTCAAAGAGCATCGGGTCGACAAACGAATCGGGGTGGGGGTGGTTGATGTCCACAGCGACTTCATCGAGCCACCCGATCTGATCCGCGATCGGATCCTGTACGCGGTAGAGGTGCTCGGGGATCCGGCGCGGGTGAATCCGACCCCCGATTGCGGTCTCAGGACGCGCACCTGGGACGTCGCCTATGAGAAGTTGAGCAACCTGGTTGCGGGTGCCGAGATGGCGGCGCGCTCGATGAGTTGATGCGGTTGACAGCTTAATCTGGAATCGGTTACTTTAGAATAAATTTTTTCGACACAGGAGGTCCCACCTATGGCAACCAACGGCCTGTTCACCGCGGAGTCGGTGACCGAAGGCCATCCCGACAAGATGGCCGATCAGATCTCAGATGCGGTCCTCGATGCCCTCATCGCCCAAGACCCCGACGCACGGGTGGCCTGTGAGACCTTCCTGACCACCGGCCTGGCGTTTATCGGTGGGGAGATCACCACCAGCGGTTACGTCGATGTCCCGAAGGTCGTGCGCACGATGGTCGAGCAGATTGGCTATACCCGGATCGACTACGGATTCGATCACAAGAACGTTGCCGTCATCACCTCGATCGATGAGCAATCCCCGGACATCGCCATCGGGGTCGATCACTCCCTGGAGTCCAAGGCTCATGGGCCGGAAGCCGATGAGCGGGAGTCGCTCGGAGCCGGCGATCAGGGGATCATGGTCGGCTACGCCTGCACGGAGACACCGGAACTGATGCCCCTGCCGATCACCCTGGCCCATGCGCTCACCCGCAGGCTGGCCGAGGTGAGAAAGCAGAAGGTCGTCGATTACTTAAGGCCCGATGGCAAGAGCCAGGTGACGGTCGAGTACCGTGATGGAAAACCTGAACGGGTGACAACGGTGGTCGTCTCCGCCCAACATGAGCCGGATGTGACACCGGATCAGCTTAGGGAAGATATCACCCGGAAGGTGATCGAACCGGCTCTGGGTGGCTGGTTCGATGAGCGGATCGAATTTTTTGTCAACCCCACCGGTCGGTTCGTCATCGGCGGGCCACAAGGGGATACCGGCCTCACCGGTCGAAAAGTGATGGTGGACAGCTACGGGGTGAGCGCTCTTCACGGCGGGGGTTGCTTCTCCGGGAAGGATCCGACGAAGGTCGATCGCTCCGGAAGCTACGCCGCCCGCTATGTCGCCAAGAATATCGTGGCCGCCGAGCTGGCCGAGCGATGTCAGGTGCACATCTCCTATTCCATCGGAAAAGCCGAGCCCTTGGCCGTTTCCGTGGAGACCTTTGGAACTACGGACGTGGCAGAGTCCGTTATCGTGAGGCTCATCGCAGCGCACTTCGACCTGCGTCCCGGGGCGATCATCGAAAAGTTCGATCTGAGAAGGCCAATCTATACGTCTCTGGCAGCCTACGGCCACTTCGGCAGGACCGATCTAGATCTGTCTTGGGAGCGGACGGATATCGCCGAGACGTTGAGGCAAGCCATCTGAACTCAACTCACTCCATCAAGTCGAACCACTAAGACGAACGGGTTGCATTGTGGCAGGGTGGTCATTATACTGGCTTGGTATGCGCCAAACTCGGTGAGGAGGCCGAGATAACGATGAAAAATTATCGGGTCAAGGATATGAGCCTGGCGGAACCGGGCCGGAAACGGATCGAGTGGGCCAGGAGGCGTATGCCCGTTTTGGGGATGATCCGGGAACGGTATGAAGAGAGCAAACCGTTAGCCGGCAACCGAGTCACGGCGTGCCTCCACGTCACCGTGGAGACAGCCAACCTGATCCTGACACTCCAAGCCGGAGGAGCCGACGTTGCCCTGGCCGGATCCAATCCACTGAGCACCCAGGACGATGTGGCAGCGGCCCTCGCAGAGGAGAGCATCCAGGTGTATGCGTTCAAAGGGCAAAACGAGACAGAGTATTATGAATGCCTCGAAGGAGCCCTGGCCATAGGGCCAAACATCGTTCTCGACGATGGCGCGGATACGGTCGCCACCATTCATGAGCAGCATGCCGATCTGATCGACGATATCCGAGGCGGCTGTGAAGAGACGACCACAGGCGTCCTGCGGTTGAGGGCGATGGCATCTCAACGGGCGCTCAAGTTCCCGATCATCGCGGTCAACGATGCCGAGACCAAGAGGATGTTCGACAACCGATACGGCACAGGACAGTCCACCCTGCACGGCATCATGAATGCCACGAACTTCCTGTTTGCGGGCAAGACGGTGGTGGTGGCTGGCTACGGTTGGTGCGGTCGAGGAATCGCCATGAGGGCCAAAGGTCTGGGTGCCGATGTCATCGTCGTGGAGGTGATCCCGAGGAAGGCATTGGAAGCGGCGATGGACGGGTATCGAGTCATGCCGATGAAGCAAGCGGCCAAGCACGGTGATCTGTTTATCACCGCAACCGGGGACATCGCTGCAATCCGGAAGGAGCACCTTCAGGTGATGAAGGATGAGGCGATCCTGGCCAATGCCGGTCATTTTAATGTGGAGATCCAGATACCCGATTTGGAAGAGCTGGCGACCGATATCCGGGCCCTCAGTGAGGACGTGGTTGAATACATCCTGGAGGACGGCCGGAAGGTTTACCTGTTAGCGGAGGGGAGGCTGGTCAACCTCGCCTCCGCCTACGGACACCCTCCAGAGGTCATGGATATGAGCTTCGCGAATCAGGCGTTGTCCGTTCGGTATATCGTTGAACATGCCTCTGGGCTGGAAAACCAGATCTATCCGGTACCCACTGATATCGATCACTCGGTCGCCGAGTTGAAACTGGAGAGTCTGGGCATCGAGATTGAGAGGTTGACTGAAGAACAACAGGAATATCTACGCTCGTGGGCTTTAGGAACTTGAGCCAAGATGGATCTCCACATCGAAAAGGTTGAGAAATATCTGAAGTGGTTCTTTGGGCCGAGTGCCAAGGTGATCCGGATGCACGAAATCGGTGGGGCGCTTTCCGTCTCCTCAGGTGAGCGGAAGCTGAAGGGGTTCGGCTATGGGAAACCTTATCTCATCGACTTCGTCGTCGAGGGGGAGGAGCGCTCCGTGGTGCTCTCCTCGATGAAGCCAGATATATTTGGGCATAATCATGTTTCGGATAGGGCTAAGGTGTTGCTGTGGCAACACCTGGCATTCAATAAGCTGCCCAAACATGTGCGATCCCTGGACGTTGGCTGCTTTACCGACGATGGCGAGTTGAAATCCACCGGGACGGCGGAAGAGTACTTCATTATTATGGAAAAGGCTGAAGGGCAGGAGTACTTTCACGACCTGGAGCGGATCATGCGTGACGGGATCACGGGGTTGGACGAGGAACGGGTGATCGCGCTATCTTCCTATCTGGCAGAGATCCACTCGGTTCGAAAAGACGCCCCTGCGCTCTACATCAGAAGAGTCCGCGAACTGTTAGGCCACGGAGAGTGTATCATGGGTCTGACAGACTCTTACCCCGAGGATCTCGACTTCATATCCTGGAACCAACTACAGCAGATCGAGACGGAGTGCGTTGCCTGGCGATGGAAGCTCAAAAGCAGAACGGATCGGCTGTGCCAGGTTCATGGGGATTATCATCCATGGAATGTGCTCTTCAGGGAGGGAACCGACTTTTCGGTGTTGGATCGGAGTCGTGGGGAGTGGGGGGAGGCGGCCGATGATCTGACCGCGATGACCATCAATTATCTGTTCTTCTCGTTGCAGAGATATGGGAGATTGGAGGACGGGTTTAAGAGGCTCTACGAGCTATTTTTCACCGATTACTTACGCCGTACCGGGGATGAGGAGATCCTGGAGGTGATCCAACCCTTCTACGTCTTCAGGGGGTTGGTCGTGGCATCTCCGATCTGGTACCCACATCTGGAGCCGGAGGTCAGGATCAAACTGTTTAACTTCATCAACAACCTGCTGAAACTCGACAAATTCAATCCCGAGGATGTGAACGAATACCTGGAGGCTTAACCCTTCCCTCCCTATTTTTAGATCATGAGCTGGGCCATATGGATCACCGGACTGCCGAGATGCGGCAAGACGGCGCGTGCGAGACGGGTGAAGCAGCTGCTGGTGGAGCAGGGTATCGAGGCAAAGATACTGGAGCTGGATGAGATCAGAAAGGTGATCACACCGAAGCCGACGTACTCCGAGGCAGAGCGGGAGATCGTCTATGCGTCGCTCGCGTGTATGGCGAAGCTGTTGGTGGAAACGGGCACAAATGTGATCATCGATGCGACCGGGAACCGGCAACGATACCGGGATCTTGCCCGATCCCTGATCCCGAACTTCATCGAGGTCTATATCCGATGTCCACTGGAGATATGCATGGATCGTGACAGCGGGGGGGATCGCGGATCTGCACCCGAGAATGTCTACGAGAAAGCGAACGCCCCCAACGCGACCGTTCCCGGTGTCAATGTGCCTTATGAGGTTCCCACCAGGCCGGAGATCACCGTCGATAGCCACCTTCTAAGCGTTGATGAAGCGGCCAGAAGGATTGTGGAGACGATCGAAGCGTTGTTCTACAATAATGACGAATCCACAATAATTACGGAGGGAGATAACGGTTGAAGCGGATGGGAAACGGGATAAACACGCGTTTTGAACGCCGAGGCACCTGAATTGATCGATTTGCACGCGCATACGACCGCCTCTGACGGTTCCTTGAGCCCAACGGAACTGGTGAACCACGCCGTTGAAATCGGATTGGAAGCTTTGGGGGTGGCCGACCACGACACCATCGACGGCCTGGAAGAAGCAGAGAGGGCTGCCAAACAGTCGGGGTTAGAGCTGGTCGCGGGACTGGAAATAAGCGCCGAGTTCCAGCCGGGGACCTGTCACATGCTCGGCCTATATATCGACAGAACGAACGAGCGCCTGAAACAGACCCTCCGATTTCTGCAGAAAGCCAGGGCGAATCGCAATCCTAAAATCATCGGAAAGTTGTCCGATCTCGGCTGCCCGATCACGATGGCCGAGGTCGAGGAAATTGCCGGCTTCGGCCAAATAGGCCGGCCACATATCGCACAGGCGCTCCTGAACCACGGCTATGTGTCAACGGTACAGGAGGCATTCGATAAATATTTGAAAAAGGGCGCCTCAGCCTACGTCGATAAGGCGCGGCTATCTCTGAAAGACTCGGTGGAGCTGATCCATGATGCCGGCGGTTTTGCGATCCTTACCCATCCGATCACCCTTGATCTGCCACCGTCGGACTTAAAGGAATTTGTTACCGAGCTTAAAACCTACGGCCTCGATGGGATAGAAGTTTACTACAGCGACCACACGCCGGAAGACGTCTCCTATCTGTTGGGGCTGGCCAGGGAACTTGACCTGCTTATCTCAGGCGGGAGTGATTTTCACGGCGCTTCCAAGCGGGCGATCAAACTCGGGACCGGGAGGGGAAATCTCTCGATCCCATACGAGGTGCTTGCTGCCATTAAAAAGGCGCGAGCTTGACATTTCCGGCGGTTAGGGAACATTTTAATTTTGCATGATGAAACTCATACCGCCCCACGGGGGCACCTTGAAGCAACGATTGGTGGATAAGGAGAGCGTAGAAAGGCTGAAGGAGGAGTCGGTGTATCTGCCTTCGTGGGATCTGACCCAGCATCAGGTTTTGGACATTGAGCTTTTGCTCAACGGAGCCTTTTCCCCGTTAGAGGGGTTCATGGGAGAGGCTGATTACGACTCCGTTTGCAAGGAAATGCGATTAGAGGATGGCACCCTCTGGCCCATCCCGATCACGCTGGATGTGACCGAGGCGTTTGCCGGGGAGGTGTCAGGTGGTGACCGGGTGGCGCTTCGTCACCCGGAGGGCATGGTTCTGGCGGTGTTGACCGTTACGGACATGTGGAAGCCCGATTTCAACGACGAGGCACAACTCGTTTACGGCACCACGGACGAGGCACACCCGGGCGTCTTCCACCTTTTCCATCAGACCCATCCTGTGTACATAGGCGGATCTCTGGAGGGGTTGGAACTTCCGCCCCATCATACGTTTAAGCATCTGAGACACACCCCGGCGGAGCTGCGCGACCTGTTTAAGAAGCTGGGTTGGAGCAGGGTCGTAGCTTTTCAGACGCGGAACCCGATGCACCGTGCTCACGTCGAGTTAACGAAGCGGGCCGCGATGAAGGCTGAGGCAAACTTGCTCATCCATCCTGTGGTGGGCCGGACCAGCCCTGGGGATGTGGATTACTTCGCCCGGGTACGCTGTTACCAGGCGGTCCTTGAGCATTACCCTGAGCAGACGACCCTGTTGAGCCTCCTGCCACTGGCGATGCGGATGGCGGGACCCCGTGAGGCCCTGTGGCACGCTATCATCAGGAAGAATTACGGATGCACCCACTTCATCGTAGGCCGGGATCACTCCGGCCCAGGAAAGGACGGGAACGGCAACCCGTTCTACCCGCCCTACGCAGCCCAGGAGCTCGTAGGCGAGCATGAACAGGAGCTCGGAATCAAGATGGTGGCTTTTGAGGAGATGGTTTACGTGGAGGACCTGGCCCAGTACATGCCTCACTCTGAGGTGTCTGACAGAGCCAGGGTTCTCTCCCTGTCCGGCACCGAGTTCCGCCGTCGTCTCCGCGAGGGCCTCGAGGTGCCGGGGTGGTTCTCCTACTCGGAGGTCATCGCCGAGCTGCGCGGGTCATATCCGCCGCGGGCTCAGCAGGGGTTCACCGTCTTCTTCACCGGTCTGTCGGGGGCGGGGAAGTCCACCATTGCTAACATCCTCATGGCGAAGCTGATGGAGATTGGAACCCGGCCGGTGACGCTTTTGGATGGTGACATCGTCCGGAAGAACCTGTCAAGCGAGCTGGGCTTCTCCAAGCACGACCGCGACCTGAACATCAAGCGCATCGGCTTCGTGGCCAGCGAGATCACGAAGAACTGGGGTGTTGCCATCTGTGCCCCGATCGCGCCTTACCAGGTCACGCGGCGTGAAGTGCACGAGATGATCAGCCAGTACGGCGGCTTCATCGAGGTGTACGTATCTACCCCCCTTGAGGTGTGCGAGGCGAGGGACAGGAAGGGCCTCTATGCAAAGGCCCGGGCGGGTCTGATCAAAGACTTCACCGGGATTGATGATCCTTACGAGCCGCCGGAGAACCCGGATGTAGTGGTGGACACTTCAAAGATGAGCTCCGAGGAGGCGGCGCATCAAATCCTGTTGCACCTGGAGAGGAAAGGGTTTATGGATGGATAGTTCAGATAATCCATAGTCCATGGACCAACCGACCATGGACTATGGATCAGATGACGATAGACCGAGTGCCGGTGTTGCGAGTAGCGGAGCGGGAGTTGGTCTTGAAGTGGCCCGAGGGGAATGCACCTGAGATGAGGCACAAAGCAAAAGTAACATGACAGCTTCTAAACCAGATGATAAAGTTTGGATCATTGGGATTGTGGGCGGTACAGGAGCTGGGAAGACAACGATCGCACAAGCGTTGCAACAGGAGTTAGGAGAATCTAAGGCCGTAATCATCCCACAGGATGCCTATTATCGAGATCGTAGCCATCTTCTCCCAGAGGAGCGGGCACAAATCAACTATGATCATCCAGAAGCTTTTGAGAACGGGCTTCTCTTACATCATCTCAACTGTTTGAAGAGCGGGGAACCTATAGACCGTCCTGTCTACGATTTCACCACTCATACTCGGAAGTCGGAAACGATCAGAATCAACCCGGTGCCGATCATTATCTTGGAAGGGATTATGGTATTGGCAAACGAGGAAATTCGCAGAATACTGGATTATAAGATTTATATTGATACAGACGCTGACCTCCGCATTCTCCGTCGACTCGAACGAGATATAAAGGAACGAGGGCGGAGCTTTGAAGATGTCAAGGAGCAATATCTCAAAACGGTCCATCCCATGTATCTGAAATTTGTAGAACCCTCCAAACGATATGCGGATATTATCATCCCTGGGGGATACAACCAAAATGCTGTTGAAATACTGATTGGGAAGTTAACGAGCATGATGTGATCGGTCATGGCATAAAAACCCCACTACGAATAGAAGGTTGTTTGTATCTCCGTTTGACAACCCTCAACAGATCTCCTTATGATGAATCACAGTGAAGCCACTGAACAATCTGGGAGAGGTGCACATTGTTCCGCTACCGGTGCGCCTCTGGCCGGGGAAGATCCGCGAACCCGACATCTTCTTCATAGCTAAGGAGCATGCAGATCGAGTTGGAAGCAACTCAAGGAGGGCTGGAATCAAAATGGGTTTCGAATTGCCCGTCCCTGGCATGGATCCCCAATCCCTGACCTCTGAGGAGTACCATGCGTTGACGCCTGAGAAGCTAGAGCTGTACGAGGGATATCTCCTCGACCCCCCGGAAATGCACGAGGGGCGTCGGAAGCTGTTGGCCGCCCTCTTGAAGAACGAGGGGTTGATAAGCGTCGTTCGGCTGGTACCTCCGGAGCGCTGGCGGGAAGCACTTCAACAGGCCTACGACACCGAGGATTCCTAAAGCCCCGCCTGGCTTGTCAGAACTCGTCATACCTCCGTAGACTGAAGTGGAAGTGGACATATGGGCGAGGAGGAGAAACAAGATGGAAGAAACCCGGTCGATGCCTGATGTGTTACCGGCACCGATCACTGACGAGCAGTACTTTGCAGGAGTGCCGGAGAAATTTGAACTGGTGGACGGCTATCTCTTTGACCCTCCGCATCGTCACGATACGAGAGCGCGGTTGCTGGCTTTGTTGTTGACGAATGAAGGTCTGGCGAGGGCGGTGCAGCTGGCGCCACCGGAACGCTGGAAGGAAGCGCTACGGCAGGTCTACGACACGGAAGACTTTTCGGTGTCCGAGGGATGTCCAGAGCACCTTCAACTTTCTCAAAGAGTTTGAATCAGCCGTGTGGCACGGTCTTGTCGCAGACGATGATCTGCCGACTCGTAGCCGGAGAACGACGCTTGCACCGTTTTCCTTCAAACCTCAACCGTCCACGACCAGGTGGACGCTGGCATTCCAACGACGGGATGCCCGGCATGTTTAATGCCGGGAGGATGTCACTCAAGTCGGTTTTTCGGAGAGACTGGGGATCGGTTTCAACCTTCTCGGACGAAAAGGCATCTTTCAGTTAAAATTTTGGAGAGTTTTTGAACGGGAAGGATGGGCATGAACATTGAGGGCAGTAAAGTTGTGATCATCGGGGACGCGAGGCTGATTGGCTCCCATGATGCTGGTAGTCAACAGAGTCTGATGATGCTTGCAAACAGACCAAGAGTTAAGAACCAACTGACTACAGATCAACCGACCATAAACGATGGACTAACCGACTATAGACGATGGACCACCCGACTACGGACTATGTTGTATAATAATTATAATTGAGCAGCGTATAGATGCTTGGGAGGTCAGATGAGAATGGCCAAGGTTGAGGTACCGACGGAGAAACTCACCTACGAAGAATTCCTGGAGTGGTGCGATGAAGACACCTGGGCGGAGTGGGTCGATGGGGAGGTCATCGTGTTAGCACCTGCATCAAGGAAACATCAAGAGTTGGCCGACTTTCTCACACAGGTTCTGGGCATCTTTGTTAAACAGCAGGAACTTGGGGTGGTGCTGAGCGCGCCGTTCCAGATGAAGACGGGGCCCGAACTTCCAGGCCGCGAACCGGATCTCCTGTTCGTGGCCAAGGAGCGGCTGGATCTCCTGAAGGAGACCTACTTGGAAGGCCCGGCCGACTTGGTGGTGGAGATCATCTCCCCCGAGAGCCGCTTGCGCGATCGCGGCGAGAAGTTTGCCGAGTATGAGTTGGGGGGAGTGAAGGAGTACTGGTTATTGGATCCAGAGGAGCGACGCGCTGACTTCTACATACTTGGTGAAGATGGACGTTATCGACTGACCGACTCTGAACCGAGTGGGATCTATCACTCTCGGGTCGTCCCAGACTTCTGGTTGCAAGTAGATTGGCTCTGGCAGGAGCCGTTGCCCTCACCGATACGAGCGGTCGCCGAGATCGCCGATGTAGATCCGGCCCTCATCCAAGCCCTTGAACAAGCTTTGCGTGGGAAGCAGTCATGAACTCCAAGTGATCCGATGTCGAGGAGGATTACAACAACTCACTGGTAAGGCAGTGAGGGAGCCACGTACAGGTGAGAAAGTATATCGAGGGAGAGGAAGTGAGGGGAGCACAAGCTACGCATGAACTGCTTGAGCGGGTCGAACAGCTCAATCGGGATCTTATTCAAAACTTGGCGACCACGGCCGATCCCTCTCACCGGCAGAAGTCCTCCCTCTTTGGGAGCGTCCAGGGTAGGGATATCTCTGTTGTCCGATGAACTCATTGAAGATCTCAAGCCTCTTCTCGAACGTATGAGCGAATGGGAAGCGACCATGGAAGTCCTCAAGGACAAGGATATGATGGAGCAGATACGCAGTTCGGAGGAGGATTGGCAAAAGGGGAAAACGGTTGCCTGGCGCGATGTCAAGCGGAACGACCTATATGGCCGAAACTTAGGGACTAAGGACCAACTGACCACGGACCATTTGACTATGGACTAACCGACCATGGACTATAAACCAGGAGGTGCCCGATGGAGACGCGAGTGATCGAGATCACGGCGGAATTGATTGAGGAAGAGGAGGGAGGGTATACGGTCTACTGCCCTGAGTTGGACATCTACACTCAAGGAGAGGACCTTGAGGATGCCCTCGCCAATCTGAGAGAGGCGGCTGAACTCCATATCGAAGAAATCGGAATCCAAAACCTCAGGTTGAGGAAAGTAGAGCATCGGGATCTTAAATTAGAAATCCATGCCTAAACTTCCCCGGATTACTGGAGAGGAACTGGTGAAAGCTTTGCAAAAGGAAGGGTTTGAGGTCGCAAGACAGCGAGGGAGCCACGTACAGGTGAGAAAGTATGTCGAGGAAGAGAAAGTGACTTTCCCTGTCCCTGTTCACAAGGGCAAGACATTGAAGCCGGGCACCCTTAGAGGAATCTTGAGAAAAGCTGGGATCTCTGTTGAAAGGCTAATAGAGCTTCTATCGTAGGAGATAGAGGTTATATGAATATGGACTATGGACCAACCGACTATGGACTATGGACTATCTGACTATGGACTACTTGACTACGGACTGTGGACTAACCAGAAGGGGCTCGAGGAGGTCCGAGCGGAAGGTTAATTTTGATGCAACAACAACAAACCGGTGTCCATTTGACTTAGGACCGACTGGCTAAGGACTATCTAGACAGAAGAAGAGGTGCTGTAGGATGGGAACCCAAGCCCATGAACTACTTGAGCGGGTCGAACGGCTTGAGCGCGAGCTGGAGCAACTCAAGCGGGATCTTATTCAGAATTTGGCGATCACGGCTGAGCCTTCTCGCCCACAGAAGCCCTCCCTCTTTGGGAGTGTGCGGGGTGGAGATATCTCGGAGGAGCACATTGAGGAGGCCAAACGAAATCTATTTCGGGGTATATAACGTCCATTGGCTAAGAGTAAGAGGCAACGACCGCCCTATAGTTGCGCAAACAGGTTTGCGATTCCCTATAATTGGAATGACAAACACGGTTGAAAGGAGATTGACGGGGGTGATTGAAAAATACCATGACTCACATCAAAGAAGAAATCAAGGAGCTGATCGATCAGTTGTCCGATGAACTCATTGAAGACCTCAAGCCTCTTCTCGAACGTATGAGCGAATGGGAAGCGACCATGGAAGTCCTCAAGGACAAGGATATGATGGAGCAGATACGCAGTTCGGAGGAGGATTGGCAAAAGGGGAAAACGGCTGCCTGGCGCGATGTCAAGCGGAACGACCTATGAAGTTCGGCTTTCTCGATCGGCTCGAAAGTATTATGAGAAGTGCGATCCTGATGTTGCCAAACAGTTGGAGACTTGCTTTGAAGATCTGGAAAAGGATCCGTTCCCACCTCATCCTCGCATCAAGAAGCTGCGTGGAGAACTTTCCGGCAACTATCGATTCCGTGTGGGGCAATTGAGGGTTGTATACACCATTTTCAAAGATGAACGGGTGGTGTATATCCGTGCCATCGGTCCAAGAGGGGATGTTTATTAGCACTGTCTCGTCTGCCAGGTGGTTAAGCTCTCCGACCATGGACTACGGACTATCTGACCATGGACTATCTGACTATGGACCAACCGACCACGGACCATGGACTAACCGACCATGGACTAACCGACTATGGACTAACCTGGGTTCCTTAGATGACCCCGTGGCGCTCGGAGGGTTCCCATGACCATGCAAGAGATCGGGATAGGGTTCGTTCTCATTCTGATCTCAGGTTACCTCGTGTTCAGTGGTGCTCAGAGGGGCCCCATAAAAGAGGTCTTGAGACAGATCGGGATAGGGCTCATCTTCGGTGTGATCTTGGGTTACCTCGTGGTCAATGGGCTGTGATCCTTAAGATCAAGATTGTAGCTGCCAGGTTGTTTCTTTTAACCCTTCTTTTGCTCACCTTTCTCTCTCATACCTTTGCCTTTCAGAACCCTAATACCTATGGTGACCAGGGCACGGGTGGCTCCCGGTGCTTCCTTTGTTTTCGTTTCGGGGCTGGGGGGTGCAAGCATCAGAAATCAAGATCGTTGTTTACCTACTACCTATCCCTATGGCTGTAAAGGTGAGTGGGCCAAGATTGATACCTCTGACCAGGGAGCTCAATATGGTGTCTTATTTATCACCTTTCATGTCGATGGCAATCCTCGCAAAGCCCGTGGCGAATTTATAAATATCGCCGGTGAGATGATCGATACATTTGAGATAACTAGTGAGGTTCCCATCATCGCCAAAACCTTCGACGGTTTGGTCAACCACGGGCCTAACCCGGTCGTCGACTTTGCCACCTTCTACTTTAAACTGCCGGAGGGGACTACGGGCGCGACCCTGTATATCTTCGACGTTGCCGGGACGCTCGTCGATCGGCAGGAGATCCTTGCTCCCGGGCTCCCGATGACGTTCGACGCCCGTAAGCTGCCCAACGGCCTTTATCTTTACGCCGTCATCACCGATGGCGGAAAACGGTCCGATGTCAAAAGCCTGGTGGTGTGGAGATGACCAGGACCATAGATCGCTTCATGGCAACACGCTTGATGAGCCTGCTGCTGAATGGAATGCTAACTTCCGAACTTTAGATGAAAACCACATCAAGCTTGATTATTGACAACTCAGCCCTGCTATGCTATTATTCAGTCATTGAATTCAATCGTTGAATTAAAACCAATATGTCTAACGAAGAGACGTCCGAGAAGATCCGTGAACTCAAACTTCTAGAGGCTTTAGAGCAGGAGCCGGAGGCCAGACAAGTGGACTTGGCCGCCCGACTTGGGGTGGCAGTCGGCACCGTTAACTGGCACCTTAAACGCCTGGCGGCCCAGGGCTACGTCAAGGTGAAGCGCATTGGCCAGTGGCACTGGCGGTATCTGCTCACCCCTCAGGGGATGGCGGAGAAAGCCAGACTGACGAAAGACTACGTGCGGCGCTCGATGCAGCTGTACCGGGAGACGCGCGGGCAAGCTCGGCGACTGTTAACGCAGATCAACCGGGCGGGTTACACCCAGGTGGCCCTCGAGGGCGATGCCGATTTGGTGGACGTCTGTCGGCTGACGTGTTTAGAGCAGGGGATAGAGGTCGTCGCGTCCAAGACGGACCGGGTGCCGGTGCTGCGGACGGAAGGTCAGGAGCTGGTCTTGGAGTGGCCTGAGACCGGGGAGGATGATGTGGGAGGCCGTTTGAACGCGGAGGAACCTCTGAGGGAGGGAGCTGAAGTCGCACAGGCAGTGCGCGAACGACTGGCTGAGATCATCCAGCGCATCGTCGAAGTGGCGGAGCCGGAGGAGATCATCTTGTTTGGATCGGCCGCTCGGGGAGAGATGGGGCCGAATAGCGACTTGGACCTGCTGGTGGTGAAGGCTGGCGATTATCACCGAGGTCGCCTGACGGAGGAGATTTACATGAGCCTGTTCGGAGTGGGGCAGGCGGTCGATGTGATCGTGGTGACTCCGGAGGATGTTGAGCGCTATCGAGACGCTTTCTGTCTGGTCATAGAACCCGCTTTACGGGAAGGACAGGTTGTCTACAAACGTGGAACAGTTGCCACCCGATGACCCCCGGGAATGGTTGAACCGGGCCAGGAGCAATCTGATACGAGCCAAGAGCGAGATCCCCGGCGTATATTTGGAAGACCTGTGCTTCGATGCCCAGCAGGCGGCCGAAAGAGCGATCAAGGCTCTGCTGATCCAGAACAAGATGCGGTTCCCTTACGTGCATGATCTTTCAGAACTTTTGACGCGGGTGATGGAGCGAGCCGGACAGGTGGTTCCCGAGGCTATCAAACAGGCGATGAGACTTACGCGCTACGCAGTTGTGACCCGCTATCCTGGTCTTTCCGAGCCGGTCACCCGCGAAGAGTACGAAGAAGCGGTGACTATCGCGGAGAGCGTCGTGCACTGGGTTGAAGAGATCATGGCGGAAAGGTGAGGATAGATGCCCCGGA
>JBHIAT010000016.1:0-34349 GCA_046758705.1 Bipolaricaulia bacterium
CTGGTATAGCCCGGCGGCGCCGTAGTCACGGCGGAAGAAGCCCATGATGAACGCCGAAGTCGCCTGGGAGGGCAGACCAAACAGGCCCTCCACCACGGGGCGTGCCAAAGCTTGAAACGCCGCTAGAATCCCGATCTTCTCCAGTGTAAACAGCGCCACGGTGCCCAAGACGAACAGCGGCACGACCTCCTTGACGTACCAGACTAGCCGCAGTCGGGTCTTGGCCGCGATGTTCTTCCATTGGGGCCAGCGCAGCGGCGGCAGCTCCATGACAAACGCGGAGGACTTCCCCGGCAGAAGTTGGGCGGCCAGGCGACCCACGATCAACATCTGCACGCCCACGGTCCCCAGCACGCCGATCAACACCCAGGATGAGACCGCCGCTGACATCGCCAACAGCACGGCCAACTGCGCCGAACAGGGCACGCCCAAGGCCAACAGCAGTGTGGCGATCACTCGCTCTTTGCGCGTTTCCAAGGTGCGCGTCGTCACCGTGGCCATCGTGTCGCAGCCCAACCCCAGGATCATAGGCAGCACCGCCTGGCCGCTGAGGCCCATCTTGCGGAACAGGCGGTGGGCCATGACGGTCAGGCGGGGGAGGTAGCCGGAGTCCTCCAGGAAGCCGAACGCCAGGAAGAACGTGATCACAATCGGCAAAATCAGCGCCAACGAGTACGTCAACGCCATCGTGAACACGCCGTACTCTCCGACGAGCAGATCTTGCAAAAACGGGACAGGCACGTAGCGCTCGGTCAGGGCGATGAGCGTAGGGTTGATGTACTGGCCGAAGGCCGTCCCTTCCAGCCAACCCACCAACACCTGCGCGCCCAGATACCCCACGAACTGGTACATTCCGTAAAGCACGCCGAGTAGGATGAAGATACCCCACAGAGGGTGAACCGTCCAGCGGCCGAGACGCTCACCCCAACGGGGAGCGACCTCGCCGGAGACGCTCGCTTGACCCGCTGGATCTTCGATCCGGCGGAGCGAGATTCCCCTCAGAACTCGGCCTACGGTCTGCTGGCGTGCCAGGGCGATTTCGTAGAAGAGCCGTGGGGTTTCAGCATGGGCTTCGGCTAACAAGCACTTGATTCTCTGCCGTCCCTCCGGGGATAGGCCTAACTTCCCCAGCAGGGCTTGGGCATCCTGAGGTGAGAGTGCCAGGAGCAAGGCGGCCAGGCCACGCGCTTGGATGTGAGCTGGCACCACGGCCATATCCTCCAGCGCCGCGATGGTCGGCTCCAGCTCCGGGCCGTAGTCCACCCTGAGCCGGGGGGCCTGTGCCTGGGGTACCACCTCGCGCAATGCTTCCAGGCCCTCTCCCGTAGTGGCCACCGTCTCCACCACCGGGACATCCAACTGCCGGGCTAGCTCCGCCACCGAGTAGTCCAGCCCGCGGGCGCGGCGTTCATCGGCCAAATTTAAATCGAGCACCAGCGGAAGACCCAGTTCAACGAGCAGGATCAACAGCGTCAGGGTGCGCTCCAAGTTCTTGGCGTCGGCCACCTGAATCACCGTGTCCACGCCGCTGAACAGCAGCAGATCGCGCGTCACCTGTTCGGCCTGCGAGGCCGAGGCCAGGTTCACCACGCCAGGGGTGTCCAGCACCTGCCAGGTTTGATCACCGATCTGAGCGCTTCCCCGGTAGAGTTCCACGGTGGTGCCGGGGTAGTTGGAGCAGCTCACATAGCGGCCTGTCAGCCGGTAGAAGATCAGACTCTTGCCCACGTTGGGCTGGCCCACCAGGGCCAACGTCTTCGTCGCCGTCGCCGGGATGTTGAGCGCCTCAAGCATGGGTGGACCTTTCCAACGTCAAGCTCCGGGCACGCACCTCCTCCAGCAAATCGGCCAGCGTGACCGTTTCCAGTGCGACGCGCACTCGGCGGTCCACGACCTTCCAGGCGGCGCGGGTGGGACAATCTGTCTCCACGAGCTCCACGGTGCATGGGGCTGTCTCAGATGGGATCTGCCGCAGGCAGCTCACCGGGGCCAGCTCTTCAAACGCCTCCAGAACCTCACGCAGTGAGATCTCATCAGGTCTCTTCTCCAAAACATATCCCCCACCACGCCCACGCAGCGACCGCGCCACGTTCGCGACGACCAGTTGCTGCAGGAGTTTCTTGACGAACGGCTCCGGCAGACCGCTCCGTTTCGCGATCCGGTGCGCCGAAAGCGGCCCTTGATCATAGTGCGCCGCCAGCTCCAGCGCCGCCCTCAGCCCGTAATCGCTCCGCTTGGTCAGCGTCATGATCTCTCCAAAATGGGACTGATGAAGTCCTATTTAGGTTAGCATCCCCCCTGACCCAGTGCAATGACGCTCATCACGCCTCAAGCTGACTGTCGTCATATCACCGGAGGGATTCCTATAAGTTGTTTTATGCATTTATCCGATAAATTTTGCCCATTTCTTTCGCTTTTTCGATGAACTTCGCCGCTTTCACCGGTTCAAACGGCAAGATTTCGCACTCAATCCCTTCTAAAGCGGGCGAATCCACGGCAGTAGTGACCAGCGCCAATGTGCCAGGCAACGCCAGTGGAGGTTCCGTTGTGGCCTCGGGTCGATACACCTCGATTTTGGGAAAGGCTCGGCTTTTGAAACCTTCTAACAGCAGGAAATCAAGCTGACACCCTTGAAAGTAACGGTTCAGGATATCCTCTGCCTCCCAGGACTTTTCGAGCTGTTCAATGTAGGCGACTTTCGTCGGACCCACCACCCCGACCGCAATCGCCCCTGCCCGTTGAAATTTTCTGCTATCGGTATCGTCACGGTCCATCTGAAAGCCGTGGTGCGTGTGTTTCAACGCCCCGACGCGCAGTCCCCGTTGGGTCCAATGCGAAATGAGCCCCTGCATGAGCGTCGTCTTGCCCATGTTCTTATGGCCGATGATGCTCACCACGGGGCATGGGAATTTCGTCAAGACCGAGTCCATATTCATGAGCCCCCTTCCTCAGCTTTGATCCAGACCGCCGAGTCGTGATCTTTACCATCGATTTTAATGAAGTGGAGCGAAGTTTTCTATATCTTCATCTTCACCGATCGGTTCCGAAGACGCTGATCATGGTCTGGGTACCGTTGCCCCTCAAGCTGACGTGACTCATCTCCCTCTTCAACACCGATCAAATTTCTCAATGAATAAAACCTCTCTTTCTCCATGACTACTGTCATAGACCCTTGGGAAGTTTAAACGAATAATAGAGATGATATCGGCCTATTGAGGCAAGGAGGCTTTTGATATGGAATTAGCTCAAACCAAAGCTGCTGCGGACCCCTTGGTCCAAATGCGCCAGGACCTGCAGCGCGCCCTGGCCAAGCCTGTGGAACAACGCAGCTGGGCGATGGTCATCGATATTCGCAGATGTGTGGGTTGCCGCGCCTGCGAGGCAGCCTGCATTCTAGAGAACGTGCTCCCGCCCGGCGTGGCCTACCGGACGGTCCCCAGCGTCGAGTGGACTCATCCCCGCCTAGGGGAAGTCCGGCCGGTCTTCATGCCGGCCAACTGCATGCAGTGTGCCCGGCCCCCCTGCGTGGCGGCAGCGAACGCGGTCGTCCCAGGGAGCTTCAAGCAGCGGCCCGACGGGATCGTAACGATCGATTACGAGAAGGCCTATGCTCAGGGGAGAGAGGTTTTCGAGGCTGCGGCCCGTGCTTGTCCCTACCGCCAGGCGCTCTACTACGACGACGGCCGCTCCTGGACCGACAAACCTGATTGGACCCGGCCCACCTACGAATACAATCGGAAGTGGACCCGGGAAGAGGTCAGCGGTTCCCCCAGGAAGTGTCACTTCTGCCTGCATCGGCTGGAGGCGGGCATCCTGCCGGCCTGTGTGACAACCTGCATCGGCCGGGCCATCTACTTCGGCGACCTTAACGACCCGGAGAGCTTCGTCTCCCAAACCCTACGGGAGGAGCACGCCCAAGTCTTAAGGATCCGGGAATATCGGGGTACTGAGCCTCAGGTCTATTACCTGAGCGACACGCCCAAGGAGTGCCAACGTTGGCACTGATGCCAAGCGAAGAAGGAGGTACAACGATGCTCACCACCAAGATCTCTCGGCGCGGCTTCCTGAAGGCCACGGGTTTTGCCACCGCCGCCGCCCTGATGGGAGGTATGCTGAAGGATGGGTCTGTTTGGGCCTTCCAGGAGGCTCCCGTGTTGAAGGAGGAGCTGAAGGAGATCATCCCGAGCGCCTGCTGGATCGGCAAGCAGGACTGTGGACTCTTCGCCTGGAAGGCGGAGGGGCGCGTCATCAAGTTCGAAGGGCATCCGGATGAGCCGCGCACCCACGGAGCCCTCTGCCCCAAGGGCCAGAGCCAGATCGCTTCGCTCTACGACCCCTATCGGGTGAAGGCCCCCCTCAAGCGGACGAACCCCAAGGGCCAACCGGGCCAGTGGATCGAGATCAGTTGGGATCAGGCATTGAGCGAGATCGCGGCCAAGCTCAAGGAGATCAAGGAGACCGACATTCGGCGCTTCATCTGGCAGGTCGGACGGAAGAAGGCGAAGTATTGGCACCACGAGGCCTTTAATAAAGCGTTCGGCACCGTCAACAAGTACGGTCACGGGGCGACCTGCTCCGATGCGGGCTACCGGGCGGAGGAGTTGATCTTCGACCAGCACGGCTGTGCCGAAGTGGACTTCAAGCACTGCGAGTATTTCCTCGCTTGGGGCTGGAACATCACGCAGGCTGGCGGGCCACACCTCTGCCAGATCACCTGGCCCCAGCAGATCATAGAAGCAAAAAGACGGGGCATGAAGATCGTTGCGCTGGACCCCCTGATCCGCGGGGGCGCCCACCTGGTCGATGAGTGGGTGTCCATCAAGCCCGGAATGGACCTGGCCTTCTGGCTGGCCATGGCTAACGTCTTGGTCGAGAAGGGTTACCTTGACGAGCCGTATCTGAAGAAGTTCACGAACGCCCCGGTGCTCGTAGGGCCGGATGGGCTGTTGCTCATCCAGGACGGCAAGGAGCTGGTCTGGGATCCCGCAGCCGGGCAGGCCTGGCCCCATGAGGAGGTGGCCGACCCCGCGCTCACCGGCACCTATGCGATCAACGGGGTGGAGTACAAGACAGCCTTCCAGCTGTACCAGGAACACATTGCCAAATACACGCCCGAGTGGGCGGCCGAAAAATGTGGCGTGGCCGCGGAAAAGATCCGTCAAATAGCCACAGAGTTCGGCGAGAAGGCCCAGATCGGGAAGACGATCACCATCGAGGGCGTGGAGGTTCCGTATCGGCCGGTGGGCATTGGCTTCTACCACGTGGTTCAGCAGGAGCTGGGCGCGATCGTGGCCTACGCCGCCTTCCAGGTGACAATGCTGGTGGGCGCGGTGGATGTGGCTGGCAGCACGCGGCCGCGCAAGGGCAAGGACACAAAGCCCGACGTGAAGCACCGCAAGAAGTGGATCGATTTGGCTATGCATCCCGAAAAGGTCAAAGAGATCCCCGATGGCCCTTCCCTCGACGGTACCAAGTTCTTCCCGATCAGCAGCGGTGGCTACACGATCACCCCGCTGGTGCTCGCCAACCCCGAGAAGTACGACCTGCCCTACCAGCCGGAGCAGATGGCCATGTGGGTGCAGATGGCCAACCCCGTCATGTCCTCGATGCCCCAAGATGTGGTTATCCGGGGCTTGAGCCGGCTGGGGCTGATGGTCGTGGTCGACCCGTTCATGAGCGAGACGGCCGACTACTGCGCCGACTACGTGCTCCCCGCGGCCACCATCGACAAGTACGAGGGACCGCTGAGCGGCTTCACCGGGTATGAGAAGGTCTCGCTGCTGCGGTTCCCCGTGGTGCCCCCGATGTTCGATTCCAAGCCCGACGCCGAGATTTACATCGAGATGGCCGAGCAGCTCGGGATCCTGGAGCAGTACGTCGAGGCGCTCAACGGGCAACTCAAGCTGAAGGAGGAGTTGAAGCTCGATCCGGCCCAGAAGCCCAGCCTGGAGGATGCGCTCGACCGCTGGGCGAAGAGCCAGGGCAAAAGCCTCCAGTGGTTTAGAGAGCACGGGGTCTTGGTCAAATCGATGCCGGTTCAGCAGTGGTATGCGTATCTTTGGGACCCACCGTACGGCGGGGTCAAGCACGCCTTCTACTCTGAGGTCCTGCTCCGCCTGGGCCGAACCGTGCGGGAGCGGGGCGTGAACGCACCCTACGTGCAGGACTACAACCCATTTCCCACTTGGCGGAAGCCGGCGATGATGCAGTCGCCGCCGGAGTACGATCTAACCCTGATCAGCTTCCATAAGATCGAGCACAAGCAGTCCCGCACGGCAAACAACGTCATCCTCAACGCGATGGACCCCATCAGCTACGTCCGCCTGCACCCGGAGACGGCGAGGGCGAAGGGCATCAGAGATGGCGATGAGGTCTGGGTGGAATCCCACAACGCCGTGACGGGTGAGACCCGCCGGGTCAAAGGACGGGCTAAGCTCACCGAAGGCCTCATGCCGGGGGTGATGGCAATCGCTCATCACCATGGAAACTGGAGCCACCCCATCACGAAGGAAAGGGATCAAGGCATCTCGCCCAACGTGATCTTCCCCTCGGGCGAGGGCTACGTCGGTCTCACGGGCGACCAGGCTTTCCAGGTGAAGGTTAAGGTGTCCAAGGCTTAAGGGCCGTGAGGGGGCTGCAGCGATGGTGCTGACCATAGGGCTTGGCAGGCAGGCGGCCAAGGTCTACCGCTTCCTCAGCCGAGCCTACCTGCAGCCTCCGGATCGTCCCTATCTTGAGGCCGTCGCCGCCTGGAGCGCCGAGCTTCTCGCGTGCCGTGAGCCCCTTCCCGAAGGGATCGTCTCGGCACTCGAGCTCATTCAGGAGGCCCTTAAACCGGGCGTTGAGAGGCGGTTGCGGGAGCTCCAGCAAGAGTACGTGCGCCTCTTCCGCGGCCTCTCCCCACACTATTCGCCTCCACCCCCCTACGAGTCGGTTTACCGAGAGGGAGCTTTGTGGGGCTTCTCGACGGCCGCCGTTCGGAGGAGATACCGGGAGTTCGGCCTGGAGTCCGGTGGAGATTTCAGCCGCGAACCTCCCGATCAGCTGGGGCTCGAGCTGCAGTTCATGAGCCACCTATGCGAGCGAGGGGCCCATGAGCGCTCCCAACACCTGTTGCAGGCGCAACACGATTTCCTTGTGGAGCACCTGTCATGGGTTGGAGCGTTTGAGGAGCGGGTGCGCTCGCATCGGCCCCATCCCTTCTACGAGGGCTTCCTGCGACTGACGGGGGCATGGCTCAAGCTCCACCGGGAGCATCTTGCCGCGTTCCAGAAGACGACCCGGAGCCTGGAGTCGGAATCGGGATAATTTTTGAGCAGGGCCGGTGGATGGGTGGGTGATATCTGCTTACCTGAATCATACTGAGACCGATCCTAGATCAGCCAATAGGATGTCAAAATTCATAGTCGGGGGTGATTTAGAACATAGCGGTTGGAGACGTGTGAGTTTATAGTGGGTTTAGTAGATCAAATACAAATAAGGAGACTCATCATGAACAGAAGAAGATGGTATCTTGCCGGGATCGTGGTGCTGCTCTTAGCCGCTATAGGACTGGGATTTGCTTCTCAATCCCAGCAGGCGGGGAACGTGCTCACTGTGGTCAGAGTCACCTCCCCTCCAACCCTCGACGGGCGGATGGACGATCTGTGGGCTCAGGCTGACGCCATTCAGGTGCCCGTCTTCGCCGGAGCCAACATGGGATCGACTACGGTGGCTCTGAAGGCCGTTTATACGGACGATGCGATCTACTTCCTCGCCCGTTGGCAGGATCCAACCCTGAGCCTGAGGCGGTTCCCCTGGCAGAAACAGGAGGATGGGAGCTGGAAACAGCTCACAACAAGCGCCGAGCACGACGAGAACACCTACTATGAAGACAAATTTGCCATCCTGTGGAACATCGATAACTCCATCGCAGGCTTCAACCAGAGCGGTTGCATGGTGGCGTGCCACGTGGGTGAGGGGAAAGCCTATGGCAACATGCGTACCGCCTCGGAAGGAGAGCTCGGAGATATGTGGCACTGGAAGTCCGTCCGGACCGGACCGGTGGGTCAGCTGGACGACAAGTACCTGAATAATACCTCCCCCTCAGGACGCCACGCCGATCCCAAACAGGAGGGAGGCTATTCCAACAACGTCAACCAGGCCGGAGACCGACCCGCCTTCACTGCCGCCAGTCAACCGGTACCTCCATACTGGATCTATGACGACGAGAAGACCCCGTTCATGGATATCTACCAGGTCGGGGATGAGATCGCCGGCATCATCGTCTCTCCCTTCGTGGGGGACCGCGGGGATGTGAAGGCGGAAGCGTACTACGAGGATGGCCTGTGGACTCTGGAGATCGGTCGTAAGCTGGCCACAGGCAGTCCGTATGATGCTCAGTTCGATGACCTGTCCGAGAGTTACTTATTCGGTGTGGCCGTCTTCGACAATGCACAGGTGCGGCACGCCTTCTCCGGCGGTGTTTACGAACTGCGGTTTGGCAGATAGATAGAGACAACGACGAGAAGGGTCCCTGTCTCGCACTTGGAGCAGGGACCCTTTCCATTCTGAGAAACGCTCTCGATGACCAATATCACCCGCTTGGCTGAACTAAATCATAGCGCATCGACCATGGAGCACCTAACATAGAGATTGGGAGTATCCAGAGGCCAACGGAGGCCGAAGTAAGATGGAAAGGGAGACAAGACCTAAGGAAGCGGAACATAATCCTGTACTCTGTCATCGGGTTTTTGGGTTTGGTGGTCATCCTGCTCGTCGTCGGCCTGTACAATCAAAACCGCAGGGAAGCACCCCCCAGCACGATTCAGCTGTCCCTGGATCAGGAGAAGGTTTACGTTCAGGCAATCAGCGAATACAAATGCACCTGCGACGCCTGCGATCTGGTCCTGATCGATTGCCACTGCCCGACGGCGCTGGACACCCAGAAGGACATCCGCACCCGGCTCGCGGACGGCGCCACCTATGAGGATATCGTCTTCCTGCTGGAGCGGATCTACGGCGCGCCCAAGGCATAGGGTAACAGGTGAATCCCATGGTTGCGAAGACCCGAAAGAAGCGCTACCAGATGGCCGTCGGGGTCACGGTGATCGTGATCGGAATCGGGTACCTGCTGATCTCAAGCTTCTCCGGAACCACCGTCTACTACTATCAGGTCGATGAGCTAAGCGATCTGGAGATCCTCCCCACCGAGCGGATCCGGGTGAGCGGGCAACTGGTTCCGGGGACGGTCAACTACGACCCCACGATCCCGATGTTACGGTTCACCCTGGCGAGCGAGGGCAGCTCAGCACAACTTCAGGTCATCTATCGGGAGATCCAACCCGATAACTTCCTGAGGAGCACCGAGGTGGTGGTGACCGGTTACCTGGAGGGCGATCGATTCACCGCCGAGGAGATGTTGGTCAAGTGCCCGTCGCGGTATGAGTCCGTCCCAGAGGAGGGAAGCTGAATGCCGACTTTGGGCTACATCGTCGTCTTCCTGTCGTTCATCTCCTCGGTGATGGCCGTGGTTGCGCTTGTTTACGGGATCCGCCGTGAGGACGAGCAGCTGATCGAGGTCGGACGCCGCAGCCTCCATGCGGTCTTCTTCTTGACTCTGATCGCCTCTGTGTTGCTGACGGTCCTGTTCGTGACCCGAGACTTTCGGATTCAGTATGTGGCCAACTACTCGTCTCGGGACCTCTCGCTCTCTTACACGGTCGCGGCCTTCTGGGCGGGACAGAAAGGCTCGCTCCTGTTCTGGGAGCTGATCCTGTCCATCTACACCGTTCTGATTCTGTGGCGTTACCGGGAGAACTACCGATACATCCCGACGGTCGCCGCGGTGCTGGGCGGCGTTCACATCTTCTTTACCTTCATCCTAAGCTTTGTCTCGCCCCCGTTTGAACTCTTCGACTTCGTCCCGGCCGACGGAGCGGGGTTGAACCCCCTGCTGCAAAACCCGGGGATGATCTTCCACCCGACGACCCAATACCTGGGATACGTCGGTTTCAGCGTGCCGTTCGCGTTCGCCATGGCCGCGTTGATCAAGCGAAGCGCCGACGATGAATGGTTGCGGAAGACCAGGGTCTGGACGATCGTCTCCTGGCTGTTTTTGACGATGGGCATTGTGCTCGGAGGTCAGTGGGCGTACGTGGAGCTCGGTTGGGGTGGTTACTGGGCCTGGGACCCGGTGGAGAACGCCTCGCTCATCCCCTGGGCAACGGCCACTGCCTTTCTGCACTCCGCGATGATCCAGGAACGCAAGCGGATGCTCAAGGTGTGGAACGTCTCCCTGATCGCGCTCACCTTCTTCTTCACCATCTTCGGGACGTTCCTGACCCGATCCGGGATCCTCTCCTCGGTCCACGCCTTCGGAGAGCAAAGCCTGGGGAGCTACTTCCTGATCTTCCTGGCGCTGATCGCTGTCGTGTCCATCTACCTGATCGTCACCCGCGCCCACCTGCTCAAAGGCGAAAGCAGTTTCGAGGGGTTGCTCGCCAAGGAGAGCAGCTTCCTGATCAACAACATCCTGTTTCTGGGCCTGGCGTTCGCCACCTTCTGGGGCACCGTCTTCCCACTGATCTCGGAGGCGGTCACCGGAAACAAGGTGACGGTCGGCCCGCCGTTCTTCAATCAGGTGAACGCACCACTGTTCCTCATCGTCATTATCCTGATGGGGATCTGCCCGCTCATCGCCTGGAAGCGGTCCTCTTGGTCGCGCCTGTGGCGAAATCTTTCCATCCCTGGCGGGGTGGGGGTCCTGAGCGCTGTGGGTTTCTATCTCTGGCTGAGGAATCTCGGGGTGGCGATCGGCTACGGAGCCTTCCTGCTCGTCGCGGCGAGCATCCTGCTCGATCTCGTCAAGGAGACGGGCATTCGAAGAAAGTACCATGGACACGAAGGCTTTTTGCGGGCGGCATGGAAGCTGGTCAGGATCCGATCCCGCAAGTACGGGGGGTATCTCGTCCACGCCGGTATCATCATCATGGCGGTCGGCATCGTGGCCTCCAGCACGTTTAAGACCGAGCAGACGATCACCATCTCGCCCGGCGAGACAGTGGCGTTCTCCGGACACACAATCCGCTATGACGGGCTCGAACCGGAACGGTTGCCGGGGAAAACGGTCGTGAGCGGCAAGCTGACGGTTTCTGACGGGAAGCGTCGCCATCTGGAGTTGCGACCGGCGAAGGTGTTCCACAACTTTACGGAGGAGCCCCATACCGAGGTATCGATCGTGCAAGTCGGCTTCGACGATTTCTATGCAATCCTCGCCGGTTACGAGCAGGGGAAGTATGCGACCTTCAAGTTCCTCTACCATCCGCTGATTAACCTGATATGGCTTGGCTTCTATGTGATGCTGTTCGGCGGCGTGGTCTCCTTATGGGACACGACCCGCAGGTTGAGACGAAAGCTCAGGAAAGCGGTGAAGCGATGAACCTAAGCCTAAGCTCAAGCTCAGGCAAAGCGCTCCCGGTGACGTTGATCTTGCTGATCTTTCTGGCCTCGACCCCCGTCTCCGATATCGAGGACCAGCTGATCTGCCAATGCGGCTGCACCATGGTCGTCTCCTCCTGCCAGTGTAGCGTGGCCGATGAGATGCGCGCTGAGATCGCCGCCAAGTTGGAGATGGGAATCACATCTGGACAGATCATCCAGGGGTTTGTCGATCGCTACGGCGAGGCGGTCCTCTCCGCCCCCACCAAACGCGGGTTCAATCTGACCGCCTGGGTGACCCCGTTCGTCGCCGTCGTCGCTGGCTTGGTCCTGCTTTATTTCATTGTGCGGGGACTTGTCTCGCGAGGAGGACAGTTGGTCGAGAACCGCCCTCCGGCCTCGGCAAATCTGGACGAGGAGACGCGAGCGCGGATCCGGGAGGAAATCGACGAGGAGCTCAAGGGCTACATGTGAGGTGTTCCCCATGTTCGCAACCACCGTGGGTCTGCTGATCGCGGCGGCCGTCGGCCTTTATATCTTCCTCCCTTATTTCATCGGAGAGGAGAAACAGCGAGAGGAAGACCCGATGGACCGGGAAATCAGACGGGAGGAGCTGATGAGAGAGCTCGCCGATCTGGAGTACGACCTCCAGACCGGAAAACTGAGGCAGGCGGACTACGAAGCGCTCCGGGCCGATCTGGAGAACCAGCTGGTACAACTCAAGGGGGAACCATCAGATGATCGGTGAGGGCAACCACCCTGACCTGCTGGAGCTGGTCGACGTCTCCAAGGTAATTGGAGACCGTAAGATTCTCAACCGAATCTCCTTCCGATTCAGACGGGGAAAGCGCTACTACCTGGCGGGCGCGAACGGCTCCGGCAAGACGACCCTGTTCAAGGTGATCGCCTCCCGCATGAGGGCAACCCGCGGACAGGTCCGATACGAAGGCCGCAACATCGCAGATCTCGATGGGCAGTATTTGAGAAAGGTCGCGTTTCTGTCGCACGAGCTGAACATGTACGAAGAGTTGAGCGGCCTGGACAACCTCGAATTCTTCGGCCAGGTGTACCGGGTTCCAAGACCCTGGGAACGGGCCATGGAGTTGATCGAGCGGGTCGGCCTGAGACTGTTCGCAAACGAGCGGGTGAAATACTACTCGCGCGGGATGCGCCAGCGACTGGCGGTCGCCAAAGCCCTGCTCCACGATCCGACTGTGCTCCTGTTCGATGAGCCGTTCGCCGGGTTGGATCTGCGGGGTGTGGCCATGCTGGAGGAGATCATCGACGAGATGCTGCCCAAAGGTCAAGGGCTGTTCATCCTGGCGACACACGATCCAGGGATCGCCTGGAGGTTAACAGATCACTATCTCTATTTGGAACGGGGCACGCTCCAATCCTATGGGGGCCAGGAACGGTACGTTCACCAGGATATCGAGCGCAAACTGAGGGAAGCGCGGGATGTGGGGGTGTACTGATGGAGCTCATCACCGGAGCATGGCTGGTCTTCAAAAAGGACATCCGCTATGAGCTTGAGAACAAGGAGACGCTGATTATCCTGTTCGTCTTCTCGCTGACTGTCGCGCTCACCTTCAACTTCGCCTTCGACCTGTCCCGTACGGAAGCCCGCCGGTTCCTGCCGGGGTTGATCTGGATCACGGCGTTGTTTGCGAGCGTTTTGGGCTTCAACAAGAGTATGGCGTTTGAAAAACGGGGCGATGCCTACGGCGGACTGCTGATCGCCCCTATCCCGAAGACATCGATATTCTTGGGAAAAGTCTCGAGCTCGTTGGTCTTCCTGTGGGCCGTGGAGATGGTGGTGATCCCGCTGTTCTTCCTGTTTTTCAACGTCGAGCTGTCGGCCAAGATCTTCGGCTTCCTGGTCATCGTATTCCTGTTGGGGAGCGTGGGGCTTTCGGTCATCGGCTCGTTTCTGACGAACCTGTGTCAGGGATCCAAAAACAGCGAGATCCTGTTCTCCTTGGGCTACTTTCCCCTGGTCGTTCCGATCTTGATATCGGGCACGAAGCTCTCTGCGGGCATACTAGACGGGAAGTCGATCGTCGCAGGTCCGTGGGTGAAGCTGTTGATCATCTTCGGTCTGGTCTACACGGTCATCTGTCTTCTGTTGTTTGAGTATCTGGTGGAGGAATGAAGGAGATGAACGGCATCATGAACCGAAGAAGGATCGCCTTGTTGCTGCTCACCGCCGTGTTGATGGGGGTGAACCTGTATCTGATCTTCATCTACGCACCGAAAGAGCAGATCATGGGGGATGTCCAGAGGATATTCTACTTCCACATGCCGTTGGCCATCATCAGTTTCTTGGCGTTCCTGCTGACCTTTGTGAGCGGGATCCTTTACCTGAGGAGCCGGGATGTGAGGCATGACCTTCGAGCTCGGGCCTCTGCCGAAGTCGGATTGGTCTTCCTCAGCTTAGCGCTCATCACCGGCTCCCTGTGGGCCAAGGCGACCTGGGGGGTCTACTGGACCTGGGAGCCGCGGCTGACCACGACGTTTATCCTGTGGCTCATGTACGTCTTCTATCTGACCCTGAGGGGGTATATCGAAGATCGGGAGAAGATGCGGACGATCACGGCCGCCTACGGCGTGATCAGCTTTATCAACGTCCCGATCGTCTTCATGTCGATCCGTTGGTGGAGGACACTCCATCCGGTGTTGATCGATACCAATGAGATCGCGATGGAGCCGCCCATGGTCGTTGCCCTGATCTTCTCGATCTTCACGTTCGTGGGTCTGTTCGCCCTGCTGTTGAGTGAACGGACCCGACTGGCCAAACTGGAACATGAGCTCCAACGCGCCAAAGAGCGGATAAAGGAGGCATGGCGATGACTTCCTTGTATGCAGCGTTCTCGATCGTGTGGGCAGTGTTCTTCGCCTACAACGCTTATCTGATGCGGAGAACGAATGACCTCGAGAACGAGGTCCGATCTCTGAAGGATTTTCTCGCGAGCCCGGGGAATAGAGATGGCTGAACAAAAGGGACAGCGGTTCGTTCTGCTGCTGCTCATCAGCTTCGCTGCGGTCGCGGTCGCCGCCACGGTGATCACCCCGGGGCTGGTCGACGAACCTTCGCCCCAACCCCGACCTGCCGCCGAGCGTTCCGGGACGGAACAGGAGGGGCTAATCGAGATGCTCGAGATCTATGAGCATCTCGCCGAACAGAACCCTGAAAACCCGGATTACCGGGTCATCCTGGGGAACCTCTACTCCCAGCTCGGGGATTGGAGCAGAGCCGCGGAGAACCTGGTGCAGGCCGCGGAACTGGAACCCGAGAACGCACATCTGCAGATTGACCTGGGGATCACCCTGTGGCACGCCGGACGTGAGGAGGAGGGTCTGGTCCATTTCGATGAGGCGCTGCGTCTGGATCCGTCCCTGATCTTCGCCCGCTATTACAAGGGGATGCTTCTCGGCGGGATGGCCGGACGAGAGGAAGAGGCAATCGCCGAGTTGGAACAGGTGCTCGCCGACGCTGAGGATCCGGAACTCATCGGTCAAGCCGGAGCGGTGTTGCGAACGTTGCTCGGTCGCCGGTAAGAAGGGATCCCAGAATAAGCCTTCCATCCACCTCCGCCACGTCCAGCAGAACGGCCCATCGAGAACTTAGATCATCGCTTTAAATGACATAAATCATCGACTTATGTCATGATGATCCAAATTTATACCATATAAGACCTATATTTTTTTTATAAATGACCAAAAACATTGACTTGTGCTCAGAAACGTGATATTTTTATGTGAGTTTGAAGAAGCAAGGAGGTGAGAAGCGATGAAGACGGGCTTGATCATCACACTCGTTGCGGCCTTGGTGGTTGGGATAGGGGCAGCCGTGGTGCTCACCCAAGAGAGTAAGCAAACCCCTCCAGCAGCCAGGATCGAGCTTGAGGGCGAGATAGAGGGGGTGGTTGACGAGCAAGGTCATCCGATCAAGACTTCGGCCCTGTCCAACGTCGGGGTCGGCACCTACGTGTTCCTCAAGGGCATCGGCGAGGGCGAAGAGATCATCGCCATGGCCTGGGAGTTCACCCCGCCCAGGGGTTCGGCGGCCACCCTGACCAAGGTAGACGACGGCCTGCCCACCCATGCCTACTTCATGGCTGACGTGGTAGGACAGTATAGGGTCAAGCTCACCGTTACCGACTCGCACGGTACCACGGGCGAGGCGACGCTGATGGTCAATGCTGGCACCTATGTCGGCGTCGGCAACGTTGCCGGGGCTCTGGCCCGCCCGCCTCAGTGTGCCATTTGCCATGCTGAACAGGCTGCAAGTTGGGCTGAGACCGATCACGCCAGCATGTTCACGCGTGGGGTAGACGGCATTGTCAGTAGCCACTATGGGGAATCCTGTGTTGCGTGCCACACGGTGGGCTACGACGAGACGGCCGACAACGGCGGCTTCGACGACGTGGCTGCCCGAGTGGGCTGGACGTTCCCGGAGACCCTACAGCCGGGCAACTGGGATGCTATCCCCGGCGAGCTGAAGCAACTGGGGAATATCGGGTGCGAGAACTGTCACGGTCCGGGCAGTGAGCACAGCAGCAGGCTGGAAGGCATTGCCACCTCCCTGAGTGCGGACAACTGCGGCTTCTGCCACAATGAGCCCTGGCGGCACATCAGGAACGTGCAGTGGGCGAACTCGGGCCATGCCGACACCACATCTCGCGCTTTCACCTATCCCATCGGCGAAGGACACGAAAGTTGCGTGAGGTGCCACTCCGGTGAAGCTTTCGTGGACATGGCCGAAGGCAAGGAAGAGCTTCGCCTGGGCTTCCAGACCATCACCTGTGCCGTGTGCCATGACCCGCATAGCGCGGAGCACGAGACTCAACTGCGCGTGGTGGACGAGGTCACCCTGCCCGATGGCACTGAGGTCACCGGCGTTGGTGCCTCTGCCTTGTGTATGAGTTGCCACAATGGCCGCCGCGGCCCCGGCGAGGTTGCCGAGGCGGAACCGCACTATCCGCACTACAGCACGGCCGCGGAGATGATCACTGGCACCGGCGGCTTCGACTATGGCGAGTCGGTGGAGGACTCCATACACGTGACCATGACGCGTGTCGGCTGCGTGGACTGCCACATGGCCGCAACGCCAGGCTGGGCAGATAGGGAAAGGACCCAACCTCTGCCTGGCCACGACGAGGTCGGTGCCCATACCTTCAACGTGACCTCGTCGGACGGTGTGGAGAACCTGGCGGCTTGCACTAGCTGTCACCTCGACCTGAAGAACTTCAACCGGACCGCGCGCGCCGACTACGACGGCAACGGCACGGTAGAGGGCATTCAGGATGAGGTGCAGAGCCTGTTGGATCTGGTCTTCGATGCCATCCTGGCCAGCGGTGTCGAGTGGCTAGGGCACTATCCCTACTGGGACAATGTGACCACCGAAGCCCAGAAGGCTGCTATCTTCAACTGGAGCTTTGTCGATCACGACGGCAGTCTGGGCATCCACAACACTGCCCGTGCTGTACAGCTGTTGCAGCGGAGCTACACGGGCTTGACCGGTGAGGATGTGCCGGGAGCTGATCTGCGTTAGCTTGAGCAGATGCAGGTAGAGATCGGTGGATCATCGCCGGCTTCCCTAAGTCCCCCTGCCGAGGGAGGACAGGGAGTAACCCTGGTAGTCCACTTTACAACGAGGTAGACCGGGAGCCCGATGGCTTGAGGTCGTCGGGCTCCTGGTGCTTTTTAGCGCGCGAGGTTTTCGTAGATGCGAAATGTCCGTGGTTCACTCGCCAAGCCGCTCCAGCGCGGCTTTTGCCAGATCGAATGCTCTGTCGATACCCGCTTCTATCTCGGCCAGTGCGAACGAGTGCCATTTCACCCGGACCGTCTCCATCTCCTCAACGGCCCTGACGAGCAACGCCTTCGTCTCAGCAGTATCGAGGAAGCCCTGCACCCGCTCCTGCTCGATCAGCCTGTCTACCAGGTCGATCACCGTCTGGTTCCGGTTCATCATCGAGAGCAGGTAACGCGCCTGGATGGGCTTGTCGGGAGAGATGCCCAACCGCTCGTTGTGACACACGCTGCAGGTCGCCTGCAGTTCCTCCGGTTCCAGCACGTGGATTGCCATGAACCCGTGACAGGTCACACAGTTTGGCCCCCTCCCGGTGGTCTCAAGCTGGCGGTAGTGCAGGCTCTCCGAGAAGTTGCGGAACACCTCCCCGTGGCAACTCCCACAGGTTCTGGGAATGTTGGTGAAGTAGACCTTGCTTCTGGGATCCCGGGAGGAGTAGATGCCCTCATGGGCCGATTCCCGGTCCGTCGCGACCGGGTTCCCTCCATGGCAGGCTTCGCAGGTCACCCCGGCCTGTGCGTGGGAGGAGTCCTGCCACGGGAGAAATGTGTGAGCGACCAACGTCCGATCGGGAAGCTCCCGATGACAACTCACACAGGTGTTCTCCGGCTCGGAAGAGCGGAGCGGCTGAGTTTGCAAGACCAACAAGGCTGCCACCAGGGACAGGGACAGAGACATAGCGATCAGTGTTCTCCTCATGACGCTCACTCCCGTGATCCATTTTAACCGGGTTGCCGACGGTGTGCCATGATCAACATCATCGGACGGGATGCACATCATCATGCCGGGATGTGATCGATACGGACAGGAGCGGGCGGTGATGGCTAGTGGACTTCCGACCGACGATCGCTCTCCTCCAGCTCTAACGGATGCTCCTCCTCCATCCGTTCCAACGAGACCGTCCCGCTGATCCAAACCATGTCCATCGGGTAGACGTCGGGGTTGAAGATGACCCAGTAGAAGTGCCAGATCAGGATGGCCAACACGGCGAGGATCGCCTCGTAGAAGTGAGTGAGGATGAACAGGTCGATCCACCACTCGGGAAGGAACCTGAGCGTGATGTTCTCCAGCCAAAGGCTGAACCCGGTCAGTCCCATGACCATCGTTCCCCAGATCAGCGCCCAGTACTCGATCTTCTCGATGTAGCTGAACCGGTGGAATCTCGGGCGTTCGCTCAGCAGCCCCAGGTTGTAGCCGACGAGTTGGACGGCATCTCGAAGGTCTTGCATGCGGGGAAGCAGCGCCCTGAGCTGCTCCCTGCCTCGTTGGGTGAAGATGATGAGCAGGAGTTGGACGACGATGCTCGCCAGCAAGATCACAGCGGCGACCCTATGGATGAACCCCCTGACGGGATCCCCCCCCAGGCTCATCACCGGCGCGACCCACAGAGAGTCGGGATAGCGCCGGGCAAAGCCCGTATAGGCGAGGACGATAAACGAGACCAACATCGCCACGTGGAGAAACCGCTCCAGCCGGTTGAATCTGAGATAGAAAGCCTCAGACTCAGAGGGAGGGGACGCATGGGCGTGGGGGTGGGGGTGGGGATGGGGATGTACGTGTAGGGTTCCGCCCCGCTCCCCCATCTTCCTGAAGAAATCCACGACATTGTGGAGGAACATCCCCCCGACGGTGAAGCCGATCAACCCGATGTAGATGCGCCGGACCAGCCCGATGATCTGTCCCCCGGTTCCCGGTTCGTCTGTGTGGATCTTACCGACCAAAACGGTCTGCTCCCCAACACCGGGATGACACTGGCCACAGGTCTGCGGAAGGTTGTTGGGGTTCACCCAGGAAGCGGAGTCCGAAGACGGAAGGATCTTGTGTGCGCCGTGGCAGCTGGAGCAGTTGGCAACGGTCAGGTTACCACCCCTCAGCGCGAGGCCGTGGTAGCTGGAGAGATAGGTCTCAAGCCGCATCGCCGGGATGCCATATCTTTCAGTAATTCTCACATTCCTGTGGCAGTCGGCACAGGTGATAGGAATGTTGCGCGGGTAAACCGGGGAACCTGGGTCTTCAGGGGACAATATCGCATGCTCCAGATGGCAGTCGTTGCAGACCGGAGCCTCTCGGACCCCTGTTACATAACCCTTCCAGTGGATACTCTGGACGTAGTTCTCATAAACGGGCTCATGGCACTGGGAGCAGGTCTTCGGTATGTTTCCCTTGTGGATCGAGGACTTGAGCTCGGTCAGCGGTCTGATCTCGTGGCTTCCATGGCAATTGGTACAGGTGGCCACGTCGATGTTCCCCTGAGCGAGCGCTTGAGCATGGACGCTTTTTTCATACAGTTCGTAGGGGTTTTCGATAGGGATCCCGTACTTCTGAGCCAGTTCAGGATCCGAATGGCACCTGCCACAGGTCGAGGGAAGGTTCTGGGGATAGATGAGAGAGCCCATCTCCCGCCCCGGAAGGATATTGTGCGTTCCATGACAATCCCAGCAGTGGGCGGCCTCCTCGATCCCTTCCCCGATGGCCTCCGCGTGGATACTTTCTTGGTAAAGTGCCTCAGCGCTCCGATGGCACAGGCCGCATCGGACCGATTCGAGTGTTGTGGCGTGGGGCAACCTGCCGATGCCTCGGTGACAATCGATACACTCCAGGTCTTTGTGGATGGATGCTTGATACATCTCGACGTCCACAAACGGAAACGGCCCACCCTGGATCCCGTGACATCTCTGACAGGTGTTGCGGTCGAACTGGGTCTCTACGTGATAGGTCTCCGAAGCGGCCACGTCCATATGGCAGGTGGAACAGAACCTCTCTATGTTCTGGGGATGGAGGGGGGACTCCGGGCTCGATCGGGGGTAGATCTCGTGCTCCCCATGACAGAGTGTACAGTCTGGAGCCTGCGTGTTTCCCCGCTCCCGCGCTCGGGCGTGAACGTCCAATTCGAAGCGCTGGGTCATATCCTGGTGACACAGCCCACAATCGATGCGCTTGGCGGGTACAGGATGGGGAAGCGCTTTGATATCCTGGTGACAGTCGGTGCATCGGGTGCCCTCGTGAACGGTCGCGTTGAGATCCACATTCTGGTGGCAGATCATGCATGGCTCGTTGGGAAGCCCCTCGGGAATGCCCGGAACCTTCCAGACGAGCAGCAACCCGAGGAAAACTCTCAAGAAGATTCTTGTCTGCGAATCGCTCATCTTTCGCCTGGCTTCAGTGTAAATGATCCCGGATCAATTGCTATGATCCGGGTCACCGACCGGTATGATCCTCGATGAGAAGCGATGGACTAGAAGCGCGTGTGGCACTTCATACAGTTGGTCCCCTGGGGGGGCAGGTCGTTGGCGTGACAGGTGCTGCAGACTTCATGGCCAAGCTCCGGGACGGCCGTCTCCGATCGGGCGAACTCGAGGTGATCGAGGGTGTTCACATTCTGATGACACAGCTGGCACGGCAGACCGAACCCGATATGTCTCTCATGGGGGAAGGTGACGATCTCCGACACCGTTCCGATATCGGCCTCATGGCATGACAGGCAATCGGTCGGTGAGGCGGCACGCATCGCCTGCGCCCCGGGGTGACAGCGCTCACAGCTCTCCAGCGTCAGAGTCCCATGCTGATCCAAATCCCCATGACAGATGGTGCATCGGATCCCGGCTTCCACAGCGTGGGGGCGGTGTTCAAACGTTCTTCCGAACGTCTCAGCCGCGATGTACTCGATGCCATAGTGGCATTGGTTGCAGCTGATCTCGTAAGGGACCTGGAGCCAGGATTCCTCCAGGGTTTCCTCCACGCTGGCCTGCGTTAACGCGGCGTTCAGAGCCTCATGAGCCCTCTCCAACAGTGCCAGCGCGTAATCTGGGTTGTGGATGCCCCGTCCACGTTCCACCAGGTCGATATTCTTCCACGCCTCCTGCAAAAGCCCCTCGACCTCCCCCCCGATCCCGTCCAGTTTGCCCTTGACATGTACAAACTCCTCCTCTACGCCCCTCAGCCGGTTGTCCACCGATGCCTTCCAGCTCTTATAGATGGCGAAGTACCCGGTGTCGTGACAGTTCATACAGCTTACCTCATTGGCGACTCGGTGGGCCGCTTCGGGGAGGATATGACAACCCTCACAGCTGACACCGGCCAGATACATGGGACTGGGCTGGGGATTCACCCCCTTGCCTCCGATCCCGAGGTAAAGATCGCGGGTGGGGGAATGACCCAGCGAATGGCAGGTTTCACAGCTGGTTGCGATAATCTCCAGTTTCTCCGGGACCTGATGAGATATCTCCTGATGACAGTTCAGACACTCCACCTTATGCTCGGTGACATGGGTTGTATGCAGAAACTCGGTCTCGCCGTATCTCCGCAGTCTGGCCGGTTCGTTATGACAGGTATAACACCGATCGGTGGGGACGTCCCCCTCCCCTGTGACCACCCCTTTATGGCAGAAGGTGCAGTCCATTCCGAACTGTCTCACGTCGTCATGGTCGAAGGCCAAGCCAGCGGTGGTGATGATCTGGCTGGGAACCTCATGGCACAGGGTGCAGCGGGCCGTCCCCTGGTTCAACGCCACCCCCTTGAAGTGGCACAGGGAACAGGTGCTGGTAGTGACGGTAATGTGCTGCCCCTGGACGATCTGCGAGTGGCAGCTGGTGCACCGGAGTTGCTTGCCCCGCCGGAGTTCGGTCAAGTGGGGACGGTGATCGAACAGGATCCCCTCAAAGACCTCCTTCCCCACGAGCAGGCGTTTTTCATGGCAACCAGCCCTGAGGCAGCTTTCATCAGATACCTCCGCCCAGGGGTTGGTGCCATAGGTCCCGGTCAGGTAGCTGACGACCATGGCGGAGGCCTCATACTTCTTTCTGAACGTGGAGACGATGCCCGGCGGGATATGGCACTCGACGCAGGCGACCTCGTTATGGCTGGAGGTTTTCCAGGACCGATAGTAGGGCTTCATAAAGTGACAGGTGTTGCAGAAGCCGGGGAGAGATGAGATCTCCATGCCGACGAACGCAAACGCAATCCCCAACGGCACCAAGATGATGAGCACCATCCCGATCCGCTTCCCCCGCCGTCCCCTGATCCTGATCCGCCTCATCGGCTCAGCTTCACCTCCGCCGCGGACCCCTTCGGTAGAGATAGATCACCAGGACGATGGACAGGACATAGACCCAGAAGATGGACAGTCCCACCAACCGGAACCGGGTGGCACCCTGCAGGCCGTGAATCTCCCCCCAAACCTGCTCGCCGATCGACCTCGCCTGCCGGGTCAGCTCTTCCACCCGGGCTTCATCCAGAGAATGCTGCATCGGGAGGGCCTGGGTGAGGGCCGTGTTCGCCTGGTAGAGTCTCGACCGGTAGGTGGAGGTGTCAAAGCCGAGCCGCTCCACCTCGGCGCGCTCCGCCTCCGCCCGATCCACCGCCGCCTCGGCCTCGACGAGCAGGGTCTTCAATCGCTGCCCCGCCGCGAACGCATCAGAGCCTCTGGCATGGCACCCGATGCACGCCGTTTCGAACAGCTCGTGGTTGACCTCCCTTATTGCATGGTCGCCGTGGCAGCTGACACATTCGGGGATCGTCTCCTGATCCATTGCCTGCTTGTGGGGACCTTCACGAAGCTGCTGTCGTGTCCGCAGATGGCATTGATCGCACACCTCTGAGATCCCCTTGACATCCGGGAGGCCCGTCCCGTGGACACCATGACAGGTCGCACAGTTGGGCGCTTTGCGATTCTCCTCCTTCAGGAGGGCGACCCCGTGGACGCTCTCCGTAAACTGCTCGAATGGGTCGCTGGAGATCCCGTGATACGCCATGAGGGTGGTATCCGCGTGGCACCGGGCACAGGTCTCGGGCACGTTCTCCGGATAGACACTGCTCCTCGGCTCCTCGGGGGACAAGATACGATGCGCCGTATGGCAATCTGTACAGACCGCTACGTCGGTATCCCCGGCTGCAAGGCGAATCCCATGCTGAGAGGTTCGGTACTGTGCATATTGATCGGTGGGGATGTCATAGGATCTCATCGCCACCGGATCGGCGTGGCACGAGGCACACAGCTCAGGGATCCCCGATCGCTTCGGTCTTCCCTTGAATCCGGTCTCTGGGGCCATCGCCTCCATGCCTGTCACCGTCCCATCTCCCCCGTGACAGTCGACACAGGTGATGGCGAGGTTGGTGTGCACGCTCTCGCGGTACTCCACCCGGATCCGGCTGTGGCAGACACTGCAGGAGGTCCCTTCCTCGCCAACCGCCCCGAATGCTGATCCGATCACGATGGCGATCGCGATCCACAACACGGCTTTGATCAACGGCCTCCTCCTTCAAAGTAGCCCAGGATGGAGAAGAGCACCATCAAACTCACCGCCACCAACCCCAAAGTGATCGCTACGGGTCTCTTCTTAGGATGCCTCTCTGGATTTCGATCCAAGAAAGGCCACAGGAACAACAGCACGATGGCCAATATCCCCACGACAATCCCCAGGCCGTGGGGGAGATACACGAACAGTTGATGGACGGCGAGCAGATACCACGGGGGGGTGGCGTCTTCGAAGCGGTGCAGCGGGTCGGCCTGATCCTGGAGGGAAGGAGAGAGGAGCACGGCCAACGAGACCAGGATCCCCAAGGCAAGGAGCAGGGCGATCGACAGATCGAGAATGAGATCCAGGAACCGTATATGGCCCTCGTTGCGACTCTGACCCTTACCCTTACCCTCGTCCATCGTCCCTCACATCCTACTCCAGCGGCTCGCTGATCCCCAGCCGGCGGATCAGCAGCACATGGAGGAACAGGAACAGGATCATGATCCAAGGCAGGATGCCGACATGGAAGACGTAGAACCGCAGCAGGGTCGCCTCGGTCACCTCGGTCCCGCCCCACAGGAGACGGAGGAAGAACCCTCCCAGGACCGGCAGATCGCCGATGATCCTCCTGAACGAGTCGATGACCCAGAACGCCCGTTGATCCCAAACGAGCAGATATCCCGTGAACGCGAAGATCCAAGTCCCCAGCAACAGAAACACTCCGACGACCCAGTTCAGCTCTCTGGGGGGTTTATAGGACCCGTAGAAGTAGACGCGCAGCAGGTGCAACAGCAGGGTCAGCATCATCAGGTCAGCCCCCCACTTATGAACTCCCCGGATCAGCCAGCCCAGTCTGGCATCGGACATGATGAACCGCACGCTCTGATACGCCTCTTCGGTGGACGGGTGGTAATAGATCATCAACAGGACCCCGGTGACCACCTGGACCAGGAACAGGAGCAGGGTGATGCCACCGAGATAATAAAGGTAGTTGACGTGGGGGGGGATGATCCAGTTGATCTCGTCATCGAGGATCTCCCTCAGCCTGTCGACGACCCTTCCTTTTATCATATCTTAATATCTTAGAGCTTAGAGATGTAGAGATCACCGTTGACGATCTCGACCCGGAGACGAGACAACGGTCGTGGTGGCGGTCCTGCGAGAACGTTGCCGTTCGTGTCGAAGAGCCCCGCATGACAGGGGCAGGAGAGCACTCCCCGAGTCTTGTCCCAGTCCACAATGCAACCTCTGTGAGTGCAGATCGCCGAGAGTGCGACAAACCCCCGTTTAAGGTGGAGCACCCAGACCGGCTCCCCGGCGAACAGGATCAGCTTGCCTCCGCCGATCGGGATCTCCGAACGTCCCCCCAGCTTCAGGGTCTTCTCGGCGATAACCCCCTCCCTCCCCTTCGACGGGAAGATGTAGGCAAATACGGTGCTGAATATCCCCAGGAGCCCGAGCACGACACCACCTCTGAGCAACCCTCTGAGGAACGACCTTCTCTCCGCCCGTCTCTGATCCTTACCCGCCATTCTAATCTCCCCTCAGTGCATCATCATTGTAGTTGCCTCAGGGTCGGTAGGCCATGATCTTCATCAGCCGAAGAGACGGCTTTCGTCATTAAAAAGGAGTTTAACGAATCTATGACAAAGATCAGTCGAGAAATTGGCTATAGATCATTCTATGAGGTGACAATACTCATTGAATTTAACGATTGTGAAATTGACTTCCACGAGAGAATCTTGCATGATGGGACAGGGGTAAAGCATCTGTGGATGACCAAACCATGGAGGCGCTCCAGGCCGCCAAAAAAATCTACCAGGATAATAAGGCGATGACCCTGGTCTCCCGGTCTAACGGCGAGACCTGGGCAGGTAAGGTCTATTTCGCCGAGGACGACGGCTACATCTGGGTCGCTTTGGAACAGAGCCGGAATTACCGCAATATTGAAGAGAACCCCCGGGTCTTTTTCGTCATCGAACACGGGGTCCCCGACCGATTTATCCAGGGCGAGGGCGTCGCCGAGATGATCGGCCCGATCGAGGACCGACCCGAACGGCATATGATCTTCCGCAAGGTCTTCGAACTGGTCCCTTTTGCCAAGGCGTTTCCCGGAGTGACCCTCATCCGGATTCGCCCGATCCGGTTGTTTATCTCGGACTTTACGGGTGACTGGAAGCCCCGGGCCGAGGTCGAGGTTACCGACGATGTCCTCCAGGTGTTTCAGACGACCCTGAAGACCCAATGGCCGGCGTGGCGGGTCTATCTCCAGGCAACCCGGTACTTTGCGTTTACGGTGACCTTGTTTTCCGTCCTGATAGGGGCTCTTCTCGCACCGTCACTGGACTGGGGACTCCTGGGGCTGACGCTGCTGGGCGCGTTGTTGTTGCACGCGGGGATCAATATCGTCAGCGATTATTTTGACTACCGACGGGGCGCCGACACGTGGCAGGCTCTGGGTTCGAGCCGCGTCCTGGTCGACGGCCTCATGACACCGTCGACCCACATCCGGTTCGGGTTAACCCTCCTGTGGTTCGGCAGCCTCATCGGACTGACCCTGATCTACCTGCGCGGCCTGCCTGTCCTGTATCTGGGTCTGGCAGGCATATTCATCGGCCTGTTTTATACGGCCCCGCCCCTGGGATTCAAGTACTTCGCCCTGGGCGATCTGTCGGTATTCCTGGCCTTTGGTCCCCTGCTGCTACTGGGTTCGTACTACGTTCAGGCAGAGGCGTTCGCGGTCGTCCCGCTGGCCGTTTCGATTCCGCTGGGACTCCTGACGGCCGCCGTGCTGCATGGCAACAACTTCCGGGATATCGCCGAAGACAGCAAGGCGGGATATCGAACCCTGGCGGCGTTCCTGGGACCTCGAGGGTCAGGTTATTACTATCTGAGCTTGGTGGCGCTGGCCTATGTGCTGGTCCTGGTTTATATCGGGCTGGACTGGCTGCCGTGGACCGCCGCCTTGGTCCTGATGACATTGCCTTCGGCCTGGCGGAACGTCCGAGTCGCCTTTCGGCCTGCCCGTGTGGCGTTCACGTTCCTGGACTTGATGACCGCCCAGCTCCATCTCTACTTCGGCCTGTTTCTCACCCTTGGCTACAGCCTCGACCGCTTTACGGGGTTGTCACTGTAGGGTTTGGACCGGGTGATCGACTTTGATCTCGGGAGCCTGTTCCGTTGTAAAGACGGGCAAGAGTTTGACCGCGAGTGATGACACTGGCTTTGAGAAAATCTCTCCGCGTCATCTTGACCTTCATGGCTTACCCCTCCCCGACCAGCAAGGGATGAACGGTCAGAGCATAACGCTCTCCGTTGATGAGGATGTCTTCTTTCCCAATATGGTCGAATGGGAGGACAAATCTAACGGTTCGTGAACTCCCTGGAGGGACCTCCACTTTTTCGCGCCTCAACACCTGGTGTTCCTGTCCAATCTTCAAACTCAAAACCCTTTTGCAAGGAAGGATCCTGCGGGGGTTTGAGATATTGACTGAGATAGGAACGGCATCACCTCGACAAACTTCATTCGGCATATCCACCTTGACCTCCACCTTGCGATAGCAATCCATCAACATGACGGCTATGATCCAAATTCCCAAAGCGACAAACATCAAGGTCATGATCTATCCCTCCCTATCACATCCTGTCTGACGGAACTCCATGGCAATGTTATTCATTCTGACATTATTATAGAGTCAATACCGATTAAAAGACCATGATTTACGACCTTTTCCGATATGAATGTGACTTAAATTTATAATGATTTTAATTAATTGCAAATATATTCATAAATAGTCAATTTTATCTCTCTAGGCATATGACTGTATGATCATCCTGCCCCGATTATCAGAGAGAATTCAGCAGATTTTATGATGAAAAAGTGCAAATTTGATAGCAAATACCCAATAATACAAAGGGTCATTCAGATGGTTGAACAGGTCAAAGATGTGAATTTAACGGATTACTTGTTGTTAAGTTGTACCAAGGAGCATTGCTCCCTGCTCTTCGCCGATCTCAGTGAGGAAGCATTCACTGAGTTAATGGAGCTGATGCTGTTCATCGACTACAAAAAGGGCGAGTTGATCTTCCAAGAGGGCTCGCTCGCCTCCGGTATCTATATTATCTGCAGTGGTCAGATGAAGTATGGCAAGTACTCAGCCAACAAGAGGAAGAAGCGGTTGCTCAAAATCTTTGAACATAAGGAAATACTGGAATTGGAAACCGTTTGCCAGAAAGGTTCGCCCACTTATATCGGATATGCTAAGGCGTTAACCGACACCCGAGTCGCTTTCATCGAAAGAGAGGCGTTTAACACCTTTCTCAAAGCGCACCCTCGCGCGCTCTTTAAGCTATGTGAGGAGGTCACCAGGGAGCTGCGTGTATTCGAATGCCGACTGGTAGAGCATGCCTATGGGACCATCGAAGAGAACATGGCCAGGTTGTTCCTAATCTTAGGGGATAGATACGGTGTGGTCGATGAACTCGGATTACGTATCGATATAGAACTGAGTCGCTCCGATCTGGCGAGCTTGTTAGGCATCTCCATAGAAACTGCAATTCGTTTCTTAAGCCAATTGAAGGACAACGGGTTAATCTCTCTTAGAGATCGAGAGATCATCATCACAGATAGACAGGGTCTGGAAAGCTTAGTGAGCCTTCCAACGACCTGTGTTGAAGAGTGCCTTGTATAACTTATTAAGCTAAACCCCTCCATTTGAACGTTTGTTCACTGCCTCAGGGCCAATGTGAGAGGCTGAGTCTAGGCTGTTTCTCTCTCACACGATGATGGCCCAGGTCAGGAACAGCAACTGACCTGATAGAGGTCTGTCAATGAGATATCCTAAATCATAGCACCTGTTGAAAGTAGCGGTTTAGAATATAGGTGATGTGATATCATGCCTGAGCAAGTTAAAGTAGTAGAGTTTAGAAAGTCTCCGTTGGCCGATTGTACCAAGGAGGATTGTTCCCCGCTCTTTGCCGGTCTCAGTGAGAAAGCGTTCGCTGAGTTAGCGGAGCTGATGCTGTTCATCGAGTACAAAAAAGGGGAACTGATCTTCCAAGAGGGCTCGTTCGCCTCCGGTGTCTATATTATCTGCAGCGGCCAGGTAAAATATGGCAAGTACTCAGCCAACAGGAAGAAGAATCGCCTCCTTAAGATCATCAACCACGGGGGGATATTGGGGATGGAAGAGCTATTTGAGCCAATCCCTCGTATTGGATACGCTCGAGCATTAAAGGACACCCAAGTGGCCTTTATCGAGAGGAGTCACTTCGTTAAGTTCATCGGGAAGCACCCGGCTATGCTTCTCCGTATTTGTAAGGAATTGTCAAGAGAGTTGATGATCTTCGAGTTTAAACTGGTAGAGGCTTCATATGAAACACTGGAGAAGAACATATCTCGGTTGCTGTTGAGTTTAGCAGCCCGTTACGGCGTTCAAAAGAAGTCTGGCCTATACATAGAAGCAGAGCTAAGCCGCACCGACTTGGCACAGATGCTTGGAATTAGTCTTGAGACAGCCATACACATGCTTGCCAGGCTAAAGAACAAAGGATTAATCGCTTCCGATAAACATAGAATCATCATTATCGATAAAGAAGGTTTAGAGAGCTTAGCTGAACCCTTACCCGCTTGTTACTTCATTTGACACTCCCCGTCGCTGAAACGGAGGTTGTAACCTATTCGTTCCGTAACTCCTCCAGAGTTGTTAAATCGAAAGGATTCCGGCCCATCTCTAAGCCAGCAATCCATGCCTCTCGTCTGCGACCATACGGCTCGTACAGATTATTCTCCTTTGACCATTCCACATAGCATTGAAAGTCCTCAATGGCACCCTCGATATCTCCAGTGAGGGCCCGGGCTAGGCCACGGCTATCGCGAATGGCGCCATTGTCCGGTGCCAACTCAACTGCGTGTTCACAGGCGGGCAAGACGATCTCTGCAAACCCGTCAATGCTCCCGAACCAACAAATGAAATCATTGGAGAATGCGTCGTTTGTCTCGTTTGCCGCTTGGGTGGCTTGAGTGACATCGGTGCTGGCCCGGTCATACTCCCCCTTGTTTTTATAGGCAATCCCCCGAATCAAGTAGACCATTGTATCCTCAGGGATGAGCTCGATCGTCTGGGTGTAATCGGCGATCGCCCGGCCGTACTCCCCTTGTTTACTATAGGCAAGTCCTCGACCCAAGTAGGCCTCAGCAGTTCCCGGCTCTAACCCGATCGCCTTGTCAAAGTCTGAGATGGCCCGATCATATTCCCCTTTGAGCAGATAGGCACTCCCCCGACTGACGTGAGCCTCAGTATACCGGGGGATGAGCTCGATCGCCTGGTTAAAGCTTGAGATGGCTCGCTCATACTCCCCCTGGTTCAAATAGGTAACCCCCCGATTGTAGAAGGTCTCAGCATCTCGCAGCACTTTGGTCAAGGCGGGACCCACGTCAGGGTCGATCTTCTTAAGCGCCTCGGTGGCTGCCCGGCGCACATGCTCATCCGCATCCTGTAGCGCTTGGACCAAGGCAGAGACGGCATCCCGGGCGGCAAGCCCAATATTCCCAAGCGCCCAGGCGACGTTAGTGCGTACGCGCCAATCCTCATCTTGCAGCGCTTCAATCAAGGCAGGGACAGCGTCCTTGGCGTCAGGGCCGATCTTCTCAAGCGCCTCGGCGGCTGTCGCACGCACGAGCACGTCCTCATCCTGTAGCGCTTCGACCAAGACAGGGACTGCGGCAGAGCCGATCTCCCCCAGTACAAAGGCAGCTTCCTCGCGCACACCCGCATCCTCATCCCGTAGTGTTTCGACCAGAGCAGGAACTGCAGCAGGACCGATCTCCACCAACGCAAAGGCGGCTCCAAAGCGCACGAACTCGTCCTCATCCCGCAGTGCTTCAGCCAGGACAGGAACTACCTCCTGAGCCTCAGGGCCGATGGCCCCCAGTGCAAAGGCAGCTTCCGCGCGCACGCCCGCATCCTCATCATCTTGTAACGCCTTGATGAGCTCGTCGATGCCTTGGCCCACCTTCGATGCGCTCAGGCTCTTGATGTAGGCGATAATCGTGTCGAGATCCTGTTCCAAGAGCTTATTACCGAAGTCAGGCATCAGGTTGGGTATAAAGCCCTGGACGACCTTGGCGGTTGGGTCCAGGATTGACTCTCTCAGGTAGGCTTCATAGGCGATGATCGTCTTCCCAGTGGTCAGCGTCCGCTTGCTGCCAAACAACCCCGTAAAGGTCGGTCTGTCAGACACCTCGCCGGTTGTCGCATGGCAGGCGGTACAGCCGAACTGCAGAGTCAGTTGGCGACCGCGCTCGACCACCGCCGAGATCATCTCTTCCTCTTCCACCTCTACCGCAAATAACAAAGCAGCAACTGCACTTGCTAAAATGGCTAATGCCACCAGTACCCCAGAAAGCGCTATTTTCTTCACCTTCACCAGCCCCCCTTCCTCCTCTTCAAAACTGGCATAATAAAAACTATAACATTTATGAGCAAAATTCAATGATTTTTATCATTCATTGCATATAGGTCATTAATAGTATAAATCTGAGTCATTACAACATAAATCAGTGATTTAAGTCATTTCAAACGATGATTCAAGTTCTCTCACTGCTTCTCCTATGGCTGCCACAACTACTGGAACCGGGGGAAGGATGTCCGCGATGCCAAGCTCATCAGTAAGGGACGGATTGAGGTGGACTCTCGTCCCAGGTGATCATTGATTACACTTTGGATTTGAGTGACCTTGGCGTGTGACCACGGCCATTTCACCGTATGCCCGAAATCATAGGCATTCATTGGGTTTGAGTTAATTTGACGCGTGACCACTCGCATCGCGCAGTATGTCCCAGGTCATAGCCATTCGTCGGTTGAGTAACTAAGATAAGATTGGATGGATGAGGATTCAGAGCGTTCGAGAGGAGATATCCGATGCAAATAGCTCGATATGTCAAGTACGAAGCGGAACTCGATCCAGAATTTGCCGAGCAGATCGCCTCCGTGCCCGGTGGTGAGGCACTCAACCGTTGCATACAATGCGGAACCTGTAGCGCGGCCTGTCCGTTGAGTATCTACATGGACTACACTCCACGAAGGATTATCGCGATGACCAAGGCCGGCTTCAAGGATGAGGTTCTGCACAGCACGACGATATGGCTCTGTTCCTCCTGCTACGCGTGTACCGTTCGCTGTCCCAAGGAGATCAAGATCACCGATCTCATGTACGCTCTGAAACGGCGGGCAATCGAGGAGGGAGCTTATTCCAGGAGATTTCCCATTCCTGCCCTCGCGAAGCAGTTCTTCGGCATGGTCAGGAACGCTGGAAGAACCACGGAGAGTCGGTTGGTCGTTCATCTGTATCGGAATAACCCGGTCAAGCTGCTTCGGATGGCCCCGGTGGGATTCAAACTCTTCAGGACCGGGAGGCTCGGCCTGAGGAAGGAATCGATCAAGGCGGCCGGAGAAAGAAAGAAGATCGGTGCTATGTTGGATGCCGTAGAACGCACCCAGGAGACCCGATCATGAGCTACAGCTACACTTACTATCCAGGATGTGCTCTGAAGCGGACGGCCAGGCATTATGAGGAGTCCTTCCTGGCCGTTTTTGATGCCTTGGAGCTGGAGGTCGAGGAGCTTGAGGGTTGGAACTGCTGTGGGGCGACCGCCTACGCATCGATAGACGAGCTCAAGGCGTTTTCGCTCGCGGCGAGAAACCTGGCACTGGCCGAGGCGCAAGGGAAGGATGTCGTCGTTCCGTGCAGCGGATGTCATCTGGTCCTGAACAAGGCCAAACATTACATCCACGAATATCCGGAGATCGGTGACCCGGTTAACGCGTCGTTGAGATCCGTCGGTCTGGAATACCAGAACGGGGTTGCGATTCGACATCCCCTCGACATCCTGATCAACGATCTGGGCCTGGAGGAGATTGCAGCTCGGGTGAAACGGCCGCTGACCACACTGAAGGTGGCTCCCTATTACGGATGTCAGATCGTAAGGCCCTACAAGGAGTTCGGCGATCCCTGGAATCCAACCACACTAGATCGTCTGCTAAACACCTTGGGGGCGGATGTCGTCGATTATCCGTTCAAGACCCGATGCTGTGGGGGCTCACTCACCGGAACCCTGCAAGATGTCGGATTAAAACTGAACCATACCTTACTAAAGGAGGCCAGGAAACGAGAGGCCAACGTCATGACCACCCTCTGTCCCCTGTGCCAGTTCAACCTGGAGTGCTACCAGGACAAGATCGAAAAGCGTTTTGAGGAGTCCGTCAGAATGCTGGTGGTCTTCTTTACCCAGCTCGTGGGTCTTGCCCTAGGGATTCCCAAGAAGAAGTTGGGGTTGAAGCGCCTGTTCACCCCGATCGAACCGGTTTTGGCCCGAACGTAACGAGGGAGGGATGTTATGGATATGGAAGAAGTGGAAGAAAAAGCGAACGGAAGAGCCAAGATCGGCGTTTACGTTTGCCATTGTGGTACCAATATCGCTGCCAAGGTGGACATCGATGAGGTCGTCGAGTTTGCCAAGACCCTTCCCCTGGTGACGGTCGCCAAGGAGTACAAGTTCATGTGCTCCGATCCGGGTCAGGATCTGATCAAGCAGGATATCAAAGCGGGCAAGGTCAATCGGGTCGTGGTCGCCTCCTGTTCCCCGCTTATGCACGAGATAACCTTCAGACGGGCCACGGAAGCAGCGGGTGAGAACCCATTCATGTTCCAGATGGCCAACATCAGGGAGCACGTCTCGTGGGTGACGGAGAATCACGGCCAAGCAACCGAGAAAGCGAAGGTGATGATCGCCGCGGCGGTTCGCCGGGTCGCCCTCCATGAACCGTTGGAGCAGAGGCAGGTCCCTGTCCACCCCGATGTCCTGGTGGTAGGTGGTGGGATTGCCGGCATCCACGCTGCCCTGACGTTAGCAGATTCGGGGAAGAAGATCTACCTGGTCGAACGGGAGCCGACCATCGGCGGACACATGGCCAAGTTCGACAAGACCTTCCCCACCCTGGACTGTGCCGCCTGTATCCTGACGCCCAAGATGACTTCGGTCACCGCCCATCCTAACATCGAACTCCTGACCTATTCGGAGGTTGAGTCGGTGGACGGCTATGTGGGCAACTTCAAAGTCAAGATCAGGAAGAAGGCGAGCTACGTGGACCCCGAGGCGTGCACCGCCTGTGCCGACTGCGTGGCGGTCTGCCCCGTCTCGCTCCCCTCAGAATTCGATGAGGGCCTCGGCACGAGGAAGGCCATCTATCGCCCGTTTCCCCAAGCGGTTCCCAACGTGTTCACCATCTCGCAGTTGGGAGCCCCCGCCTGCGAAGCCGCCTGTCCGATCCATCAGAACGCTCACGGATACGTCACACTCATCGCCGAAGGCAAGTACCAGGAAGCCCTGGATGTCATCCTGCACGATAACCCGCTGCCGTCGATCTGCGGCCGCGTCTGTGTCCATCCCTGCGAGGCCGCCTGCGTCCGTGGCGAGATCGATGAGCCGATCGGCATCGCTTCCCTCAAACGGTTTGTCGTCGATCAGGTCGGCGATTACGAGCTTCCTCGTCCCGATCCCGACCAGGAACGAACCGAACATATCGCCATCGTCGGCGCCGGGCCGGCCGGACTCGCTTGTGCTTACGACCTGAGACAACGGGGCTATCAGACCACCATCTACGAATCGCTCCCCGTCGCCGGTGGCATGCTCGCCGTCGGCATCCCCGAGCACCGCCTCCCTGAACGGATCCTGAAACAGGAGATCGCCCGGATCGAGGCGACCGGAGTGGAGATCCAGCTCAACAGCCCGATCGGCAGGGACGAAAACACCACGCTGGAGGATCTGAGGGAAGAATACGATGCCGTCTTCGTCGGCATCGGGGCCCATCTGGGCTGGG
>JBHIAT010000017.1:0-34145 GCA_046758705.1 Bipolaricaulia bacterium
ACATCGCCAACCAATACGGGCTTGCGGCGCTTGGGACACCAAATGAGGTGGTAGATAATAAGATGAACCCGATGCTCGTCTCTCATGTATTCCAGTGCCATGTTGTTTATAGTATAGCATGTAACGACACCAAGATCAACAGGCAGCCGCCTTATCCGCAGGGATTAAAACCTCGCAGCTTGCGGCGGCGTGATTTCGGTCAGTCGCGTGGAGGAGAAGCGGGGTGGAAGAGATGAGGATAGCGGTTCTCGGCTTCTTCCTCGGTGAGGGCCTGCTGGCGCTGGATCTCCTCGTCGATCTCATCCGGATAGCGGCGGTAGTAGGCGAGCGCACTGCGCAACTGGATAGGTGTGAGCCAGTCATAGATCTCTTTAAGCCGCTCGAAGTCCTCGCTGCATTCCTGGTAAGCTGTGATAACCTCCCAGACCTCCAAGCCGGTCCCGGCGATCACCGGCCGACGTCCGGTCGGGCCGTCCACGAAGGCGATCCCCGGACAACGGCGCATGCGGATCGCTTCATCCAGGAGTTCCCGCACGACTGTGCTCTTCGGGCGGTGCTGCTCCTTGGCTAGCTCTTCCACAGCTTTCCGCGCTTCTTCTTCTAACCTCACGCTAACACGAGCCGTCTTGGACATGGATGTCCTCCTGTTATGACAGTGTCATACATCGTTACCCATTATACAGCTTGGCTGAGTCACTTTCCACCAAAGGATGAGAGACGTGGCGTTAGCAACAATCATTGATAAGAAGGATCAGGCTTCCTCTTCCAGGGCCTGTTTGAGTGCTTGGATATCTTGTTTGAGTTCGTCGGGTTCGACGGTGATCGAGGGAAGTCCGTGTTTGGCCATGAGATCAGGAAGATCCCACCGATCCACGGAAAGCAACTCCACGGCCCGACTCTGAGAGAGTTTGCCCTGGCGGAGAAGTCCCATGACAAAGGCTTCCTTGCTGGCCGCTTCGGGAGAATCAAATGAAACCATCAGTTCATCGGGAAGTTCGAGTTCAAACCGCAATTTCTGAGTACCCATGTTGTATCCCTTCTTCGTTGAGCTGAGGTTAGCCCAAGAAAGATATAACAATTTCATAGATGGAGACTACACAAAGCTGGTCGGGGAGACCCGATTTGAACGGGCGACCTCCTGCTCCCAAAGCAGGCGCGCTACCCAGCTGCGCCACTCCCCGATGCCTGATCATTATAGCCACCCATCGGACCGACCGTCAAGCCGCTTTTGGACGGTTGAACCCTGATCCAAAGCGTTTTACAATAAGGTAAGATGGGAGACCTCGTCGAGACAGCCAACCGCATTCTGGAAAAGTACCGACTCTGCGATCCGTGTCTGGGAAGACAGTTCGGCTGGCTGAGCACCGGGTTGACAAACGCGGCGCGGGGTCGAGCATTGCGGATCGCGGTCGCCCTCGACCGAGACGGGCCGATCTCGACGCTCCCGACCACACCATGCTGGCTCTGCGAGGGACGGTTCACCGAGCTCGACCGCTGGGCACAGCGAGCAGTTTCTGCGGTTGCAGGAATCGAGTTCAAAACCTATCTGGTGGGAACACAGGTCCCGGAGTCGATCTCAGAACGAGAACAGGTGCTCATCCATGAGTTCGGGATCGACTCGCATGAGCCGTTCCAACGGGAGTTCAACCGTGAGGTCGGCAAACGGCTGTCTCAACTCCTTGAGGATCGGCAGGATAGAACGGTGACCGTCGATTTCGACCGGCCGGAGGTCGTCCTGCTGTTAGAGCTTGACAGCAACCATATCAAGGTTCAAATTAACCCTCTATTCCTCTACGGACGGTACACGAAACAGGTCCGTGGTATCCCTCAGACCCACTGGCCGTGCCGGACATGTCGGGGGCGCGGTTGTGAGGCCTGTGACTATACGGGAAAGCGGTATCCAGAGTCGGTCGAGGAGTTGATCGCCGAGCCGATCGTGGCAGCGACGCAGGGAAGTAAAGCGATGTTACACGGCGCCGGACGCGAGGACATCGATGCGCGAATGCTCGGCGACGGACGACCGTTCGTCCTGGAGGTCAAAGAGCCGAGGGTCCGCTGCCTTGATCTAAAAACCCTGGAGGCGGAGATCAACGCGCGCGCCCAAGGCAAGATCCAGGTCCGAGATCTTCGCACTGTAGGCGGGGAGGCGGTCGAGCGGGTCAAGTCTCTGAAGGCCGACAAGATCTATCGGATCCGGGTTCTGTTCGAACAGCCGGTGACGGAAGCGCAGCTTAACGGGGCGCTGGGTGAGCTCATCGGGGAGATCCGCCAGCGGACCCCGACCCGGGTCAGCCACCGACGGGCGGACAAGGTCCGGATTCGCCAGGTGATCGAGGCATACGGAGAACTGACCGGGGATCGGGAGGCGGAAATCGAGATCCGGGGGGAGTCCGGCCTCTATATCAAGGAGCTGATCTCCGGCGACGAAGGACGGACGAACCCGAGTCTCGCCGGCCTGTTAGGGGTCGATGCCCAGGTAGAGACGCTCGACGTGCTTGCGGTACTCGCAGATCTCGATGATCTGTCGTAATCTCCTCTGTATCGGTTGTCTGGAGCGAACTGTTTCTTGGTTTCCCCCTTGATTTTTGGTATAATAAGCTTGATGAGGGAGGGATGATCAAGAATGTTCTTCCTATTGGGTCCCGGTTGGCTTCTACTGATACCGGCGCTGTTGCTTGCGACGTATGCCCAATGGAAGGTGAGGAGCACCTTCAACAAGTATGCGTCGCTGCAGAGCGCCTCTCGGATGACCGCCGGACAGATCGCCCGGAATCTGCTCGATCACGCCGGGCTCGGCCAAGTGAATATCGAGCCGGTCGCCGGAACGCTGACCGACCACTACGACCCGCGAAACAAGGTGTTGAGGCTCTCCGCTTCAACGAGTCGATCGGTGGCGGCGATCGGGGTGGCCGCTCATGAGACGGGCCATGCGATCCAGCATGCCAGAGGGTACAGGCCGCTGGTGCTGCGGTCGGCGATCGTTCCAGTGGTGGGCTTCGGATCAAACCTCGCGTTTCCGCTGTTTATCGCCGGGCTCTTGTTCCGTTATCCACCGCTGATGACTTTTGGTATCATCGCCTTCTCGCTGGCGGTGCTGTTCACCCTGGTGACGCTGCCCGTTGAGTTCGACGCCAGCCGTCGGGCGGTCAAGCTGCTACACGGCGGAGGGTACGTCACCGATCATGAGGAGCGGGCGGTGCGCGAGGTTCTGAACGCCGCGGCGCTCACTTACGTGGCATCTGCCGCCATGGCCGCAGTGCAGTTGGTCCGAATGATCCTCCTTAGCCGAAGTCGATGAAACTCCACCCATCTCTCCTGTCAGCGGACTTCAGTCGGCTGGTGGAGGAGGCGAAGACGGTCGCCGACAGTTCGGACGCCTTGCACGTCGACGTGATGGACGGTCACTTCGTCCCCAACATCACCATCGGCCCGCCGGTTGTCAACGCATTAAGACGAAACCTGGATATACCGTTCGATATCCACCTGATGATCAGCGATCCCAGAACCTACGCCGTGCGTTTCAATGTCAAGGTCTCGGATACCATCAGTTTTCACATCGAAATCACCGCCGAACCGACCCCGATCATCGAGACGATCCGAGATCACGGAGCCCGGGTCGGGATCGCGTTGAATCCCGAGACACCGGTAGAGGCCATCGAATCGGTTCTGGAAGCGGTGGATCAGGTGATCGTGATGGGTGTCCATCCCGGCTTCGGCGGCCAGACAATCATCCCATCCACTCTGGAGAAGATCGCTGCACTGCGCGAGGCGATCGATCAGAAGGGACTTTCGACTGAGATCGAGGTCGACGGCGGGGTGAACCTGGAGAACCTGGAGCAAGTGCTAAACGCGGGGGCTGAGGTTATCGTCGCCGGATCGGCGATCTTCGCGAGCCCGGATCGACAGGTGACGATCACACAGTTTCGAGAGATCGCCGCCCGCGCCCGGGTCGAATCCTGATCCTGGTAGTTTTACCACGGGTCGGAGCGAGGCACCTCATCACCTGTCAGCTCCACCTCTAACTCTACCTCCCCAATCACTGCCGTCTTCCAGTGACCGAGCCGAAACCACAGAACTCCGATCAGTGCTGACATCACAAATCCGATCACCATCGCCCACAGAACACCATGGACACCGAAGTCGAGCGTGAACCCGAAGAGCAGGGCGAGCGGGATCGGGATCACCCAGCGCTGCAGCAGCGAGCAGATCATCGCCGGCACGGTGCGCCCGGCGCCCTGGAACGCCCCCTGAATGATGCTGAGTGACCCCCAGAAGCCGGATGCCAGGACGATGATCCGCAGAAACGAAGCCCCGGCTTCGATCACCTCACGATCCTTAATGAAGATGCTTATAACCGGCTTGGGGAAAGCGAAGAACAACAGTCCGCCAACGGTGAGCAGGGCGAAGTCGAGGGCGGTCGCCCCCCAGGCGGCCCGCTCGGCGCGCTCAGGCCGGCGCGCCCCCAGATTCTGGCCCACGGTGGTACCGACCGCCTGTCCGATCCCCATCGAGGTCGTCCACACCACCGACATGACCCGGGTGACCACCCCAAAGGCGGCGACCGGAATCGTCCCAAACCGGGCGACGATTGAGATCATCACCACCGCCGATAGGCTTCGCACTGCCCCATCCAGGCTCGCCGGTGCCCCGATCTTGACCAACTGCTTGATGAGGGGTAGTTCAGGCCACAGATCCTTCCAGCTCACGTGGATCCCCCGACGTCCGGAGAACAGCAGATAGAGCCCGGCCCCGGCCGCCACGCCACGGGACAAGAGCGTGGCGATCGCCGCGCCACGCAGCCCAAGCGCCGGCAACCCGGCCCACCCCAAGATCAGAAATGGATCGAGGATCATATTCAGCCCGGTTGAGATGACCATCAGCCACATCGGCGTCAGCGCATCGCCGGCGCCACGCAGCACCGACCACAACGCAAAGAAGCTCCAGGCAAACGGCAGGCCGGCGAAGATGATCCCAAGATAGTCCGATGCCAGAGGTAGCGTCTCCGCAGTTGCTCCCATCTGGGTCAGCAACCAACCCCGAGCCGGTATGGCAATGGCCGCCAGTGCCCCCGAGGCGAGCACGGCCAGGGTCACGGCCTGGCCGGCAACGCGATTCGCCCGCCTGTTCTCGCCGGCCCCAATGTACTGCGCCACCAATGCGGCACCCGCGATACTGGTCCCGGTACCTATTGCGATCGACATCCAGACGGTCGGAAACGACAGCGAGATCGCCGCCACCGCCTCGGTGCTCACCCGCCCCACCCAGAACATGTCGGTGAGGTTATAAAACAGTTGCAGCCAGTTGCCCAAGACGAGCGGCCACGCCAGCCGAGCGAGGGCCGGGAAGATCGCGCCTTCGGTCAGATCGATCCGCTTCATCAGAGGTACCGCCCATCTTGGAAATCCCCCGCTGCGTCGAACGCCAGTGACTCAGGCTCACCGATCGGTTCAAGCTCCGGGTGCTCGTTGATCGACTCCAACAGGCTCTCAGAGACGAACAGCGTCTCGAGCTTTGCGGTGTTCTCGATCCATGCAATTCCCGCCTCTGGGGGGGAGACCCCGATTGAGGCGAGGCAGAGTTTCAGTGCTGCCCGATCGCTGTCGAAGTGCGGAGGGATGCGGGCCTTCTCCGGTCCGGTGCCGGTGAGCGCGTTAACGTAGGTGGTTCGGGGATCGAGCTTGTCGATCACGCGACGGTGTACGATATCGGCCAGTCCAATCCCGGTCGCGTTGCCGTGGGATGCCTCCGTCAGGTCGCGCACGTAGATCCGTGAGATCGCGGGCCGCCGGGGCTCGGCCTGTCCGAGCACCATGATGCGGCCGATGACGTGGGTGTCCATTCCGGTACCGCTGATGTTCTTCCCCATCTCATCGACGATCAGCAGGTCGAGCGCGTCAAACGGCAGGGTCGGCATCAGCTCCCTCGCCTGCTCAAGCAACGCCGGCTCGCGTTCGAACAGACGCTCGGGGGGAATCGCCTCAACGATCGCAGTCCGACCGTAAAAGTTCTCAACGATCGCCAACCCACCCAGGACCGGCAGTTGGTCTAAAACCACTCCGGCGATCTCCCGGATGGCCTGTTCCAGACCGATCCGAAACCCCCATCGGTGGACGGTCCGTGCCCCGATGGCTTTACCTATGCCAACGGCGAGCACCTTGAGCAGGCCGCTTCCGATCTTGCCTGAGAAGGAGGTGTGAGGTTTCACCCGGTTGACGATCAGGAGCCCATCGGCCTGAGACGCGATCCGGTCGACCACCACCGAGATGCCGGCCTCGGTCTCTCCGAGCACAACGGTGGCCATCGTCCCTCGAATCGGGCAACCAATTGACGCTTCATTGATCCCTAGAGAGCGGAGCATCCCCAGTTGTCCGTCCACGGTCGCCCCGCCATGGCTGCCCATCGCTGGAAACAGAAACGGCTTCGCTCCGATCGCCTTCAGATGGCCGATGACCTCCTGGAGAATTGGAACAATGTCGGAGATCCCCCGACTGCCTGCGGTTACCGCCACCTGGGCACCCGGTTTCAGCCTGGAGCTCAGAGCCAGTCGTTCCAATTGCTCCCGAACGGTCTGCCCCAGATTATCTATCTCAACGGTCTCGACCGACCGCCGAACCCGGATGAATTGCGGCAACATCTCATCGCGGATGTCAGCGATCGCCTCGAAGATCTCCTCGCCTGGGCTACCCTTGCCAGCCATTGTTCGTATCAATATATCACAGATGTGGATAGATTTGTATCATCACTCAGCATAGAGCTACAATGTGGCGTTAACTGGTATAATGGGTAACGGGTGAGGGATGGCATGGCATTATGGATCATCGTCGGGATCATCGTAATCGGGTTGATCTGGGCGATCTCCGTTTACAACCGGATGATCCGGCTTCGGGTGCGAGCTGAAGAGGCGTGGCGGGATGTCGATACCCAGCTCAAGCGGCGCTACGACCTGATCCCCAACTTGGTCAACACCGTTAAAGGATACGCCAAGCACGAGCGAGAGGTTTTCGACCAGGTGAGCGAGGCGCGATCCCGGGCGATCGGTGCCCCGACACCGGGGGAGCAGGCGGAAGCGGAGAACCTGCTCACCGGTGCTCTCAGACAGCTGTTCGCCGTCGCCGAGGCCTACCCCGAACTGAAGGCCAACGAGAATTTTTTGGGTCTGCAACAGACGCTGGGTGATGTGGAAAGCGATATTCAGAAGTCAAGACGCTTCTATAATGCGGTCGTCCGCGATCTGAACATCGTCCTCCAGGTCTTCCCCAACAACATCCTGGCCGGAATCTTCGGTTTCACCGAGCGAGAGTTCTTCGAGCTCACCACCGATGAGGAGCGGATGAGCGTCGAGGTGAGTTTCGAACCAGGATGAAGCGGTTGCGAAAGTACCTCGTTATACTGCTGATCGTCGGGGCAGGCCTGACCAGCATCACCGCTGACGCGCTCGCGGGGTTCCGAATCGAGAGGTTCCACAGCGAAATTGCGATTGACGAGGACAGCTCGTTCACCGTGATCGAAGAGATCACCGTGGTATTCGATGCTCAGCATCACGGAATCTTCCGTGACATCCCGTTCCGTTACCGACGTGACACCGGAGAGAACTTTTCGGTGCGGATGGAAGTGCTCGAGGTCACCGATGAGCGGGGGAGGCCACGGCCGTACAAGGTGAGTCGAGTCGGCTCTAACAAACGGATTCGGATCGGGGATCCCAACGTCACCGTCACCGGCCGGCAGAGTTATGTAATCTACTACCGGGTTGCCCGCGCCCTCAACTACTTCGATTTCCACGATGAGTTCTACTGGAACGTCACCGGCACCGGATGGCCTGTCCCAATCGGCCGAGCGTCGGCGATCATCACCTTCCCCAAGTCAGTTGAGGCGGTGCAGCTCAGGTGCTTCGCCGGAGCATTCCAAAGTACAAGTGAGGCTTGTACGAAACGGATCATAGACGATCGCACGGTCGCCTTTGGGACGGCCGACCTTGGCTTTAACGAGGGGTTGACGATCGTCGTCGGGTTCGACAAGGGCGTCGTTACCCCACCGTCGTGGACCCAGGAGGCGGCGTGGTTCATCTCCGACAACTGGTATGTAGGGATCCCGCTCCTGACGTTTCTCGTCCTCCTCGGGCTTTGGTATCGGGAAGGCAAGGACCCGGAGCGTGGCACGATCGCCCCGCAGTTCCACCCACCGGCGGGCTTGACGCCAGCGGAGGTCGGCGTCATCGTCGATGAGCATGCAAACCTGCACGACATCTCGGCAACGATCATCGACCTGGCGATCAAAGGCTATCTGAAGATTAAGGAGATCCGGGACGACGATGAGGAGGATGGGGAAAGTGCCTGGGACCCATTGGAGCAGGAGATCGAGAGCAGCTCCCTGGGAGACAGGGAAAAGCGGGTACTGAAGTCGGTCGTCGGGGCGCGGATCAAGCGGCTCTTTAACCTGACGGCACCGATCGATTATCGGTTCGAAAAGCTCGAGGAACCTGGAAAAGACGAGCTCAACGAGTTCGAGAAGACGATCCTCAACGCGATCTTTGACGGTTCCAAGCGCAAAAAACTCTCGGATCTGAAGAATCAGTTCTACAAGGATCTGGCTCATATCAAAGAGGAACTCTACCTGACCGTGGTTGGCAAGGGGTACTTCACCAACGATCCCGACCGGGTGCGGAAACGCTACCGGGGCTTAGCGATCCTGGGGATATTCGCGGGGGTTGCCAGCGGGATCGCGTTCTCCTCGCTCTACCTGGGGGCCACCGTGTTCGTCTCTGGGTTGCTGATCCTGGCGTTCGCCCCGCTGATGCCCAAGAAAACGATCAGAGGCGGTCGGGCCAACCAGGAGATCCTCGGGCTGAAGGAGTACATCGCTCGAGCCGAGAAGGAGCGGATCGAGTTCCACAACGCTCCGGAGCGGACACCCGAGGTGTTCGAGCGGTTGCTGCCGTTCGCCATCGCTCTTGAGGTCTCGGATATTTGGGCAGAGCAGTTCAGGGATATCTACACCACTCCTCCGGACTGGTACGAGGGGCGCTGGGGCGGGTTCAACAGCTACTACTTCTATCGGTCGCTCACCGCGCTTAACTCCGATATGCAGCGGACGTTTGTCTCCTCGCCGAGCGGGAGTTCGAGCAGCGGCTGGAGCGGCGGCAGCGGGTTCAGCGGTGGATCGGTCGGCGGCGGCTTCGGAGGCGGTGGCGGCGGCAGCTGGTAGGAGCAAACTCTTTCCTTTTCCTTGAAGTTGCTTCCAACAGGCCCACGGTATATTCTGAGAAAGATGTCCCCCTGAAGGAGGAAAAAATGGAAAAGCAGGCTCTGGAGAAACGTATTTTGGGAAAGAGTGGTATCGCTGTGACCAGCATTGGGATTGGCCTGTGGGCCATGGGCGGTAACGAGTGGGGAGCTACCGACGACCGGGAATCCCTCAATGCGATTCATGCCGCTTTAGATGCTGGGGTGAACTTCTTCGATACCGCCGACGTCTACGGCGTCGGTCACAGTGAAGAGCTGCTCGGCCAGGCGATGAAAGGGCGTCGCGACCGGTTTATCGTCGCCACCAAGATCGGCTGGCGGAACTTCGATGAAACGCGCAACCGGACTGCCTACGACACCGTCGACAAGCTGATTGCCGGTGTGGAGAGCGGTCTGCGTCGCCTAAACACCGACTACGTGGATATCATTCAGAGCCATATCAACTTCCGCGATCCCACCATGGAGATCTTTTTGGAAGGTTTTCACAAGCTCCAGCGGGATGGCAAAGTGCGGGCCTACGGGGTCAGCACCAGTGACTTTGAGTACCTGAAGGCGTTCAATGCCGACGGCAATTGTGCCACCCTGCAGATCGACTACAGCATCCTTAACCGGACGCCGGAGGCCGATATCTTCCCCTACTGTCAGGAGAACGACATCGGCGTCATCGTGCGGGGTCCGCTGGCGATGGGCATCCTCGCCGGCAAGTTCGGTCCCGATACGCGGTTTGGCGAAGGTGATTTCCGGCAGCGCTGGCATGACAACCCGGAGGAGCACCAGATCTTCCTGGACGATCTGGCCAAGGTGGACAAGTTGCGTCCTCTGGCTCAGAATCGCACGCTGGCCCAACTGGCCCTGCAGTTTACGTTGGCCCATCCGGCTGTCACCACGGTAATCCCAGGAGCCAAGACGGACAAACAACTGCAGGAGAACGTGGAGGCGGGACTGATTGCGTCGCTGAACTCTGGGGAGCTAGCAGAGATCGACACCATCACCCCGCCGAGCGGCGGTCGCAAGATCTGGCCGGCATGACGATCAAGATTCTTTCACCGACCTGTTTGTAAGACGGAAGTAACGTTGTAGTACTAACTTAGGGCACTTAGGTCAAAGACAGGGGTCTCTTCCTTCCTCGTCGGCTCTCTTGCTTCTCTAACCACTCGATCCATCTCCTCTAGGATCTCTGCACTGAGATATTCTTCTCCGCATTGGTCGCACACTAACGCCTCGACATTCTCAAAGATGTAAAGCCGACCATTATGCCTCTCCTCATGTGTTATAGTCTTCTTTACCAAAGCCCCTCCGCATAAGGGACATAACCTTCTCTTCCCCATTATCCGGGATCACCTCCTCCGCGTCCAAGGATCGATCCATTCCTCTGGATCCATCCAATGTGCAGTAACGATGTATGCTTCCTCTCCGTCAAAGGAACAGGAGATATAGAGAGGCTCCCCTTCTCTAACAAAACCCATGATCAAACACTTAGGATAGGGCTTATCCTGCTGATGCTCTTCCAAAATCTCCCCTTCCATGATGGCCTTCTCTATATCTTCCTTCTCTATGCCTCTTTCGATCATTCTCTTCCTCGCATGAGCTCTGAGATAGTACTTCTTTGCCCTAACTGCTTTCCTGATATCCTCAAGAGCTATAGACATTTCTCGTCTCAGGAATAGTATAGTTGCTCAGGGTCATTACCACAACCTGATGTTGTCTGAGGACGACTAACAAAGAGGAGAGGTAAGACCCCCACAGGAGCTGCCGAGGATCACTACGACAGCTGTAGTAGCAGCACGTCGCAGGTCGTGGTGAAAGAGATTTGTTTGATAAAAGTATGGAATGCAAGTTATCAGACAGCTGCAGCTGTCCTCGACCGAAAGAGTTGGATGAACGTATCGCTTACGATATGGTCTTTGGTATCTGCCGCGTATTGTATCAACTGTTCGCGTAACGCCTGGGCATCTTCCAATGGCATTAACACTGCCAAAAGGAAATATACTCCGCGGAAACGCAGATCGCTCAAGTATTCTTGCGGCCTGTTATTATCAGGTCCAAGGAACGTCTGTACGATAAAGAATTCCCTGATCTTATCGTGCCGAAAATGCCATTCCTTGGTCAGATTCCCCTGTGCATCCAAGGCCTGTCGGATAACGACCATTTTATGTCGCTCCATGCATTGTAATTCTTTAAGGTATTCCTCCCCGCTCAAGGCTACTTCGTCCTTCAGCCGCATCTGAAATACTTTCTCCGAGAAGGAATCAAGTGGGAATTCCTGGTTATTCACACGCTTGTAATCCGCAGCCATGATGTTGTATTGCTGTTCCTGCAGGTGAAAAAGGTCCGGATCTTGCTCGCGAGCCAACATATGCGCCACCACGGTCAGATCCATAGGGTTAGAAAGAATTCTCTTCGCCGAGGCAAGCGCCTCTTCTGGCTGCTGTTCATTTAACGCCTCAGAGAGATAGCTCAGGCAGGCCTGCTCGTAATCTGTCCCAGATACTGTGGCATCCTCGGGAAGGCTCTGTTCACGCGTGAGAAGAAAACGTTCAATCTGGTCCTGCGTGAGCGGCTGCATTATGTAGATTTTCGCTGTAGAGGGTGGCGTCCACTCCAGCGGTTGTGTGACCATGATGATATTTCCCTTAAAGTAACTCTCCACAAACTCAGTCACCCTGGCTCGTGTGTCTGCCGTCACTTCGTTCAAACCATCAATGCAGATATCGATTGCCCTACTGTAAATCAGATTTCGGAGGAAATCAGGGTCCCTCGCCGGACCATGCAGCTTTGCCTGAATGGCTTCAATTACCCCTCTCGAACATTTCTCGGCGGGCAAATAAACCACAATACGCTTCGAGCGTTTCACCAGATGTCGGAGGAACATGGTTTTTCCAAGCCCCGAGTCCCCTTCGAGGACTATCTGCCCTTTGATCTTAGGGATCACTTCTCTGATAGGTTGGATGCACTCCGATGTCTTGATCTTAACTTTGGACTCTTCAAAGTAGGCTTGTGGATCGAAGCTTTCCAACGCGGCATCAGATAGTAGAGATTCCTTGAACGGAGCCAACAGCTTCAAACGCAGGTAGGGAACCCAAGTGAGCGCAAAGCCGACATAGCCAAGCCCAGTAATACGCCGTACCCACCGATTCCAAAAAAAGATAGCCTGGATCTGTGAGGATTTCGGGTAGATAAAGGTTAATAACAGCCAGAAAAGAGCGTGAGCAGGCCAAATTTTAAGCGCAATTTTACTTATGTCAGAGAACCATCGCTTTCTTTCGAGGGAAGAGATTGTGTTTTGAACGGGGACAGCATAGATAGACCCTGAAGATTTCAAATTGGACGCATGGCGCCGAAGAAGGGGAAGATCATCACGTTTCCACGTCACTGTACTGGCCACTATAGCTATCTGTTTTTCCAAGTCGTCATGCAATCTGGGAAGAGAGGTGCTTGCTTCCCAAGCTTTTTCAAAAACTTTCAAGTTATTGACGCCATCATCGTGCATGATGGTGTCTGGATAATTTTCTGGAATTCCAAGCCATTTAATGAGAATCTCCGCTCCTTCTTTGCCACCACCCAAGAAATGGGCAAGGAATCGAAGCTCACCGACCCGCGATATATTCCCGTATACTGGACTCAAAATGTGAAGAATGCTTTTCAAATCCAATGGTCCCATCGCAGTCAGCGCATCGATAACAGTAGTATCATAAACCGAAGATCCAAAGCCCCAAAATGTAGGTCGAAAGTCCGTAGGTCGAAAGTCCGAAAATACAGGTTCCATGGGAAAGGTGCTTGTAATTGTAACATCATTCAACAGATTCGCAATCCTTGGGGCTTGATCCTTGGCGATCTCTCCTATGATCCCCAGCGCTTGGGCAGCGGTAGCACGCACAAACCCATTTGGATCATTCAACAGGTTCGCGATCTTGGGGACCTGATCCTTGGCGGCCTCTCCCATGGTCCCCAATGCCTTGACAGCGGCAGCGCGCACAGACGCATCCGGATCATTCAACAGGTTCGCGATCTTGGGGACCTGATCCTTGGCGGCCTCTCCTATGGCTCCCAACGCCTGGGCAGCGATAGCACGCACAGACGCATTTGGATCATTCAGCAGGTTCGCGATCTTGGGGACCTGATCCTCGGCGGCCTCTCCCATGATCCCCAACGCCTCTACAGCAGCAGCACGGACACCCCTAGCCGGGTCATTCAACAGGTCCACAAGCATTGGGGCTTGATCCTTGGCGGCCTCTCCCATGGCCCCCAGCACCCGAGTAGCAACAGCACGGACATCCTCATTCGAGTCATCTAACAGGTTCGCGATCTTGGGAGCCTGATCCTTGGCGGCCTCTCCCATGACCCCCAACGCCTTGACAGCGGCAGCACGGACATCTTCATTCGGGTCATCCAACAGATTCGCGATCTTGGGGACCTGATCCTCGGTGGCTGCTCCTATGGCTCCCAACGCCTTGACAGCGGCAGCACGGACATCCTCATCCGGGTCTTTTAACAGGTTCACAAGCTTGGGGGCCTGATCCTTGGCGGCCTCTCCTATAGCTCCCAATGCCTGGGCAGCGGTAGCACGCACATCCTCATCCGGGTCATCCAACAGGTTCGCGATCTTTAGGATCTGATCTTTGGTGACATCTCCCATGATCCCTAACGCTTCTACAGCGGCAGCACGGACATCCCTAGCTGGATCATCCAACAGATTCACAAGCTCTGGGACCTGATCCTTGATGGCCTCTCCCATGGCTCCCAATGCCTTGGCAGCGGCAGCACGCACAGACGCATTTGGATCATTCAACAGGTTCGCGATTTTGGGGACCTGGTCCTTGGCGGCCTCTCCCATGGCCCCTAGCGCTTCAGCAACGGCAGCACGCACAGACGCATTTGGGTCATTTAACAGGTTCGCGATCTTGGGGACCTGATCCTTGGCGGCCTCTCCCATGGCTCCTAACGCCTTGGCAGCGGCAGCACGCATAGACACATCCTCATTTAAGTCATTCAACAGGTCCACAAGCATTGGGGCTTGATCCTTGGCGGCCTCTCCCATGGCCCTCAACGCCTCGGCAGCGACGAAACGGACAAGCCCAGGCTCATCCGGATCTTTCAATAGGTCCACAAGCATTGGGGCCTGATTCTTAGCAACCTCTCCCATGGCCCCCAGTGCCCTGATAGCCGTAACACGAACATCCACATCCGGTATTTCTAGCATGTCGACAATTCTTTTTATGGGGATTGTGCCGAGAGATTTAAACTCCCTCAATTTATCCAACGCCTTAGCTTGTACTTCGGGATTTGAATCCTCAAAAGCGGCCAAAGCACCATTGATTTTCCACGTTTCCGCCTCTGGTTTGGGCTCTGCGGTGTTGCCGAAGAGTGGGAAGAAAAGCACTGTCAAAAGAAAAGCGAGCAGCCAGTTAAATTTGGAATGCTTGGTCATGTTCTTCGACTCTGCATGGGTTTGATAGATGCGCCAGTGACCACGATCCGATTTCTGCAGTGGTGATTCTGTATTATTCAATGTTGTCTTCTTTGGAGTTGGCAGACTGTTCGATTTCAGAAGTGCTGGCTTTTGTTCGTACGGACACAAACTGCGTTCCAGATTGGGGATATTGATGAAGTTCAAGAGCAAATGTCTTACCCATGTGCTTAAACTCAAACTCAGCACTTTGAGCCACGATCTTGTTGTCATCCCGATAGACCCGCACGGTGGTTACAGGTTTCTTCTCGACTTCGATCCATAGCTCAGTGTACACTTCGATATATGCAATATCTACGGCTCCAGATGTAGTTATCAATTGGAAGCAATCTTGCTCATTTGTAAAATCCAAATGAATAAGCCGTTTAACTTTGGAACCATTTGGCAAAACGTTGGAGTATAGTTTTTCGCGAGGAGCACATGCCCAGATGTCCATAAAGGATGCTGAGGTTCCATCCTTCTTTCTTCGAAAAATTGGCGCATTGATATCAAAAGATGGTTTGACCTTGGTAAGCACTTCGGGCGGAAGTTCAACTTTGACACTGTCTGGAAGTGGAAGATTAACTGATATGCGATCGAAATTTGCAGAATGTTTAAAATATGTTATTTTATTGCAAGTGAACCAGAGCACGATTTCATCAGGATCAACTTCTTCCAAAGTTCGTAGCTCAATGTTATTAGTAATCGCTATATTCCTCGCGCCAGACGTAAATCCTGTCGAGGACACAGCTACAGCTTTGTCTGCTTCAACATCTCTGCATTTCGATGCGAGCTGCTCTATCCAAGTTACATCTTCGGTTCCCTGGCGATCTCGACTCTCAATGATTACCAGGATCTCAGAGGAGCCTATCTGACTTCGAAGGGAGATGTCAACTTCCCGCCTCGATTTGGATTCTCTTCCTTGAATGTAGTCAGGTGAAGTGACCTGTATACCCTCTGGGCCCAGATGCTCTTCAAGCAGGGCGATCAATCTCTCTAGATCTCGACCTTTTCTTGTCATAAATCACATTCTCCTTCACGCTGGTCAAAAACGATATAATATAACTCCCACATAGACGGATCTGTGAAGTTCATCTAACGATTAATGTCATTTCGTCACTACAATGTCAATATAGCATATTTACTGAGGAGGGTCAAGGCTCGCCCGTTCTCATAACTTTTAGTGGATATCGGGGAGTTATATCGTGCTATAGAGACATGCATCCAACGATCGACCTATATCTGGAAGATGGAAATGGAAGTGAAGCTCTGCCGAGCAGTAGATCCTTCCTAAAGGTCATGGTCGGGGCGACCCCGTGGGTCGCCCCTCTATGACCTCTACTTCATTACTTCTCCGCCGACTCCGATCTATCTCCTTCCACAATCCGATCCGCCAGGGCACAGACCATGGCGATCCCCTCCTCCCGCCTGATCCCTTCGTGACGGTCGAGCCGCTCGCGAAGCTCCCCTGAGATCAATCCATCGGCGTTAACTCCGTAAATGCTAGCGAGCTTCTCCAAGAAGGCGATCGCTTCCTCTTGGCTGATCGCCTCCTGGTCGACGAACAGGGCGAGATCATAAACGGACTTGATCCCCGGGGGCAGAGGGCGTAGCGCGTTGTTCAGCAGGTTGAGGAGGTAGCGCGGTGGCATCTCGGTCTCCAGTCTGAGGTTGTTATTGTAACCGCCGACGATCGACCCTCGCTTCCGCAGGCGGCGGATGCAGGGGTAAGTCCAATGATCGGCGTAAGGAGCGGAGATCTGGAACGGCTCCAGGTAGGCCCCCTGGGCGATCAGGAGCGCTTGGATCTGACGGATCTCTTCCTGATCTTGAGCAAGTTTTCTGAAGTTCATCCCGTGCTGGACGCTGTAGGCAGCGGCGACTCCGGCCGCCTCACCCTCAGTCATCCCCACCGGAACCACTCGGACACTCCCCGCTGCCAATGCAGTGTAAGAGGCGGATCGGCCGACGACGAGCAGGTTGTCGACCCGCAACGGCACGAGCGACCGGAACGGGACGCTGTATTGAGCCGGAGTTCCGATGACGAACCCTCGTTCCTCGGGAATGGCCGGGTGGGTATCGATCGGATAGGACCCAATGGCGATTCGATCCCAGAAATCCCGGTTCTCGAGCACGTCGTTGACGGTCAATTGATACTCCCCGAGGATGTGTCGCGACTCCCGAACATATAGCTCGTCGGCGACCCCAATCAGATAGGCGTTCTCAAACCCGGGCGCGTGCTCACGGAGGTAGACGATGATCCGCTCGACCTCTTGCTGTCCTCGGACCATCGCCTTCTGTCGCGAGGTGGGATCGAGCACGTCAACGTCGAAGATAAGGAGCGCGTTGATCAGGACGGAACCGTCTCGCTGTCTCCCAATGTTGAGGCCGCGCAGGCGCATCAACGGATCGCCCGGTCGGTAGTCGTTGATGAACTGCCCGTATCCCCAGGCTGAGGTAGCATCTGCCCCGGTCACCGGGTTTTTGTCGTTGTTCAGATACATCTGAATCGCTTCCCAGTCAACCCCGCCAACCTGGAAGACGAGCGTCGGGGCCATCGGCTGGCAGGAGAGGACCGAGATCTCGCAGATCTCCTCCCGCCCCACGGTATATGGAACGCCGCTTATTGCCGCCAGATCCGCATCCTCGGTCGCATCGATGAACCGGTCGGCGTAGACCGTCACCATTCCTCTTTCCCGGAGGATGAGCACACCTCGTAGGAGGTGCCCATCCTCACTGAGGATCGGTGCCACGACCTCGGTTCCGAGCATCAGGGTGAGATTTGGTTGCTTTGAGACGAGCTCCAGCAGCGCTGCTTCCGCCTCGGTCACGTCGAAGGAGGTCCTTCTCTCCAGTCGCTCGAACAACCATGCGAAGAGTCCTTGGGTGAGCAGCTGGTTCTCCGGTCCGTAGTTCATGTCGAAGCTGTTGAGTTTCGCCAAGGTGAGCACTCCACCCAGCTTCGGGCGGGATTCGATTAACAGGACGTGAGCGCCGTTTCGCGCCGCCGCCACCGCCGCCGCGACCCCCTCCGGCCCACCCCCGATGACGACCACCTCAAAGCGGTCCCGTTCCTCATCGGCAAGCCCTACAAGGGAGATCACCAGTATGAACCCCATCAAAGCGATGACTAGGCCCATGAATCGCTTCATGATCGACACTCAACTCCTCCAGTAATGTCGAGTGAGCAGAGCGAAGACGGGGAAGATCTCTAACCTCCCTGCCCACATACAGAAGGTCAGGATCAACTTGGAAAGGCCGGAGAGCTGAGCATAGGAGCTCATCGGTCCGATGACCCCGAATCCTGGCCCGACGTTTCCCAGGGTGGCGGCAACCGCGCTCGCCCCCTCAAACAGGTTGAGCTCGTTTCCCCCGCGACTCCCGTCGATCATGATCAGCAGGGTCGCGAACGCGAACAGAGCGACGTAGAGGATGGTGAATGCCATCACCCCGCGCAGCACCGACTCACCGATCGGTCGATCCCCCAGCCGCAGGGTGATGACCGCGTCCGGGTGAATCACCCGCTTGATCTCCCGACCGATGAACTTAAAGACGAGCAGCGCCCGGACGATCTTGATCGAACCGCCGGTGCTGCCAGCGCTGCCGCCGAAAAACATCAGCGTCAACAGCAAGGTCTTCGCCACCGTTCCCCAGGTGTTGAAATCGAAGCTGGCATAGCCGGTCGTGGTCATGATGCTCGACACCTGAAACAGGCTGTGTCTCAGGGCCACCTCCGTGCTGCGATACTGCTCGAACCTTAAGTTGGCGAACAGGATCAGCATAGCGATCAAGACGATCCCCAGGTAGAAACGGAACTCTGAGTCCTTGAGCAGAATCCGGGCGCTCTTCCCGGTAATCCCCCGGTAGATCAACGCGAAGCTCATCCCGCCGAGCAGCATGAACGGGATAACGATCCATTGCGTCGCTGCGCCAAATGTCGCAATGCTGTTCGCCTGCGGCGAGAACCCTCCGGTGGACAGGGTGGTGAACGCGTGAGCGAAGGCATCGTAGGGGGACAACCCAGTGAGGATCAGACCGATCGCCTCCAGAACGGTCAGCCCCACGTAGATCCGCCACAGGGCCCGGGCCGTCTCTCGGATCCTCGGGGTTAACTTTTCGATCTCGGGGCCGGGGGCCTCGGCTTCCATCAACTGTCGTCCCCCGACGGCGAGCTTTGGCAACACCGCCAGAGCGAGGACGATGATCCCCATGCCGCCGAGCCACTGAGTGAGGCCCCTCCATATCAGAATTGATCGGGAGTGGGATTCGATATCCACCATCACCGTCGCCCCGGTCGTGGTGAAGCCGCTCATCGCCTCGAAGTAGGCGTTCAACGGCGTGGCGACACTTCCCTCACCGGCGATCAGATACGGCAGGCTCCCGAACGCGGCGGTGACGAGCCAGGCGAGCGAGACGACCAGAAATCCCTCTCGCACTCCGATCTCCTTGCTCTCGCGGGTTCTATGTTCGAGGGCGAAGCCGAGTAGAGCTGAAGCGAGCGTCGGGATCAGGAACGGAAGGATCGTCTCGCGATTGACCAACGCGACGATGAATGGAACCAGATAAGCGAGGCTCATCCACTTGATGATCGCACCGATCAGGTGCAGGGAAGAACGGACATCGACGACGATGCTCAAAGCAATGCCTCCACCGCTTTGACCTGCTCCTTCTTGCTGAACACGATGATCGTGTCCCCCGGCTGCAGGGTCGCCTCTCCGTCTGGGACGATCGCTTGTCCGTCGCGAACGATGGCCCCGATGATCGATCCGTAGGGGAACGTTACCGCTTTGAGCGGCTTCCCCGAGATCTGGCTCGATGCCGATACCTCCATCTGGAGCACTTCGGCCTTATCGGTCCCGATGAGGCTGACCGCCCCGATCTTAGGGCCGCGGGTGAACCGGATAATTTGCTCGGCCATCAGGATATGCGGACTGATGACGACATCGACTCCAACGGCGGCGAACAACTCTGCGAAATCGGGGTTGGCGACGACAGCGATCGTCTTATTGGCACCGAGCTTCTTCACCAGAAGCGAGCTGAGCAGGTTCTTCTCATCGGAATCGACCACGCTGACGACCACATCCGCCTCACCGACCTTCTCCCGCTCGAGAAAGTCGAGATCGGTGCCGTCGTTTCGGAGCACCAGCGTTCGATGGAGTTCGGAGGCGATAAACTCGCTGCGTTCCTCGTCCCGTTCGATGACCCGCAGCTTCAGACCCGTGCTCTCAAGCATTTGGGCCATCTTGAAGCCGATCCGTCCGCCGCCGATGATCACCACATCCCGGGCGCGCTCTCGGCGATCACTGAGCTTCCGGATGAACGGACCCGCGGCCTCACCGGTGCCGATAACGACCACCCGATCGCCGGCCTGGATCCGATCGTCGCCGCGTGGGATGATGACCTCCTCGCCCCGCAGGATGCTGACGATCATGCACGGTCTAGGGACTTTAGCTTCCACGATGCGCAGACCGGCGAGCGGGGAACCCTCAGAAACCTTGAGCTCCACCATCTGGATGCGGCCATCGGCGAACAGATCGACGTAGTCAGCCTCTGGCATCCCGATGATCCGGGCGATCACCTCGGCGGTGACCACCTCGCTGCAGACCATGAAATCGACCCCGAGCCCCCTGCGGTTGGCCTTCCACGTCTCCAGGTATTCGGGGTCATGGACCCGGGCGATCGTCTTCGGGACACCGAGCTGCTTGGCGATCACCGAAGCGACGAAGTTCACCTCATCCACATTGGTGCTCGCGATCACCATATCGGTCTCCTCGATCCCGGCCTGTTTCAACACGCGTAAGCTCGCGCCGTTCCCCCGAATCGCCATGATGTCGTATCGATAACTGATGGCCCCGCAGTGCCCCTCATCTCGATCGATCGCCACGATCTCGTGCTCCCGATGGAGTTGTTCCACAACCCTGGAGCCCACTCCACCGACCCCGATCACCATGATCCGCATCGTCTTGGATCCCTCCGAGTCTGTTGCCACTGTGCAAAAAAGTTGGCACTTCTGTATCATAGCCTAGGTGAGCACAATGATCAACCAGCCGGAGACGGGGGACACGGAAACCATACCCATGCCACGCGAGATCGACTGGAACCGCCGTCCGATCATCGGGATGGTTCACCTGTCTCCGCTTCCCGGGAGCTATCGATACACGGACTCTATGGAGGAGATCCTGGACCGGGCCCGCCGCGATGCCACATCACTCGCCACGGGCGGAGTCGACGGCGTTCTCGTCGAGAACTTCGGCGATGCACCTTACCGGAAGCGTGCCGAACCGATCACCATCGCTGCGATGGCACGGGCGGTGAACGAGGTCGTTGCCACGGTCGATCTGCCGGTCGGAGTCAACGTGCTGCGCAACGACGGTGTGGCGGCACTGGCGGTCGCCGCGATAGCCCAGGCAAGTTTCATCCGGGTCAACATCTGGAGCGGGGTCGCGTTCACCGATCAGGGGGTCATCGAGGGTTGTGCCGCCGAGGTGTTAGAGCTTAAACACCGGTTGGCCTCGCAGGTGGCGGTCCTGGCCGACGTCCATGTCAAGCACGCCGCCCACTTTGACCGGCTGGAGGCAGCGGTTCAAGACGCGGAGAGAAACCTGCCCGACGCGCTCATCGTCACCGGCCCGGGAACTGGAACCGCAGCCGACGTGGAAGCACTCCACGGGGTCAGGCGAATTGCTACGCTTCCGATCCTGGTGGGAAGCGGGATCACCACGGAGAACCTGGGAGCATATCGGGAGGCCGACGGCTTTATCGTGGGGACGGCGTTGAAGCTAGAGGGGCATGTCAATAACGAGGTCGATCCGGCCAGAGTCGAGCGGTTGATGAAAGAGAGGGACAGGGTTTTTAGCAAGTAAGGAGGTGGGACCGTTGTCGCTGAAACTAGCCGATTACCAGGAGATCGTCGGAAACTCGGTGATCGAGGAACTCCGGGCGCTGGCCGAGCCGTTGGCAGGCGTTTCACTGTTGCACATCAACGCCACCCGTGCCGGGGGCGGGGTCGCCGAGATGCTCCTCAGTCTGGTGCCCCTGTTCAACGACCTGGGGCTTGAGACCCGCTGGGAGGTCATCGAGGGCACCGAACGATTCTTCGAGACGACCAAGCGCTTCCACAACGCGCTCCAGGGCAACCGAATCGAGATCCCCGAGGCGCTCCTTGAAGAGTATCGTCGGGTGAACCGGGAGAATGCCAAACGACTAGACTTGAGCGCGGATGTGGTGGTGATCCACGACCCGCAGCCCGCCGCCCTGATCGCTGCGCGTCCTAACAGCAACTGGGTGTGGCGCTGTCACATCGACCTTTCCGCACCCGATCGGGACGTCTGGGGCTTCCTGTCTGAGTATGTGAAGCGATACGCCGCGGCCATCTTTTCACTGGAGGAGTTTTCTCAGGATCTACCGATCCCTGAGTGGATCATCCCGCCGTCGATCGACCCGTTGAGCGACAAGAACAAGGAGCTCGACAAGGCGCAGATCGAGGCGGTTTACGAACGCCATCGCATCCCTCGGGACAAGCCGGTGTTGCTCCAGGTCTCCCGGTTCGATCGGTTCAAGGATCCGGTCGGTGTGGTTGAAGCCTACCGACTCGCCAAGAAAGAGGTCGACTGCCGGCTGGTGCTCGCCGGGGGCGGGGCGGCCGACGATCCCGAGGGAGTCGAGGTGCTGGCCGACGTGCGCGAGGCGGCCGGGGACGATCCCGACATTCACATCCTCGACCTGCCACCCGACAGTCATATCGAGATCAACGCCCTGCAGCGAGGCGCCGACGTCGTGATCCAAAAGTCGACCAAGGAGGGTTTCGGACTCACCGTGACCGAGGGGCTATGGAAGGGCAAACCGGTCGTCGGCGGTGCTGTGGGCGGCATCAAGCTTCAGATCATCGACGGCAAGACCGGCTATCTGGTCCGCTCCGTCGCCGAGACGGCCGAAAAGGTGTTGGTGTTGCTCCGAGATCCCGAGTGGGCGAAGCAGCTTGGTGAGGCAGGCCGGGAGCATGTGCGGGAGCGGTTCCTGATCACCCGTCACCTGAAAGACTACCTCCAGTTGATCCGATCGTTTCAGGATCGTTGACCGAGTGATTCAACCGTTACCCTTTGACGTCCTGGTTCAGAAGCTCCAAGAACACCTCAACCACGTTTGGGTCAAAGTGCCTTCCGGCCTGCTCGCGAATGTATTTACGCGTTTTCTCTTCCGACCAAGCGGCGCGGTACGGGCGGTCGGAGCATAGCGCATCCCACACGTCAACCACAGCAAAGATGCGTGCCGCCAGCGGGATTTGCTCCCCGTGCAGCCCGCGCGGGTAGCCTGTGCCGTCCCACTTCTCGTGATGGTAGTAGGGGATGTCCAACGCGGGCCGCAGATAGACGATGGGTGAGAGCAGTTCGTAGGCATGGCTTGGGTGACGGCGCACGATTTCCCACTCTTCTTCGGTGAGCGGGCCAGGCTTGAGCAGAATGCTGTTAGGGATGTCCATCTTGCCGATGTCGTGTAGCAGTGCGCCGCGGCGGACGTGCACCCGTTCCCCTGGGCTCATCCCCATAGCTCGTGCTATATGCACGGTCATCTCGGTGACTCGTTGGGTATGGCCTTCAGTCTCTTCGTCTCCCAGTTCAAGGGTGTTAGTCCAACCGGCGAGGGTGGTGTCTTGGGGCATGGCAAGTTCGATGTTGGAGCGTTGCAGTTCGTCGAACAGCGAGGGGTCGTCTTCGTCTATAGCAATGGCCACCTGCCCCGCCAGTGTCTCCAGAGCGTCCAGCCACCTCTGGTCGGGGTCGAGGAAAGCGCGGTGGAAGATTTCGAGCATGCCTTTGATCTGGCCGTTGACGATCAGCGGTGCGGCGTAGTAGGTGATGAACTCCTCGTCTGCCAGCAGTGGGGCCCGTTGAAACCCACCCATAGCCTCGGGCAGGCTGGAGATGCTGACGATGCGGCGTTCGAGCGCGGCGCGCCCAGCGTAGCTCTCGCCCAGTCGAAGGTTTGTGTGCTGGAGGGCTTGGGTACGGAAGCCGCGCCCGGCAGCGTATTCGAGCGTCTGTGTGTGCGGGTTGAGCAACAACACATCGGCGGCGTCGATGCCGAGTTGGGTGATCACCCGGTCGAGGAGGATGTTGAAGGCAACGTGCAGGTCGAGGCTGGCGGAGATGGCCATGTCAATCTCGCGTAGGGCATCGAGACGCTGAAGTCGCCGTTGAATCTGTTGTTGCGATCGCACCCGCTCGGTTTCGACTGCTTCCAATTCAGCAATTCGTTGGCGCAACTTCACCAGTTCATTGATCAGTTGCTCTTTGGTCTTATCTTTATCTTTTATTTTGTGTGCCTTCCCAATTGGTATTTTTAACATCCATTCGGTCATCTGTCAATTGACTGACAGATCACACTTCAAACGAGCTATAGCGAATCGCTTGGCTGGCGATCTCTTCAGCCTTCTGGATGTAGATCTTGCTGGTATCCGGGGAGCTGTGCCCGAGAAAGTTCTGGATTACCTGGAGCGGTGCGCCGTTGAGTGCCATGTTGGTGGCGCAGGTGTGGCGCAGGGAGTGAGGGGTGATGTGCTTGGGAATCCCGACCTGTTCAATGTACCCCCGCACGATTCGGACCATGTGCGTCGGCGAGATCCTGGGATCGTCTCGGGACTTGCGGCTCTCGATGAGGTAGGACTCGCGGTCCTGTGGGCTCTGGAAGCTTTTCTCCGAGCGGCGCATGTACTCGATCACCCGGGCAAACAGGTCATCGGCGATCGGGATCGTTCGCTCACGATTCCCCTTCCCTTGAACGGTCAGAAACGCCCGACCGTTCATCATCGAAAAATCCTTGAGCCGGATGTTGCGGATCTCTCCTTGGCGTAGACCGGCCTTCAGGCCCAGAGCGAAGATCAGGTAATCCCGCGGATCGTCGATGGCGCTGAGCAACATGCGCACCTCCGTCTCATCGAGCACCTCCTTGGGGCTGCGGCGGTTGACCTTTGGACTGCTGAGGATCTCGTCGATCTCCTCCGGTGACAGCGCCGTCGCACCGGTCCGACTGGCGAACTTGAAGAACGAACGCACCACCGAGAGCACCCGGGCGATCGTACTGTTGTGATAACCCCGCAGTTCCTGCTTGTAGTCGAGCAACATCTCGAGATCGACCTCGTCCACAAACTTGGTGGGAACCCGGGTGAAGAATCCAACGACGTCGCCTCGGTAGGCCTTAAGCGTATAGGGGGATGCGTCCGGCTTGAGTGATTGGAGGAAGCGGTGCAGGATCATCTCGTAGGGGTGGTGTCGGAAATCGGGCTTCATAAACCGGCGCGCTCCTTCAAGGCTTCCACTCGGTCCGTCCATTCCCAGGGCAAGTCGAGCTCTGGCCGGCCGAAGTGGCCATAAGCGGAGAGCGGTTGGTAGATCGGCCGTCTCAGATCGAGTGTCTCGATGATCGCGGCCGGACGGAAGTCGAAGCTGTCGCGGATGATCTCGGCCAGTCGGCTGTCGGAGAGGCGGCCGGTCCCAAAGCTGTTGACGGTGATGGCGATCGGCTTGATCATCCCGATGGCATAGGCGATCTGGATCTCGCACTCCTCAGCCAACCCGGCCGCCACGACGTTCACCGCGACGTAGCGGGCCATGTATGAGCCGGAGCGATCGACCTTGGTCGGATCCTTCCCCGACAGAGCCCCGCCTCCGTGACTCCCGTAACCGCCGTAGGTATCGACGATGATCTTTCTGCCGGTCATCCCGGTGTCGGCCTGGGGCCCCCCTTCTACAAACCGGCCTGAGGGATTGATGCGCACTTTTGTCTCTTTATCCATCCAGTCATCCAGGATCGGCTCGATCACCGCCTTCCGGATCCCCGTCTCCAGTTCCTGTTTCGATAGTTCGGGATCGTGTTGCGCTGAGATCAGCACCGTATGCACTCGGATGGGTGCCCGGCCCTCGTACTCCACCGTTACCTGAGACTTGCCATCGGGGCGTAGATAGGGCAGAATCCGCTCCTTACGAACCTCGGCCATCCGCCGGGTGAGTCGATGGGCGAGCATGATGGGCAGGGGCATCAGTTCCTCGGTCATGTTGTTGGCGTAGCCGTACATGATCCCCTGATCCCCGGCTCCGAGGGCCTGATAGCGATCTTGTTGTCCCCCCCGGGTCTCCTTCGCGCGACTGACGGCCTGAGCGATGTCAGGAGACTGCTCACTGACGGAGGTGAGCACGGCAATCTCCTCACAATTGAACCCATGCTCCGGCCGATCGTACCCGACGGCCCGGATCTGGTCCCGGGCGATTCTGGGGATGTTGACGGACGTGGTCGTCGTGATCTCTCCACCGATCAATGCCAGGCCGGTCGTCAGAAAAACCTCACAGGCAACCCGAGCCTCAGGATCCTGGATGAGAATGGCGTCCAAGATACTGTCGGCGATCCTATCGGCTAGCTTGTCGGGGTGACCTTCCGTCACCGATTCGGAGGTGAACAGTTTTTTGTCGTGGCGCCCCATGGTATCCCTATCCTCTGACCCCCATTCTATCGACCGGGTTGGGGAAAATCAAAAGCGGGGCACACGGAGGCGTCCGGTTGACAACTGAATATCCCTGGTGATATCGTTGGCTGAGGACCCGATGGAAGGGGAGCGTCAATCGATGACCCTTCGCGAAGAGTTCGAGGCCAAAGAGCAGCGAGAGCTGGCCCCGTACGCGATGACCAGCGTGGCGACCCGGGGCCGGGACCATGAGATCGCACCCGATGAGTTGAGGACCGAATTCCAACGTGATCGGGATCGGATCATCCACTCCAAGGCGTTCCGTCGCTTGGAGTATAAGACTCAGGTCTTCGTGGTCCACGAGGGTGATCACTACCGGACTCGGCTCACCCACACCCTGGAGGTCTCCCAGGTCGGCGAGACGATCGCCCGCGCTCTGGGGCTCAACCCCGACCTCACCGAAACGATCGCCCTGGGGCATGATCTTGGCCATACGCCTTTCGGTCACACCGGAGAGGAGGCGCTCGACCGGATCCTGGAGGACGGATTCCGCCACTACGAGCAGGGGGTCCGGGTGGTGGAGTACCTGGAGACACCGTATATCTACAAGGGCCATCGGGGGCTTAACCTGACCTGGGAAACCCGGGAGGGAATCCTGAAGAACAACCTGTGGAAGGGGGAACCGATCCCCAACCGCGATGAGTTCGCTCATCTGCTCGTTGATGAGCTCCCGACCCTGGAGGCTCAGGTGATCATGTACGCCGATCAGATCGCGTTCATCAGTCACGATGTCGACGACGGACTGCGCTCTGGGCTTATCATCGTTGACGAACTCAAAGATCTGACCATCTGGGAGGAGATTCAGGGTGGCCCCGAGAAGCCAGCCTCGAGGAACATCATCCCGTTCTTGGTCAACGATGTGATTCGAAACAGTAAAGAGAACTTGAAGCGGTTCAACGTCAAGACGTCTGAGGATGCGAAACGAGCTGATCACCTGATCGTCTGCTTCTCGGAGTCAACTCGAAGGATGAAGGAAGAGCTGTTTAGTTACCTGTTTGACCACGTCTACTTTCATCATCGGGTCGCCCGGATACGTCATAAGTGTATGGAGACGGTGGAAACCTTGTTCAGGGAATTTACGAACGACCTCAGATTGCTCCCGACGAAGACGCAGGCGCGGATCAAGGAGGAGATCGCGGCGCTGCCGGGCGACCTGTCAGCGACCGAGCACAACGCGGCCGAGCGCCGGATCGTCGCTCACACCATCCGGGATTACATCGCCGGGATGACCGATCGCTACGCCTTCAAGGTCTATAATGACCTCAAGGCACCGGAGCTACGCTATACTTAGAGATTTCTCCCTACTGCTTCAGATAGCTTTCGATGAACACGTCCAGATCCCCGTCGAGCACCCGATCCACATCGCCGAGTTCCACCTCAGTGCGGTGATCCTTGACCAACCGGTAGGGGTGCAGGATGTAGGAGCGGATCTGATGACCCCACTCGATATCCTTCAGCTCACCGCGCAGTTCCTCCAATCGCTCTAGCTGTCGCTCCTGCTGGTAGGTATGTAGCTTGGCTTTCAGGATTTTGAGTGCGGTCTCTCGGTTCTGATGTTGAGAACGTTCGTTCTGGCAGCTCACCACAATTCCGGTCGGCAGGTGGGTGGTGCGCACCGCCGAGTCGGTGACGTTGACATGCTGACCGCCGGCACCGCTCGATCGAAACGTCTCGATCTTGAGATCGTCATCCTTGATATCGACCTGGATGTCCTCGAGCTTCGGCGTCACCGTCACCGAGGCAAATGAGGTGTGACGACGGCCTCCTGCATCGTAAGGGGAGATGCGCACCAACCGATGGACGCCTTGCTCGCCCTTCAAGTAGCCATAGCTGTACACCCCGTCCACCTCGATCGTGGCGCTTTTGATCCCGGCCACCTCGCCCGGGCTGACCTCGATAAGCTGTGACCGAAAGCTGTGTGTCTCTACCCAGCGCAGGTACATCCTGAGCAGCATCTCCGCCCAATCCTGAGCATCGGTTCCCCCGGCCCCGGCATTGATGGTGAGGAAGCAATCGAGTTCAGCGTGCAGCCAGTCCATGAACACCTGCAGCTCAAACTCACGCAGCTGGGTCTTGAGCGCCGCCGATCGCCGTTCGACCTCGTCCAGGACCTCGTCATCCTCAGCCTCTTCGGCGAGCTCACCGAGGAGCTCAACCTCCTCGATCTCCTCCTCCAGCTTTCGATATACGTTCAGCAACTCTTTATCGCGCTTGAATTGCTGGGTGGCGTTTCGGACGCGCTCCTGATCCTCCCAGAACTCGGCCTCGGCCATCTCGGCCTCGAGTCGGGCGATCCGTTCCGCCAAGCCATCCGGATCAAAGGCGATCACCGACGAGCAGCAACCGTTTCCGCAACGCTTCTAACATGTCACACCTCCCGTTGCCCGTTGACAAATCGTTGCCCACTATTCTAAAATGCCGAGGCTGAAAGGTCAATCGAAGGCCTAGCGCTGAGGAGGAGGATCGGGGACCATGTCTGGCAAGCTCTTTATCTGCGCGACGCCGATCGGCAATCTGGATGACATCACACTCCGGGCGTTGCGGGTGTTCCGTGAGGCCGATTTGATCGTGGCTGAGGACACCCGACGCAGTCGTCAACTGCTCCAGCGCTATGAGATCACCACCCCGTTCGGGTCCAGCTACTACCAGGGGGTGGAACAGCGACGGGTCGGTCCGCTGGTCAGTCGGCTCGAGCAGGGGGAACAGATCGCGCTCATCTCAGATGCTGGAACCCCGCTCATCTCGGATCCCGGATATCGACTCGTTCACCGGGCGATCGCGGCGGGGATCCCGGTGGTTCCGATCCCCGGCCCCACCGCCCTGATCGCTGCCCTGGTGATCTCAGGGTTGCCGACCGATCGATTCGTCTTCGACGGCATGCCCCCAAGGCGGCTGGGTCGCAGGCGTCGCTACTTCGAAGAGATTCGGGCCGAGCCCCGGACGATCATCCTCTATGAGTCTCCGCATCGGATCCTGACGACCCTCGAGCTGATGGACGAACTGCTCGGCGATCGAAACATCGCCCTGTGTCGGGAGTTGACCAAACGGTTTGAGGAGGTCATCCGGGGCACGCCGGGACAGGTGTTGGATCAACTCCAGAACCGGGGGCAAAGTCGGGTGAAGGGCGAGCTGACCCTGGTGATTCAAGGGGCCGGGAAAAGAAATAGAGAATAGAGAAAAGATAAGATAAGACCTGAAGGAGCGGCCATGCGGAATGTATTCGAATCTCCCCATGAGCGGAGAATCGGGCGGTGGAGACGGATCTCAAATCTGCTGTTGGTCATCGCGATCGGTGGATTGGCCTACGTCGGCTGGAGCTTCTTGGACATCCGCTCTGAGTTGGAGACGCTCAGAAACGATAGGGATCGGATCCAGTTAGAGCAGGCCCAGGTTGGGAATGACATCAGTGAGCTCAACCGGTTCAGCCTCAGCTTTCGCCAGATGGAGGAGACCCTGGAAGCGATCCAACACCAGATTAAGGGGCTTGAAGAGTTCAGGACGACAGCCACCCTGGGGACGGGGGAGAACCTGGTACAGCTTCTGGCGCTCAAGGAGGCTTGGGTCCGAATCTCAAAGAACCAGGAGCGGATCTTCGAGGGGACGTTAGCGAGCGGCGAGGCCCGAGATTTCTCGTTCGACTCCGACGAGACGCTGAGTGTGGAGACCGGCAGGGCGAACGCGATCCAGGTCCGGCTCAACGGTCAGGGAATCGGGCTGTTGGGTGAGGCCGAGGACTACAAGGAGGTGGTGTTCAGAAGCCCGTTCTTCGAGGTCGGATCGGCTTCCCAGCCCACCGATGCCAGTACCGATCAGGAACAGGAATCGGAGCCTGAACCTGGGCCCTAGACGTGCTTGTCGGCAACCGACGAGGCGCCGTAGGCTTCGGGCTTCGTCTTGACGGCGAACCCACTTCCGATGATCATCCCGACCACTTCGTCGATCATCTCACGGGTCTTTCCCCGTTCTCCGACATCGACGTGGATCTCCAGGTTGTAGTCGAGCATCGTACGATCTTGGAGCGTCCGCATCAGTTCTTCGGCCAGGGTGAACGAGAGTGTCGCTTCGGTGTAGATCTTTTGCCGCAGGGTGTGGATGTGGGATTCTTGGATCTTTCTCCAAAAGTATCGTCCGCCCTTCCCGACCCGATGGATGATGATCGCTGACACGAAATCTACCGTTCCGAGCCGCGCCTGGGAGTCGGTCCCGACGATCACCTTGTACCGGTCTTCGGGCTCGGTCTCCATGATCTCCACGATCTCATCGACCACCGCGTCGAAGCTCATCCGACCCTGGGATGGGTTGTAAAAGTCCAAAGTCGTCACCGTTGGCATAGCAATATATTATACCATAAGTCTCCCACCTCATCTACGATGATCACTCTGAAGGTCATTGACTTTAGAACGATCGCTTCTTAGGATTAGAATTGTGGGTATGATTAGAAGTGAAGGAGGGAGAGCAACGTGTCGCTTTTATGGTCAAGGCGGTCGGCGGTGATCGTCACTCTGTCCGTGGGACTGGTGTTGATTGCCTCCCCCTGGATGGGCGTCTCACAAGGGATCGAAACGCGCTACGCCGAAGTTCAGGCGCTGTTTGCCGCCGGGGAGTTCGAGGCCGCCGACCGGATCCTCGACGATCTGCTGAACCACAGGCCTCAGAACCCGATCCTGTGGTATGCGAAGGGGGTGATCGCCTACCGGCGTGGAAACCTTGAGGTGGCGGTCATCGACCTGCTGAACAGCCGCGAGAATCTGGGTGAGTTGTCGCCCGAGGCAGGTGGGATAAGGGGGGCTCTGCAGATCAAACTCGCGGATATATTAGGATTTTTACATATGAAGCTTGGACAACCCGCCAAGGCACTGAGCTTCCTCGAGGACTCCACCTCCGAGTACGGTCTCTACTTGCGAGGCACGATCCATCAAGAGCTCGGTCAGTTCGAGCCCGCGCTGGAGAACTTCGTGAAGCTGTCAGCGATCTTCAAGGAGGAGCACCGTGCGGTCCCCTATAACCTGGGGCTGTTGTACTACAGGCAGAGACAGTTCGATCGGGCCCTGGAACAGCTGAAACAGGTCGAAGATGATAGTCGGCCGGAGGTCCTGCTGGGGATCGCCGGCAGCTACGAAGGGTTGGGCAACCTTAATTCAGCAGCGAGCTATTACGCCAGACTCCTCCGGCGCGGTGATCTCCCCGAGGATGTCGTGATCGAGGCACGGTATCGGTTGGCCTCGGCCCGGATCAAAGCCGGGGAGATCGATCAGGGGATTCGGGAGTTGGAACGGCTGCTTAGGATCGATCCCGATCACCTCCAGGGTCAGCTGGCGATCGCCTTCGCCCACATCCAGAACGGAAGCTTTCAAGAAGCACGGCGCTATCTGAATCGGTTGGACCAACTCAGCCTGGAGATGGTGGGGGTCGTCCATTACGGACGCGGCCTGATCGAAGCGGGGCTGGAGAACCCGCGTCAGGCGATCGTGGCGTACCTGACTGCCGAGACCAATGGATTTCGATCACGCGACCTGTTGGTGAATCTGGGGCGAGCCTATCTGGAGATCGGTGAGTTGGCCAAGGCCAACCAGATCTTCGATCAGGCGTTGTCCATGGATGCCTCCCAGGATCTGCTCGCCATCTCGGACGCGGAGGTCCAATTTCAGAAGGCCAACGCCCTCTACAGCGTCGGGAACATGAGTGGGGCGCTCGATTTCTACCATCAGGCACTGGACGGAGGGTTGCGCATCCCCGCGCTTCACTTTAACTTGGGCAACGTCTACTTCAGGATCGGGGATTATGAGTCGGCGATCGTCCAGTATCAGACATCCCTCAATCTGAACATCTTCCAGCAGCTTGCCTTGTACAACATGGGAATGGCTTACTACCATTTCGGGGACAAAGAGCGGGCGATCCGAGAATTCGAGCGGATCGGTCGTATGTGGCCCGACTCCGAGATCACCAAACGGGCGGATCGGATCATCGAGATGATTGGGCTTGAAATGGAACTCGAGCCCGAGGGGTAAGAGGGATAGGGATAAAAAAACGACGATCGTCACCCGCCAAAACCGCCCCCGGTCAGTTTGAAGATCGGCAGATAGAGGGAGATGATGATCGAGCCGATGACCAAACCCATCATGGCCATCATCAACGGTTCGATCAGTGACGTCAGGGTTTCGGTCGTCTGGGAGACCTCACGATCGTAGAAGCCAGCGATCTTGATCAGCATCTCGTCCAGGGCACCGGTCTCCTCACCGACGGCGAGCATCTCCACCACCATGTCGGGAAACTCACCGGTCTCGGCCAGCGGTTCGGCGAGTGGACGGCCCTTCTGTACAGCGAATTTGGTGTCCTCCAGAGCCATCTGAACGATCTTGTTGCCGACGACATCTTCGGTGATGTTGATCGCCTCGATGATGGGAACGCCGGTGCGCAGCAACGTCCCGAAAGTACGGGCGAACCGGGCGATTGCTGTCTTTCGGAACAGCCCGCCTACGATCGGGAGTTTCAGTATCAGCACATCCCTCAGGTAAGCGCCCCTCTCGGTCTTCTTGATCAGCGAGCGGATCCCCCAGATCAGAACGCCGCCCGCGAGGATGAACAGCCCAACCCACTTTCTGAAGATGTTGCTGATATCGATCAGGATCTGAGTCGGCAGGGGCAGCCCCCCCTCGATCTCCATCGACTCGAAGATATCGGCGAAGCTGGGCAGGATGAAGACGATGATCCCGAAAGCGGCCAGCAACGTGAGCCCGAACATGAACGCCGGATAGGTCATCGCCGATTTGATCTTTCCTCTGAGCTCCTCCTGGGACTCCAGATAATCGGCAAGTCGTTCCAGGATCTCATCCAGGACTCCGCCTGTCTCCCCCGACTCGACCATGCTGATGAACATGTTGGAGAACACGTTCGGGTGCTCGCCCATCGCCTCCGAGAGTGACGCCCCCTCCTCGACACGCATCTGGACCGTCTGCAGCGCCTTCCTCAGCTTGTCGTTGGCCGTCTGCTCGGCGAGCACCGTCAGCGACTTGTTCATTCCCAGGCCGGAGTTGATCATCGTGGCGAACTGCCGACTGAAGACCGCCATATCCTTTGCCGTAACCCGTCCGAAAAATGGGAGCTTATCGAGGGGGATCTCGATATCCTTGGAGCCCTTCTTCTCCGCGATATTGATCACGATGAAGCCCATATTCTTGAGCTTGGCTGCGACATCGCGCTGGGTCTCCCCCTCCATGCGGCCGTTCTTCACCTGGCCAGTAGGAGTTCTGGCTTTATAGGTGTAGGTAGTTGCCATCTAGTCGTTTCCTTCCCTTCTGTTAATGTTAATCCCAACCGACCGGGCCCTTGGCCTTATTCCAGCCGGCCGGACTGGTGTTTGTCTCCTGGCCGATGCCAATCATGCGCCCCAGCTCCTCTTTGTTGTTTGCTGCCTGCATCGCAACCTCATGATCGATCTTCCCCTGCTCGTGGATGTCGGCCAGGCATTTCTCGAGCGTGATCATGCCGTCCCTGGCGCTCATCTGGATGATCGAGTACAGCTGATGGGTCTTCGCCTCTCGGATCGAGTTGCGCACCGCCGCAGTGGCCACCATGATCTCCAGGGCGGGCACCCGCCCACCTTGCTTGGCGCGCAGCAACCGTTGAGTCAGGACGAGCCTGAGCGTGGCACCGAGCTGGGTGCGGATCTGATCCTGTTGGTGACTGGGAAAGACGTCGATGATCCGGTCGATCGTCTCGGGGGCGCTGTTGGCGTGGAGGGTCGAGAAGACCAGGTGGCCGGTTTCCGCCGCGCGTAGCGCCCACTCGATCGTCTCGTGATCGCGCATCTCCCCCACCAACACGACGTCGGGGTCCTCGCGCAGCATGTGCTTGACCGCCTCCGGGAAGCTCCGGGTATCCGCGCCGAGTTCGCGCTGGTTGACGATCGATTGCTTGTGCCGGTGCAGGAACTCGACCGGGTCCT
>JBHIAT010000018.1:0-33656 GCA_046758705.1 Bipolaricaulia bacterium
CGCTGGCAACGCGACTCCTTGCAAGCCCGCTCCGTTTAGGGAGCGGGTACTTGACCTTCATGATAGGACCCTCGTCATCCACTCTTTACTGATTTTCCCCACCAGCAAGCCCAGGAGCAATGCCATCCCTATTCCTGCAACTGCTGAACCCCAGGGAGACGAGAACAGCATCTCTATTCTAGGGACCCCTCTTGGATTGATCACGCTAAAGAGAACCGGCAATCCCATAACTCCCACGACTATCTCACTGCCAGTCAGAGCATAGGTGATACCCAATAGCTCAATGAAGGCGAACCCCCAAATCGGGATGACGATGACGGTCATCAAAACCAGAGATGGAGATAACGAAGGAAGCTCTCCGAACTTGAACCACGCAAAACTTCCGGAAGTGATCAGAGTTATCCATTCTATCGGATAGGAGATGATGACAAGTGTAAACGCTTTTCCCAAAAAGAGCTCTCTGACCGTTATCGGTGATGCCAAAAGGTGTACAAACGTTTTGTTAAGTCGTTCACTGTAAAGAATGTCGCTGGCAAGAAAGAATATGCCAAAGAACATTCCCATGAGGGCGGTGGGAACCACGAGCATCTGATCATAATAGGAGACGAAAAGGGCTCCTGAGAGCGAGGGTATGAAAATAGCAAGCGCCAGGCGTCGCCTGGCATGGAGAAAGAAGCGCGCTTCTTTCCACATCATCACTTTGATGGCCTTCGCCTTCACCTTTCTTCATCCTCCTTGACAATCGTCGTATAGAGATCTTCCAAGGTCACTTTCTGCTCCTCCACCCGTTCCACATCGATGCCCTGTTCCACGAGAAACCGGACCAGTGTCCGGGTATCCGCTCCTTCATCGTAAACGATCAGTTCGTCACCTGAAATCACCCGGGCCTGGTATCTTTCACATATGTCCTTCCCAACGGTCTCGGAGATCCTTTTTGAAACCTTAATCCTCACTTCCCGACCCACGCCAAGTTGCCGCTTCAGCTCTTCCATGGAGCCCTGGGCTGCGATCATTCCCCGTCGGATCAGGACGATTCGCGTGCAGATTCTCTCTATATCGAACAGATCGTGTGAAGTGATGAAGAGCGTTTTGTCCGTCCCTATATAGCCCTTCAAGAGATCTACCACGCTCTTTCTCGCGGTGGGATCGAGGTTCGAGGTGGGCTCATCCATCACAAGAAAGGCTGGATCATGCAGGGTGGACCGAGCGATGGACAGCCTTTGTTTCATGCCCGCGGACAGCTTTTTGGCCAGCTCCTTCCTTTTATCCCACAGGTTCCATTCCTTCACGCGCCGTTCGATCCTCCCGGCATCAACCTCGTACACCTTTGTCCAGAAGGTCAGGTTCTCTTCCACCGTCAAATTCTCGTAAAGGCCTGTTTCTTCAAGGAGAAAGCCGATCTTCTGCTTCAAAGGCGGTGGCAGCGCGTAGCTGTCGCAGTCCCACAACCGAACGGTGCCGGAGGTAGGTTTGAGGAGCCCCAGGAGCAATTTGACGAGCGTGGTTTTGCCGGCGCCGTTGGGGCCGATCAGTCCAACCACTTCACCGGCCTCGATCACCAGGTCAACGCCTTTAAGGGCTTGGGTGCCGTTGGGATAGGTCTTTTTAACGCCTCGAAGCTCGACAACAGGCATCATATAAAATCGCTATCTAAAGTTATATGAGCAAAGTATCTTTCCATACAAATCACCGGACAGCCGCTTTTCGACGACACGACAGTCTAGACATCCATAGCGAAGCGCGCAGTCTTTACATCTTTCAATCTGAGAGAGATTAAGACACCAGTACTCATCGACGGTTCTTGATTCAAAGATTTCGCCGATAACGTGAGAATCTGCAATGTTCCCCAGCACCTCGTCCTTTAAAAACGGACAGGGCAGCAGGTTCCCATCCGCTGACACCGCAAGTGTTTGGCCCAGACAAGGATGATACTCGGTATTATGATAAAACACATCCGCGGTTGTTCTCACCATTTGCCTCCCAAGCGCCCTCACACCTTCAGTTAATTTGCCTTCATCGTTGTCCAAGATCGCTGTTCGTAAAATGCTTCTTGCACCTAGATTTTTGGCGAAATCTTCGATCCTTTGGACTTCAGTTGCGTTAGCGTTATCAATGACCAGGGTGAGCGTAAACTCGACTCCTTTTTGATGGAAGGCTTGCGCCAGATGGGCTAGTTTCTCTTGTGCAATAAGGCTGCCATTTCTCTCTCCCATGAACGGGATCACAGGATGGATCTTGTAACGTGCCAGCCATTTGATCACGGCATGATCAATATGCGTTCCGTTCGTAATCACAAAGATTTCGCCATTGAACCCTTCTGCTCGACAGAACTCGGTTATGGATAAGAGTTTATCTTGGTTAGCGATGGGGTCCCCTCCATGGAAAACCAAAGACACGCACCGCATGCTAAAAAGCCTTTTCAAGAAAGCACGTAGGAAGCCTTCATTGAATTTTGTTGAGTTCTTTGAACACATAGTACATGGGTAAATCTTCGGGGACTCGCAGAAAGAGCACGCTAAGTCACAAGCACCAGGAAGCTCGATATAGCACTTTGAAATCACGGGTGGATCCATGAAAAACCTTCCGGTCAGTGAATGTCCTTTCTTGTATTTTTCTACATAGATCCTTTTGCTGTAGAACCTCCCCATGTCACGAGCGGCCACACGATTGAGAACCTCTTCCACTGAGTTCGTGTCTTTTGATAATGAATCAGCAATTTCATTGACCCGAAGACCTTTTTCCGCCAAGCGCAAAACCATCGCTATCTCCGAGTTGAGCGCTATCATTTCCCCGGTGAACAGGTTGTAAATAGCCGAGCCGGTTCTACCTCTTACCAATATACACTCTCTGTTGAGAAAAAAGTGGTGCGCTTTCAACTCATTCACCTCGTTTGTCAAAAATCCGGAAATGGATCGCTGATCTTTAGAATATCAGATTCTTTCACGCCTGCTTCAAATAGCGACCATAACATCTCAAACCTTACTTTGATGTCTTTCCGGATAATAGTACAAAGATCGGACGGATTTCTTTCAAACTTACCATTCCCCGCCACCGTGGCATAGCATACAGAACAAAGCCGAGTGATCGGACAATCAAAACATTCAGGATAGATCTGTCTGCGATACAGGTCTATCAGGGTGACTATTTTTTCAATATCAACTCCCGTTTCGATGTCTCCGGTAGGAAACTGTTCGTTTATCCTTTCACAACAGTGAAAATCTCCCTGCGGATCAACGGCTATCTTGTCACCGGGTATACAGGTTCCAGTATATGGAAGGTAAAGATAATGCGGCCTAAATGGGATGTTCTGGGGCCTGTTCATGGCCATTTGATAGGCCATACCAAATAAAGCTTCGAGGACTATGAAAACCTTTTCACCGTTGACCAGCTGAGTAAAATATCGTTCTCTACAGGCTTCTTGCAAGTGTACAAAGTTAACCTTTTGTTGAGTTGAATATCGATCATACCAGTCCGTAAAGCGTGGCGACACCAGTGAAACTCTTCCAATGGGAGGCAAAACATCTCCGTTGATTTCAAAAAAGTTGGTTACTGTTTTAAGATCGGTACCCACATCATAACACACTAAAACGCTACATTTTTCTCTGTAATAATTGGGATATTTTTCACGTATCTTCTGAAGATTGTCCCATACAATACTGAAAGTCCCGGTCCCACCAGGAAAGATCCTCAGTCTATCGTGCTCGGTTTGTGGACCGTTGAGGCTTATGGCTAGGGCGAAGTCATTGTCGTGAAAGAACTGGATCATCTTGTCAGTTAATATGGTACCATTTGTGGTCAGATTGAAGAGGATTCTGCCAGGATAAAGTCCTTTTGCAAATTCAACTGCCTGACAGATCAAGTCAAAATTCCTCAGCGGTTCTCCACCATAGAAACCTATCGCTGGTATCCTGTACGGATTTCTTCGCTTGACGTGGACAAATCCTTCAAAATACCGCTTGATGGCTTCTCTTGCCACATCTGGAGTCATATATGAGGTTTGGTGGGTGCGCATGTTGCTATAATTCCCTGAATACACACAATAGAGACACCGAAGGTTACAGTCTTGTGTGGTGATCAGGGTTAGCTGCCTATAGCCCTCACTCTTCAGATAGCCTTGGATATCTGATGTCTCGATATCCGGTAAGTCTTTTTCACAGGAAGAGGAAGTTTCTATGGTATGTTCTTCTTTCTTAACGCGCTCTGCTATTTGTACAGTACCGTCGCGGTCATTATAATAATAAACCGTTCCTTTCTTCGTGTGAAAATAGAACCCCCGGTCTTTAAACATCTTTAGCCTCACCTCGCGTTACACAAGATTCTCAGGAGGGGCCTGACGCCGCCTAAGTTCCGTTTCGTAATCTCACACTATCAGCCAAAGAAGTAACCGACGAACACGATTGCGGCCACTGTGGCTGCCAGTCTATAGCTGCTTTTACATAGCATCCTGCACTGAACACCACAAACCCAGCCGCAAAACCACGGGACTCCTATACCCGCTTCCGTCTGTCCAGCGCCATTTGCGTTGACGACTTGCATATTTCACACCTCCCTTTTGTTTTGTTCGCCAGGCCCCTCTTACAGCTTCAGAATAATCCCGGTTTCAAAGGATGGCCATATCCTAAGTTAAGGAAAAAGCTTGATCTTTGATAAGGGAGGACCTTAACTATTGATCTTCTGAAGAGATGACAAGATTCACCGTCCTTGCCAGCCGCGTGACCTTGCGAATGGCGATGGGCTGCTTTAAGCTGTGACCGCCCTGATACAAGTGCTGTGGATCAGAACTTCCGACCCAGCGAGAGGTTACAAAGAAAAAGGTAAGGGAAGGCGGGAAGAAGGAAACCAACTATAATTTCAAGATTTAGAAGGGATCTTTGTCAAGTACCCGCCTCCTGAAGGGAGCGGGCTTGAAGGAGTAGGAGATGCCCACTCCGAAAGTTCGAGCGGTAACGGAAAGACTAGCCTGGGGGAGCAACGCGCCGAGCGCGGGGCGATTGAACCCGACTGAACGGTCTAGGCGTGGCAGTCTGAAGGATGTCACGGATGCCTCCCTAGTCTGTGACCTCTCCGACCGTCAGTGGCGAAGGGAAAGTACACACTCCGCAAGGAGGTTTACGCATGTTCGTACCTGTCTTTGACGTAGACGGGAAGACGCCGCTGATGCCAACCAAGCCTTCACGGGCGAGGCGGTGGATCAAGAGCGGCAAGGCAACCCCGTTCTGGAAGAGGGGCGTCTTTTGTGTGCGCTTGAATCAAGAACCGAGCGAGCGCAACACGCAAGAGATTGCTGTCGGTGTTGATCCTGGCAGCCAGCGTGAGGGATACACGGTCAAGTCGGAGGCGCACACGTATCTCAACGTGCAGGCAGATGCGGTGACATGGGTGAAGGATCACGTCAAAACGCGCCGAGAGATGCGACGCGGGCGGCGGTTCCGCAAGACGCCGTGTCGCAAGCCCCGCTTCAATCGCATGCGAGGGAGTATTCCACCGAGTACGAAAGCACGGTGGGGATGGAAGCTGCGGGTCTGTCGATGGTTGACGCAACTCTACCCGGTGACGCGGTTCGTGGTTGAGGACATCAAAGCTCGCACGAAGGGGCAGCGACATTGGGATGCCTCATTCTCGCCGCTCGAAGTGGGGAAACAGTGGTTCTACTCCGAGCTGACGAAGCTGGCTCCGGTCGAGACGAAACAGGGCTGGGAGACGAAGGAACTGCGAAACTCGCTGAGCCTCAAGAAGAACGGGAATAAGAGGGCTGAAACCTTCGATGCTCACTGCATAGATTCGTGGTGTTTGGCGAACTCTCATGTCGGCGGGCATACCGAGCCGGACAACACGGCGTTGCTTTGTGTAACCCCGCTGCGCTTCCACCACCGCCAACTCCATCGCCTTCAACCGGAGAAGAGCGGTAAGCGCAAGCCATACGGTGGTACACTCAGCCTGGGTCTCAAGCGCGGGAGCCTCGTCAGGCACATCCAGTGGGGACTGACCTACGTAGGCGGAACACGACGAAATCGGATCAGTTTACACGATGCGACGACAGGGAAACGACTCACACAGTCTGCTAAGAGAGAAGACTGCACGGTACTCACAAGACTTAGATGGAGATGGAGGTGTTATCAGCCTATCGGCTGACAGGCGTTTCCTCCCGCCCCCTAAACGGGGCGGGTCTCCACGCCTGAATTTTATGAGCCTCCCTAAATGTGAGAAATGTAAGAGCTCTTGTGTGTTCTCGAGGGATAGGGGTAAGTTACTCTCCCAGCTCAGGATGGTGAATACGCTCCATTATGAGGGGGGAGAGGTGATCTTTGAGCAGGGTGGGCCCGTAAGCGGTTGCTACATCATCTGCACAGGGAAGACCAAGGAGAGCTGGCGCACCTCGATGGGTAAGAAGCACACGATTAAAATCTTAGGCCAAGGAGGGTTGTTAGCTTTTGCAGAGGTCTTATCCAACCAGGTCTGGCATGATACCTGCACTATAGCGCTAGAAGATACGAGCGCAGTCTTCATCGGCAAGGAAGAGCTGCAAAATCTATTGAGGTGGCAGGAGCTTTCAACGGAGCTTTCCTTAAGATTAGCCAGGGAGACGGTCTTCTTAAAGAGGGAGCTGGGGTTAAAATCTTACTATGTGGAGGAGCGAGTTGCCAGCCTGCTGCTAACTATAGGCAAGGACTATGGTACGAAAGATGAAGACGGCTCGTTCATCGATTTCAAATTCACCAATGAAGAGCTAGCGGAACTTGTGGGCTGCACTCCCGTGACCGTCTCGCGAACCTTAAGCAAGCTGATCAAAAGGAATTTGATTTCACGCAATGGTCAAAGGATTAAGATCTTGAATGAACAGGATCTAAAGAGGTTGTCTGCGGATGTCATTCTATAGAAAAACGTGGCAGAGGACACCCGGATTGATCCGGATGGTGAATGCCGCCTCACTTGGCAAACGTTCCCTAACCCTGTATGTTTTGATTTTGCTGATCCTGATGATCGGAATTGGAGGAACAAGCTTCGCAGCCGCTTATGACCCCAACCTACGGTGGAGAACCTTGGAGACCCCACACTTTCGCATCGTCTTCCATCAGGGGACCGAAGGCCTGGCGCACGAGGCGGCGTTGGCCGCTGAACAGGCTTATGCGTTCTGGATCGAGGAGCTGAACTATCGGCCAAACGGGAAGGCCAATCTGGTCATCGTCGATGCGGCCGATTTCGCAAACGGTTTTGCCAGCCTCTTTCCCAACAAAGATATCACCGTCTATACCTCACAAGCCCGGTTCGCCGACTGGGCAAACTCCCGATCCGAATCGTGGATGGGTCTGGTGGTGTTTCACGAGTACGGCCATGTCGTCGATCTCGACAAGGTGAGCAAAGTCCCAGCCGTATTCCGATCCATCTTTGGAAGGATCATCCTACTGAATATCAGACCCACGTTGTTCATCGAGGGGATTCCGACCTACGGGGAGTTCCTGAGATCCGGTCACGCCCGCGCCAATGACCCCAGAGATGAGATGTACCTTCGCGAGATGACTCTCGAAGATGACTTTCCGTCCTTCGACCGCGCCAGTTCCTACTACAGCCGCGATGAATGGATGCCACCCAGCATGATCTCCCACGACTACGGCCCCCTGTTCATGCGGTACCTCGAGGAAAGATACGGACGGGGAACGATTGCGGCGTTGAGCGAACGCTACACTCAGAATCTCTTAAATTTGAATTTCTTCTTCCCGAACTTCGGCCATGCCCTGAAAAAGACCGTAGGAATATCTCCGAATGCGCTTTACACCGACTTCAAGGCCTGGGCCAAGGGGTGGTTCGCCGCACAGGTGGAGCGGATCGAAACCGAAGGGATCACCGAGAGCCAAAGAATCACCCGGCTCAGTTACTGGAGCGATCAGCCGGCTTGGTCGCCGGACGGGGAATGGGTTGTCTATCGCCACAGTGACCCGCGCCGCTTGACCGGATTGAGAATCCTCAGACCTGACGGAGGGGACGACCGATCACTGATCTCGGGAAGCATCGAGTTTCCAACCTGGTCTCCAGATGGAAGTCGACTGGTATACGCAAAGCTTGATATCTACAGGCATTCCTACTTTTACCAGGATCTCTACCTCTACGATGTGAAGACCGGAAAAGAAGAACGGCTCACCCAGGGCGCCCGCGCTTACTATCCCGCGCTCATGCCGGACGGAAACAGGGTTCTATTCGCCCGTCACCGGCTCGGGGATCGGAGCCCCGATCTTGTGATCCTGAATCTGGCGATCCGAGAGGTCACCCCCCTGAAGGTCTTCCCGAACGATACGTTCGTCCATTCGTTCGAGATCTCGCCCAGTGGTGAAGAGATTGCGCTCTCCATCTGGAAGCGAGGCGGCTATCAGGACATCTACACGATGCCGATCCACGGAGGTGAGCTGACGCCGATCACCCAGGACCGAGCGACCGATCTCGACCCCACCTGGTCGCCTGATGGGGAATACATCGTGTTCAACTCGGATCGAGATGGGATCAACAATCTGTATGCGTATCGGGTCGCCGATGGTGCCTTGCTAAAGGTGACTAACGTGCGATCGGGCGCGTTTGATCCCGATGTCTCTCCCGATGGCGATCAGATCGCTTTTGTGGGCTACAGCATTGCCGGCTACGATGTGCACACGATGACGTTCGATCCACAGCGCTGGACCCAGGTTTCCTATACGCATGAAACCCTCCCCCAGTGGCCGGGTTACCCCGAGACCGATTATCCCATTCATCGCTACAACCCGCTTCCGTCCCTGGTGCCTAAGTGGTGGCTCCCGATCATTGAAGAAAATCAGGCAGGGTTTTCCACCTTCGGCCTGGACTCGTTGTTCCAGCATTCGTATACGTTGGAGGGTGGATACAACTGGGTCGAGAACCGTCCGTTCTACGCGCTGAGCTACATCAACAATCGGTTCCATCCCACCCTATCTTTAAGTTTGAGCGGGGATAGCTCTGGGAATCAGCAGCGGTTGGAGGCAGCCTTCCCGGTGGTGACCCGACTTCATTCCAGCCAACGGATCTCGGTCGGCTACCGCCGGGACGAGGATCTGAACACTGGGACGATCGACGACACGCTGTTCTCGACGTGGTGGCTTACCGGCGTTTCGGGACGCGATCTGTTTCAGGATGAGCGCCGGATTACACTGACCGGAGAGCTGAGCATGGAGCGGGGAACGTCCATGCCCCAGCGATCGCTGATTTTCGATTGGCGCGAAGTGTTCCGGCTGCCCGTGGTTCGGGAGCACCGGCTGGCGGTGAAGCTCTCCGGAGGGTGGAGCGATACGAAAGACCGCTTTTCGCTCGGGGGGACCGCCGGAACGCTCTTGTTGCGCGGGTTTGCGACCGGGACACTGAGCGGTGCCCAGTTCATCTCAGGAAGCGTCGAGTATCGGTTTCCGATCGTCTCGATCGAACGAGGGATAGAACTTTCGCCGATCTTCTTCGATGATCTTCGCGGGAGTTTATTTATAGATGGGGGGACGGCTGGAGCGGATCTGAGGGCTGTACCGCTCAACGTGGGAGTGGGTGCGGAGCTTCACCTTTCGACCGTTGAGTTCTATGCGGTTCCTCTGAGCTTCCGTCTCGGGGTGGCCTGGGGGTTGGGTGAGGAGAGCTCGCAGGTCTATGGTGGCCTAGGAACAGCGTTTTAGAGCTAGAGCAGATCGTTCCAGCACCCCTAACTTGTGAACTCGGATTTCTGGCTGATCTCCTCGCATAGCTTCACCAGTTCCAGCACCCGTTCGTCCGGTGTGCCCGCCTCGATGTCGGCAAAGACCATATCGCAAGGCCCATATTCGCGAGCGATTTGCTCCAGGTCGCTTCGGATTTCAGCGGAACGCTTATCAGCAACATCCATGGGTGTGTACATGATCGCTCTGCGAGCGTGCGGGAACACCTGTTTTGCTCTGGGGAGGTCCGACTCCATCCCCATATCGACATAGCCTAAGTGGGGGATGGTGGCGTAATGCTCGACATAGTGATCGGCATTCCAGGCACAGTTGTGGACTCCAATCAGACCGAAGGTCTCGGCTATGCATCGATCGAAGGGAAGGAGTAGATCACGGTAGAGTTCAGGGGAGACCAGATTAACAAGACAATTGCTGACGGTGAAGTGCTGAATGTGGACTCCGGTTTGGTGCTGGACCTCATACAGTCGTCGGGCGCCCGCGATCATCGTCATGGCCACGCACTCAAACAGATGCCGAGTCCGTGTCGGCTCCTGCAACATGTCCACAAGCAAATGCTCACCACGCAAACGGTAAGCGTTATTGAGCACCCCTTGCCAATTGATGAAACCTTCCGTCCGGCCGGTCTCACGGGCGATCCACTCTACCTGTTCTAAGAAAGCGGTGAAAAAAGGATTCGAATCCAGGTCGGGAGGCTCCAGTCGGTTCAGTTGCTCGTCGCTCAAGAATTGGTGTTTGCTCCACGGCCAGTTCTCTGGATGGTACTGAATCGGAACCCCATAGATCGCGGCCACGAAGCTCGTACCGAAAGTTCCTGTGATGAGATCGGCCGGTTCATCCGGATTTTCGACCCCGCCGATAGGAATACTGCCGAAGCGCCGTTTCAGCTCTCTCCCCATGCGAATCATGGCGCTTAGACGATAGGCCGGATCTTTGTGCCATGGCTCATCGAAGTCGATGTCCAGAGCGTCGCGATACCATTTCGGTGTAAACCCGATCTCGGGCCGCATAAACGGCTCATCACCCCGTGCCGGTCTGCGGGTGGCAGGCGCCGAGGGCGCAATATAGCTAATGAGCTGTCTTGGGGTTTTCTCTGTCATGGAATTTCCCTCTGGTTTCGTATCTGATTTGGTTCCAGTCCTGCTCAAATTGCTCCAGAGAAGCGCGAGTAACATCGTGTCGAAACAGTTCTTCAAAAACGGAATAAAATACAACGACCGCATGGGCGCCGGATAACAGCGCGCCCGTCGCGTCTTCCGGTGTACGCACACTCGCTGCGACAATTTTGGTGTCTATTCCGTGTCGCATATACAACTCAGCCACGTTTCTGATCAAGCCTGGAGCGTCTTGCCCAGCCGCATTAATGCGTCCAAAATACGGAGCGATATAGTGGGCCCCGGCAACGGCGGCTAGATAAGCCTGGTTGACCGAGCAGACAGCGGTAACCAGGGTCGCTATACCGCCTCTGGCTAACTGGCTTGCGGCCGATATTCCATCGGGCGTCGCAGGCAGCTTGAAACAAATCTGTGTTGAGATGGATCGCAACGCCTCGGCTTCGACCAAAAACTCATCTTTCTTAGGACCCCAAAGTTGCACAAATAGCGGTAGATCCACCTTTCGGCATGCTTTTTCTACAACCTCTTCCAGTGTGTAGCGTCCTCCATCGGTCCACTGGACGATCAACCTGGGATTGGTCGCTACCGCTTCGATCAGGCCGGTTGCCGCTGCGACTTCCACTTCTTCAATACTCCCGGAGATCCACACGCCCATCTTCGGTCACCTCATTTCATGCCAATAATCCTTTTTCTCTGAGCAGATGCTCTGAGGCGTGCTTCGATTCGGCTGGCATGGGTTCTAACGGGGCGCGCAACCAACGCGCATAATTTTTACCTTTCAGCTCCAGACAGGCCTTGATCCCTGCGATCGGAGAGGATCCTAACATGATCTTCTGTATAGTTAAGATTAAACCCTGGGTTTCCCGGGCACGTCTCAAATCCTCATTTCGGATTGCAGCCACTAAATCGACGATGAGTTCTGGAAAAGCGTTGGCTAAGCCGGAAACGACTCCATCCCCGCCAATCATCATGGCTGGGAGAATCAATCCGTCATCGGCTTGAAAGCGTGAAAAATTCTTTGATTCGGTCGCTTGTAAGTAAAGATAGAACCTTTTCAAGTCGCCCGAGCTGTCCTTTAGGCCAACGATGTTTTCATGACGGGCCAGACGAGCCACTGTTTCTGGATCGAGGGTATTTCCAGTCACAGCGGGATAGTGATAGATGACCACGGGTAAAGGTGAGGCATCCGCGACTTGAGTGAGGTGATTGAGGAGTGCGGGCTGGCTTAATTTAAAGAAATAGGGAGTGATGACCACATTGATATCAGCGCCCGCTTCGGCAGTCAATTGGCACCAGCGTATGGTTTCTTGAGTACTAGGGGCACCCACCCCGGAAAAAACGGTTACTTTCCCTCGAACCGTTTGAACGGTTTTATGAATCAGAGTTTCTCTTTCATTTTGGGTTAAAAGCGGCGTCTCTCCGGTGGTGCCCATCACGAAGACGCCGTCGATCACGTACTCCAGTAAAAACCCAATGTGCTCGCCGAACGCGGTCACATCCACTGCACCATCCGGTTGATATGGGGTGATTAAGGGTACGATCACACCACCGTGAAGCCGCATACAACCCCCCTCGGTGTTCGTCACTTCAGCAACCGTGGCAAGAATAACACAAAACCTTCCCAATAGGTGATCGTAAACAACACAATAATCAACGTGACGAGATAGGGAAACGCCTCTTTGACGAGCGTAGCGACCGGCACCTTTGTCAGACCGTTCATCACAAACAACAGCGCCCCAAATGGGGGGGTGATTAAACCGATCATCAGGTTCAAGATGACCACGACCCCGAAATGGACCAGATCAATGCCTGCGGCTTGAACGACAGGCACAACGATGGGCAGGAAGATCACGATGATGGCACCGACGTCAAGGACCATGCCGAGGATTAAGAACAGGATGTTTAAGATCAACAGGAGCACCCACTTGTTGTCTGTGACGGACAAAAGCCACGCTGCTATCCGAGCCGGAACTTGTTCTCGAGTGACCACCCAGCTGAGCAACAATGAGGTGATCAGGATGAACGTGATAAACCCGGTGCGGACGACCACCGTTTTGAGGATCGCTAGCAAATCTTTCAAGGTGAATTCCCTGTAGATGAGGAACGCGATCAGCAGTGCGTAGAAGGCGGTGACGGCTGCGGCTTCAGTGGGGGTAAACACGCCGCTGAAGATTCCTCCCAACAGGAGCACCGGGGTCAACAGAGCGAAAAAGGCGCGTCCAAATGCGATTCGGATTTCACGGAGGTTGGCGCGCTGGTCGCGTTGGAAGCCACGGCGTCGCGCGATGAAGTAGGTGGTCACCATCATGGCGCCACCCATGAGCATGCCCGGCAGCAACCCGGCGAGAAATAGCTGTCCGACTGAAGCCCCGGCAATGATGGCGTAGAGAATCATCGGGATGCTGGGAGGGATAATGGGCCCAACGGTGGAGGAGGATGCTGAAACGGCTGCGGCAAAGCTTTTGTCATAACCCTGAGACGTCATGGCCTCGATTTCCATAAGGCCGGGGCCGGACGCATCCGCAATCGCTGACCCTGACATGCCGGCGAAGAAAATGCTGTCCACGATGTTGACCTGAGCTAAACTGCCCGGGAAATGTCCGACCAAGGTTTGGGCAAAAGAGAAAATACGTTTGGTAATGCCTGTCGAGTTCATGATCTCTGCGGCGAATATGAAGAAAGGTACAGCCAACAGCACGAAACTGTTTGTCCCGAGGACGAGTTTCTGAACAATCAAGCTCGGGTTTAATCTTTCCAGATAAAGATAGAGCGCAGAGGATGAGATGAAAGCGAATACGATGGGGAAGCCTAAGATGAACAGTCCGACGACGGAGACCAAAAATATCGTGAATATCATCGACGTTCTCTCCTCAGGGATTGCAGTCGCTCAACATCCGAGAGGAAGTGGGACATGGCATGAATCGCGATAAATCCCATAGATACAGGCAATGAGGCAAATAACCAACCCCAGGAGATCCCAGTTCCTCCTGGAGATTTGATAACCTTAATGAAGTTAACATAGTTGAAAGATACTTGGAATGTGTAAACAGCGATGCTGAGCACCAGAACATCGCTTAACAAGGCGATCCACGATCGGGCTCGGCCAGGGAGGTAGTTTAGGATCAAATCCATGACCACGTGCTCACGTCGGTTAAACGCATAAGCGGCTCCGATCATGACCAACCAGGCAAACGATTGAATCGCGGCGTCTTCTGACCAGGTTGAGGGACGGTTGATCACATAACGCATAAAAACCTGATAGAGAGCGGCCGTTGTCATCGTAATGAGGAAGAAACCCCCTAAAGTCGCCTCGATCATCGCCAGGATCTTATCAATAGTTTTAAAAACATCTCGAACTTTTCGCATAGGATTTGTTCAATAAAAATAGGGCAGGTTAGCAATCTCTACCACAACCTGCCCTATTGTCACCTACCAACTTTGTCAGCGCGGAGTGCCCTCCTTTTCCGACTCCGACATGCCCGATCTACTGGAAGCGCTGAATGTCTGCGTACAGATCACCGAAGATAGCCGAGAAGATCTTCTGGCCGCTGTCTCGGAACGGGGCCTTGTCCGGAGTAATGATGTGGAGGTGGTCCTCCTCGTTGAACTTTTCGGCCAACGAGGCTTCTTGATCCACAATGATCTGGTTTTGTTCTTCTCCGCCGACTTCGAGCGCTTCCAGGATGATATTCCGATCTCGTCTGGAAAGGCCATCCCAGAAAGCCTTGTTAAAGAACGGCATGATGTTGTCCACGATATGGCTGGTCAGGATCAAGAACTTGACCACTTCATAGAATTTAGCGGCATCAATCGTGGGCAAGGGGTTTTCTTGAGCATCAATGACACCACTCTGTAATGCCCCATAGACCTCGCCAAACCCTAAAGGTGTGGGGTTGGACCCTAACGCCCTAGCTGCATTAATAAAGGCCGGGGCATTTGGTGCGCGTAATTTGACCGCGCCAAAATCATCGGGTGAAAATGGCGGGCATCTTCCCGTGTCACGCACCGTGACCTGGCGAGTCCCCAAATACCACGTATCCGCCACGACAAGGTTGGCAGCCCGTTCTCCTTGCTCGATTAAGCTTCGTCCAAGATTCGATCTGGCAAAGCGCACCATATGGTCAACGTTTCGGAACGCATAAGCCGCGTTAAAAACGCCCAGCGGCTCGTGAAATTGTGCGATCCATGCGGCTGCCCCCATCCACGCCTCTTGAGTTCCATCGATGGTTTGGAGTAACTGTTGTTGCTGGTTTCCCAGTTGACCTGCGGGGAAAACTTGCATCTCTATGCGTCCACCGCTTAGTTGTTGCATGAACCTGCCTGCGGTTGCAAGACCGACATTATAAGGTTGGGTCGGAGGACCATCATGGCCCATCCGAATCTCAACGGTACCCTGAGCTTGAGATAAGAAGCCGGCTGTGCTGAGCACGGCTGCGGTTGTGCCAACCGTCTTGATAAAATCTCTTCGGGTCAGAGATTTCATGACGTAAAACCTCCTATTTTTTAAGACTTTGGGGGACAAGGCTCCTCCTTGCTTGAGTTTTCAGCAGGCGTGAACCACCTCCTCACTTTAAGTCTTGAAATGTTTGAATAAGCATTTCTACCACGTTGTTTATAACATAAATCGAGCAACACTGTCAACAGCAAGATGTGCGGTCTACATCCGCTTTCTAGAGCTTGAAGGGTGACCCTCGGGTCACCCTTTGATGTTGAGGACGGGGACCATGCGGGCGACCTTGGTGCCGATGCCAAGCTCATGGGAGACATGGACGACCTCGTCCAAATCCTTGTAGACGCCTGGTGCTTCTTCGGCGATCGTCGCCTGGCTCTGACCTCGGACGAAGATCCCTCGGCTTCTCAGCTCGTCTTGCACCTGCTTCGCCCGGTAGCGTTTCTTCGCCTGAGTCCGAGACATCACCCGGCCGGCTCCGTGGGCGGTGCTGCCAAAGGTGAGTTCCATTGCCCCGGGGGTTCCTTTGAGGATGTAGGAACCGGTTCCCATCGAACCCGGGATCAGCACCGGCTGGCCGACATCCCGGTAGGCGGCGGGAACCTCGGGGCGTCCCTTGGGAAACGCCCGCGTCGCACCCTTGCGGTGGACGTAGACCGCCCGCTCGGCTCCGTTGACCTTGTGCGTTTCGATCTTGCCGATGTTGTGGGCGACATCGTAGAGCAGATCAAGCCCCAGGTTCTCCCAGTGCTCCTCCAAGACCGATTCGAAGCACTCCCGCAGTCGGTGGGTGATGAGCTGGCGGTTGCACCAGGCGAAGTTGATGGCGCAGTTCATCGCCTTGTAATAGTCATCGGCCAACCGACTCCCCGCCGGGGCGTAAGCGAGCTGGCGGTCGGGAAGCTGGGCGATCAGATCGGGGTATTCGCGGTCACAGCGCCTCAGGTAATCGGTGCAGATCTGATGGCCGAATCCCCGAGAACCGCAGTGAATCATCACCACCAGTTGGTCCTGGAACAGGCCGTAATCTCGGGTGGTCTTGGTGTCGTGAATCTCGGCCACCCGCTGGACTTCGAGGAAGTGGTTGCCCGATCCCAGCGATCCGAGCTGGTGTCGGGCCCGTGCCTTAGCCTCGGAGGAGACGGCGGACGGATCGGCGCCGGGGCGCATGCCATTGTCCTCACAGTGGTTGAGGTCGTCCTCGACGGCGTAGCCGTGCTTGAGTGCCCACCGCACCCCGTTTCGGGCCACCTCGTCCACCTGAGCCGCCGGCAAGCTCACCACGCTTCCCTTGCCCAGCCCCGTCGGAATCTGGGTAAAGAGCGTGTTGAGCAATTTTTCCTCTTTGCCGCGAAGGTCATCGCGGGTTAATTGAGATTTCACCACCCTGACGCCGCAGTTAGAGACCACAAAGCCGTTGGCGATGAAGTTATGATCAGGGTGATCGACGGTGAAGTCATAGACGTCGTCGTCGAAGTTTTCTAAGGGTTCGATCTCGGCGATGCGGTCCCAGACCATACCGCTCTTCCCTAAGCCGGTGGTGGCCTCTTCCACATACTCCTCAAAAGTAGGGAAGTTGCTTGCGATCCGCACACCAGTCGCTCTCTCGAGCTCTCGGTAGATGTGAGATGGAGATAAACCTGCGGCCTGTAGGACGAGCGCTTTCTCCGTGGCCCGCTCTCTGGTCTCCAAAACCCATTGCTTAAGCTTCAGATATTGAACGGCGGCATTAGCCAGGACTTGACGCTCTCGGTTGTACTCGAAGCCCACTTGACCCCAAAGGTTGAGCAGACTCTCCGATTGGGAAGAGAGGGACAGTCTCAACCGATAGGAGAGCGATCCATCTCGGTTGATGTACGATTTGCGGACGCTGATCGTCTTGGTCTTCACGCCGAACTCTCGGAGGAGCGTGGCGATGTCCTCCAGAAACGCCTGTCCACTCTCAACGAATCCTTCGCGCTTGTTGAGGGAGAGGATGGGTGTGTAAAAGTTGTAGCCGTGGTCGGTGAGGGTCTGGGGCTTGGAAAGTTCTGCGCCGAAGAGGGCAGCCAGAAAGAGGCGCTTCTGCCAAAGCGGAACCTCAAAGAGCCAAGCAGGCAAGCGATAATCCTGTTGGGATTTGAAGCTGACTGGAGCTCCTAAGGCCATCAACAGGAGGGCAAAGGCGCTGCTTTGGACGTGGACGCTCGTCTCGCGATAGTCGAACTCACATTTCCCATAGAAGGTCTTAATCTGATGATGTCGCTCTCGCGTGTAGATCTGATTAGGGGAGAACCCTAGCGCGATAATATCCTCTCGAATCGGCTCCAGATCCTCGGGGTTCCCATAGAAGGCAATCTGACCTTTTCGTTTTCGACCAAAGGAGATCGCTCCATCCCCGAAGATGAAGCCGAGCAACCTCAACAGATGGGAAAGCTTTGGCGAGCTCAATCGGAGTGGAAGAAGACCACGCCGCCTCAGCTGGTTCAAGATCTGCACCCTGGCATTTCCGTTTGAGCCTTTACCGAATCGCTCCAACAGCGGTGTTAAGTGTGCCTCATCCACGAGGATGTCATCAGGCAGAGCTTCATAAGGGACGCCCTCAAAGGGATAAATGGCAACGTAATCGCCTGCACGAAGCTGTTCCAGTTCAATCATGCCTTTCGGTGTCCAGAAGGGATGATCTCCCGTGGCCTTGAGCTGGTGACCGGCCTCTGTGACGACGCGATAGACCGGTTTGCGTGGGTGCAGCTTCAGGTATCGAACTATTGTGGTCCCTATCGGCGTTTCTTGGGAGAAATCTTGGCAGAGCAACCGGGTTTGGGACCAAGTATCTTCTATCTCTCCGATTTCACGGTAGTAACCGTCCTGATGTAGGATCTTTGAATCTCCTGTAATGCAGTTTATGTCGAATCCCACAGCTCCTGGCGAAAGCATTCCGTGTTCGACATCTGATGCCGCCACACCGCCGACCGGGAAGCCGTATCCTTGGTGGGCATCGGGCAGCGCGCAGGTGTACTTATAGATCCCCGGCAGCAACGTCATGTTACGTGCCTGTTCCAAAGTCTTGTCGAGCTTGATCTTGTTGAGCAGTTCTTCACTGGCGAACACCCGCGCCGGGACGGTCATCTCCCCCGTCTTCGGGATCTCCCAGATGTACTCGGAGAGCCGTTCCAGCTCTATTTCTCCCATCCTGATCACTCTCCGATAATGCCGATGTATTCTACAATTCTGTGACTCTCCCTGTCAAGAAGCCCAGCATCGTCTCTCCCCGGTTTCCCCGGTTGACACCAGGACTGTGCCGTCGGCTGCTTTGAAGCCCTCGGGCCGGTGGTGTATAATAAACCCAGATTGCTGCCAAAAGCAGATTTGATGAAACGCCAGAGCGTGAGCGTAAAAACCAACAGAAAACTGACTGAAAGAAAGCCGGAGTGGCTTAAGGTCAGACCCCCATCTGGCCAGAACTTCCATCACATCAAGCGGGCGTTGTGGACGTACAACCTGCACACCGTCTGTGAGGAGGCCCACTGCCCGAACATTGGTGAGTGCTGGAGCGGCGGGACCGCCACCCTGATGCTGATGGGGGACACCTGCACCCGGGGCTGCCGGTTCTGCGCGGTCAAGACCGGAAATCCTCGCAGCCATCTCGATCCTCTGGAGCCGATGAAGGTGGCCAAAACGGTCCGTGACTGGGGGCTCCGCTACGTGGTGCTGACCTCGGTCGACCGGGATGACCTGCCGGACGGTGGGTCCGGCCATTTCGCGACCACGGTTCGCATGATCAAGCGCGAGCATCCCGATGTGCTGATCGAGGTGTTGATCCCCGACTTCCAGGGTGATGTGGACGCGCTGGGCAAGATCGTGGCAGCGGAGCCGCAGGTCATCGCGCACAACGTCGAGACGGTCGAGCGGCTCACCCTACAGGTGCGCGATGTGCGGGCTAAATACCGCCAGTCGCTGGCCGTCCTGGAGCATATGAAACGGCTCAACCCGGAGATCTATACCAAATCCTCGTTGATGGTCGGCTTGGGTGAGACGGAGGCGGAGGTGCGGCAAACGATGCATGACCTGCGAGAGGTCGATGTCGATATCCTCACCGTGGGCCAGTACCTCAGGCCGTCCCAACGGCACATCGAAGTGACCGAATACGTGCCACCGGAGCAGTTCGATCGTTACCGGCGGATGGGGGAGGAGTTGGGATTCCTGTATGTGGCCTCCGGGCCGTTCGTCAGGAGCTCTTATCGGGCGGGTGAGTTCTTCATCGAGCGCATTATAAGAGGGGAGGACCGGAATGGCAAAGCGCACCCCAGTCAAGGATGAGGCAAAAGCGAAAGCAGAAGCCGAAACTGAAGCCAAAGACAAGGACAAGGACGAAGCAAAACGGATCGAGGGCGATTTAGAACTTCTCAGGGTCATCGGCGACGACGGTCAGGCCGATGAGCAGCTGGAGCCCAAGCTGAGCGATAAGCAGCTTAAGGAGCTGTATCGCTGGATGGTGCTGGCGCGGACGTTTGACCAGCGGGCGTTGAACTTACAGCGTCAAGGACGGATGTACACCTATGCGCCGGTCAGCGGTCAGGAGGCGGCGCAGGTCGGGAGCGCTTACGCGCTGAAGTCGGAAGACTGGACCTTCCCGACCTATCGGGAGCATGCGGTCGCTATAGTCCGGGGGATCCCGCTGAAGGCCATTCTTCTGGTATGGATGGGCAATGAGGAGGGCAATCGCATCCCTGAGGACATCAACCACTTTACCCCCTCCGTCCCGATCGCCACCCAAATCGTTCATGCGGTCGGCGTCGCCTGGGCGGCCAAGCTGCGGGGCGACAAGGCCGTGACCCTCGCCTACTTTGGCGACGGGGCGACCTCCGAAGGGGATTTCCACGAAGGGGCCAACTTCGCCGGAGTGTTTAAGACGCCGACCGTCTTCTTCTGCCAGAACAACCAATACGCGATCTCCGTCCCCCGGGAACGGCAGACGGCCGCGGAGACGCTGGCGCAGAAGGCGAACGCCTATGGGTTTGAGGGGGTGCGGGTTGACGGCAACGATATATTGGCGGTCTACCGGGTGACTCACGAGGCGGTAGAGCAAGCGCGAGCCGGCGGAGGACCGACGTTGATCGAGGCGGTGACCTACCGGTTTGGCCCGCATACGACCTCCGATGATCCCACCCGCTATCGTAGCGCCGAGGAATTGGAAGAATGGCAACAGCGACGGGACCCGATCGAGCGATTTCGCCGGTACCTGGAGGGGAAAGGGCTGTGGAGTGAAGCGTACCAGGAAGAGCTGGGCGAAGCGGTCAAGGCCGAGGTTGCGAACGCGGTCGAGGAGGCCGAAGCGGCTCCCAAACGGGATATCGAGGAGATCTTCAAATATGTCTACGCCGAGATGCCCTGGATCTTGGAGGAGGAGCTCGACGCGTTCCGCAAGCTGCAGGAGCGATTCGGCACACACGAGGCATAGGAATAAACAGGAGAAGATATGGTGAAGTTAAACCTCGTTCAGGCGATCAACCAGGCGTTAGAACAGGAGATGGCTCAGGATGATCGCGTTGTAATTTTGGGAGAGGACGTCGGGGTCAACGGCGGGGTGTTCCGGGTGACCGACGGCCTGATTGACAAATTCGGACCCGATCGGGTGATCGACACACCCCTGTCTGAGGCGGGAATCATCGGGACGTCGATCGGAATGGCGGTCTATGGACTTCGGCCGGTGCCGGAGATCCAGTTCATGGGATTCCTGGCCCCGGGGTTCGACCAGATCATCTCCCATCTGTCGCGGATTCGCTGGCGGTCACGGGGACGATTTACCGCACCGGTGGTGATCCGGGTGCCCTATGGAGGCGGCATTCGGGCTCTCGAGCACCACTCAGAGAGCCTGGAGGCGATATACGTGCACACGCCAGGGATGAAGGTGGTGGTACCGTCGCGACCGTACGACGCGAAGGGGTTGCTGATCTCGGCGATCCGGGACCCGGACCCGGTGTTGTTCATGGAGCCGAAGCGTATCTACCGGGCGTTCAAGGAGGAGGTGCCCGAAGAGCCCTACGAGGTGCCGATCGGAACGGCACGGGTTGTACGGGAAGGGGAGGATGTGACGGTGATCTCGTGGGGGGCAATGATGCGGGTGACGCTCGAGGGCGTGGAGCGTGTGGCCGAGCAAGGGATCGACGCCGAGGTGATCGACCTCAGAACCATGATGCCGCTCGACATCGAGACGGTGCTGGCATCGGTGCAGAAGACCGGACGTGCCGTGGTGGTTCACGAGGCGCCGCGGACCGCCGGATTAGGAGCGGAGTTGTCAGCACGGATCGGAGAGCGGGCGTTGTTGTACCTGGAGGCACCGGTGGCACGGGTGGCTGGGTTCCACACCCCCACACCCCTGGCACAGATGGAGAAGGAGTACCTGCCCGATGCCAACCGCGTGGTCGATGGAATCGAGCAGGTGATGAACTTCTGATGGTTGATGGTTGATTTTATAAACAGCTGAGGGGGATAGTGATGGCGACCGAATTCAGACTGCCGGACGTCGGAGAAGGAATCGCCGAGGGAGAGATCGTGAAGTGGTTGGTTGAGGAGGGACAAACGATCGAGGAGGATCAGCCGTTGGTCGAGGTGATGACCGACAAGGCGACGGTGGAGATCCCCTCGCCCGTTGGAGGGACGGTGCTCAAGCGGATCGGTGACGAGGGGGATATCGTCGAGGTGGGATCGGTGCTGGTGGTGATCGGCGAGCCGGGCGAGGAGTCGGCACCGACACCCGACGGTAAGGCCGAGGCTGAGTCGGAAGCGAAGACCGCAGCTACAACCGCAACCCAGGCCGAGGCACCCACACCGGCACCGGCGAAGAAGCCGGGCCGGATCCTGGCGACCCCGGCGACCCGAAAGCTTGCCCGGGAGCTGGGCATCGATATCGCCCAGGTCGAGGGCACCGGTCCCGGCGGACGGGTGACCGATGACGATGTGCGTCGATTCGCCGAGGCCGGGGCCAAAGAACCGGTCGCCGTGTCGACGGAAGCCGTATCCGTAACCGCAGAGGAGCAGGAGGAACGGATCCATTTCCGTGGGTTGCGCCGCCGGATCGCTGAGCATATGGTGCGATCCATATACACCGCGCCCCACGTCACCCACATCGACGAGGTCGATATGACGGAGCTGGTGGCGCTCAGGACTCGGGTGAAGCCGCTCGCCGAGAGCCGGGGGGTCAAGCTGACCTACTTGCCGTTCATCATCAAAGCGCTGATTCCGGCGATGAAGGCATACCCATACGTCAACGCCTCCCTCGATGAAGAAAACGATGAGATCGTCGTGAAGCGCTATTACAACATCGGGATCGCCACGGCGACCGATGATGGACTGATCGTGCCGGTCATCAAAGCGAGCGACCACAAGAGCATCCTCGAGATCGCGGCCGAGATCGAACGGCTGGCCGAGAAGATCCGGGAGGGGAAGGTCGATCTGGAGGATATCCGCGGCGGGACGTTCACCATCACCAACGTCGGGTCGGTCGGAGGGGTCGTCTCGACCCCGATCATCAACTATCCGGAGGTGGCGATCCTCGGGGTCCATCGCATCGAGAAGCGGCCGGTGGTCAAAGATAAGGAGATACAGGTACGGGATATGATGTATTTGGCCCTGTCCTTCGACCATCGGGTCTTGGACGGTGCGATCGCCGCCGCGTTCATCAACCGGGTCGTCAGCCATCTGGAGGATCCCGGTCTGCTGATGATGGAGATGGCCTAAGGTCAACGACCCGCCCCCTCAAGGGAGCGGGGTTGCAATGGCGATAGCAACGTAAGCATTGACTAGGAGGAGTTTGCGATACCAATGCAATGGCAATTGCAAACTAAACGCACTGTAGGCTATAAGGACGACGGAGTACACGACCTAGCTCCGCCCGCTCCGGCAGAATCGCTTAATGCCACGTCTGTCCACCGTCAAGGCAGTCGACAGACTAAGCCTGCTTTGCCCCTCGAAGGTCACTCAACAGGTCCACGGGAGCCTGGCCGTATACCGGCACTCATTCCCGTGCTCCACCAGGATGGTACCCCACTTACCCCTTGCAAACCGGCCAAAGCCCGCAAGCTGCTGCGGGGTGGTGTCGCTGAAAAGCGCTGGAATAAGCTTGGTCATTTCTACATCCAGATGCGGGTCGAGACTGGCAAACAGATCCCGGAGATGTGGTTGGCGGACGACCCCGGCTCGCAGTTTGACGGGATCGCAGTCGCTTCTCATCAGCGGGTTCAAACGACCGCCATGCTCGAATTGCCCAGCGGGATCGCCAAGAAGATGACCAACCGGAGACAACTCAGACGGGCCCGGCGGTATCGCAAATGTCGCAGGCGACCGAAGCGATTTGACAATCGCCACCGACCGGAGGGTTGGACAGCTCCCTCGCAGAAAGCCAAAGTGGACTTCCGGCTGAAGGTGATCGGTGAGCTCTATAAGCTCTATCCGATTGCTGGTGCTGTGGTCGAGGATGTGCGATTTAACCACTATCGCAACCGTTGGGGCAAGCACTTCTCCACGGTCGAGATCGGGAAAGCTTACTTCTATGCCGAGCTAAAGAAGCTCGGTCAGCTGAAGCTATACGCTGGCTGGGAGACGCAGGAAGAACGCGAGAGGCAGGGCTTGAAGAAAAGCAAGTCCAAGCGTAAGAGGACACCGGAGAGCCATGTGGTGGATGCGGTAGCGATGTTGTCCCGATGGCTAGGGACGGCTGACCTGCGCGTGCCCCAGTTCTGGGTGTTCAAGCGACCGAAATTGCGCAGGCGCAGCCTCCATGTTCAGAACCCGGCCAAGGGAGGGGTGCGACGGATGCATGGTGGGACAGTAGCCTTGGGCATCCGTAAAAACACGGTTTGTCTTTGGAGAGGGCAGCTGTACCGAACCGGGGGGTCAACGGGAGGCCGGCTGAGTTTGCACGATATGACGCTGGAGGCCAAGCGGGTGGTGCGGCACGCCAAAGTGGAGGAGTTAACATTGCTATTCAAGCAATCGATATTTGGAATGGAGGTGAAATACAAGCCTAACGGCTTGCAGCCAATACCTCTGTCCTCCTGAGGGAGGACGGTCCTCTTGGCTGAACTTCTATGGTCGTCGGGGATATCGCGGTTGGGACCGAGGTGCTGGTGATCGGGGCCGGCCCCGGTGGATACGTGGCCGCCATCCGGGCCGCACAGCTCGGCAAGGAGGTCACACTCGTCGATGCGGATAAGCTCGGCGGCGTCTGCCTCAACTACGGCTGTATTCCCTCCAAGGCGCTGATCACGGCGGCGCACTTCTTCGATCGGATCACCGCCTGGGGCGATCGGGGGATCGAGGTCGACGGGGTTCAGGTCAACTTCGAGAAGCTGCAGGCGTGGAAGGCCGGTGTGGTCAAGCGGCTGGTCTCAGGGGTCGACCAGCTCTGCAAGGGGAACAGCGTCGAGGTGATCTTCGGACGGGCATCGTTCACCGCCACGAATCGAGCGCGGATCGAGATCGAAGCAGGGATCCAGCATATCGAGTTCAAGCACGCGATCATCGCGACCGGCTCGCGGTCGATCGAGCTGCCCGGGTTTGAGTTCGACGGGGAGCGAATCCTGAGCTCACGCCACACCTTGGATCTCGATGAGATCCCGGAACGGTTGCTGGTGATCGGGGGCGGGTATATCGGGTTGGAGCTTGGTGACACCTACGCCAAGCTGGGCAGTCAGGTGACGGTCATCGAGCTGACTGGTCAGCTGCTTCCCGGCACCGATCCCGACTTGGTCAAGGTCGTTGAACGCCGTCTTAAGAAGGACGGCGTGACCGTCCATCTGAATACCCAGGCGACCGGCGTCGAAGATGAAGATCAGGAAGGGAGCATCCAGGTCACCGTTGCGCACGATGAGCAGACCGAGACCCTGGAGGTCGATCGGGTGCTGGTGACGGTGGGCAGGCGGCCAAACTCCGAGGGGTTCGGTCTTGAGGAGATCGGCGTGGAGGTGGATGACCAGGGGTTCATCGTCGTCGATCAACAGTTGAGCACCTCGGTCCCCAGGATCTACGCCATCGGGGATGTGGCCGGGGGACCGATGCTGGCCCACAAGGCGAGCCATGAAGGGATCATCGCTGCTGAGGTGATCGCCGGGCTGCCGAGTGCGGCCGATTACGTGGCCGTCCCGGCGGTGATCTTCACCGACCCGGAGATCGCGACCGTGGGACTGACCGAGGCCCAGGCGAACGAGCAAGGCTATGAGACGATCACGGGCAGGTTTCCGTTCGCCGCGTTAGGGCGAGCGCTCACCACCGGAGAGACCGCAGGGTTCGTCAAGATCGTCGCCGACGCTGAGACCGAGGTGGTGCTCGGCGTGCATATCGTCGGTCCCGAGGCCTCCAACCTGATCTCGGAGGCGACGTTGGCCCTGGAGATGGCTGCCACCGTTGAGGATCTGGCGCTGACGATCCATCCGCACCCCACCCTGCCCGAGAGTCTGATGGAAGCCGCAGAGGACGTCGTGGCCAAGGCGATCCACATCCTGAGGCGATGAACCGATGTGGCTGCTCGACCTGGGAAGACAGGAGTATCGAGCCGTCTGGGAGCTCCAGAGGGAGTTGCTCCGCAGGCGTGCCGGCGAGGAGCTGCCGGATCTGCTGATCCTGGTTGAGCATCCCCACACCATCACCTACGGACGGAGCCTGCGACAAGCCAGCGATCCGGTTCCTTTTCGGGATACGGTCCCCGTTTACGAAGTAGATCGGGGCGGCCAGGCCACCTACCACGGTCCCGGCCAACTGGTCGGCTATCCGATCATCAAGCTGGAGGGAGAGCGACGGGACCTGCATCGCTATCTGCGGGATCTCGAGGCGCTGTTGATCGGGGGACTCTCGGACTTCGGCATCCAGGCCGACAGGAGGACCGGATACACGGGCGTATGGGTGCCCCCCCTTCCAGAGTGGAGGAAGATCGCCTCCATCGGGGTTGGGGTCCGACAGTGGGTGACCTATCACGGCTTCGCCCTCAACGTAACGACCGACCTCAATTACTTTCGGCTCATTGAACCGTGTGGCCTGGATGCTCGGCTGATAACCTCGATCGCACAGCTTGTCGGGGAAGTCGGGATGGATACGGTCAAGGATCGGGTGACCGTCTGGTTTGCGTCGGTCTTCAGGACGCAGCTTATCTCCGTCGAAGTAGCAGATGTGGCAGGAGATCTCGTAAAGCCCTAAGGAAAGGCGATTGAAGTGTTTTCATCCCGGGTTGCTGGCGAGCATCTTCTGGGATATCCGTTAGGGGCTTGCTTTCTGGGTCAAGTTCTGCTATGATAGGTGAAAAGATTTATACAAGGAGGTAGGACCATGAACAAGGGAGAGCTTATCGACAGGCTCTACCAGCAGACGAGCAGCACCAAGGCTCAGGTTCGGGAGGTGATAGATTCATTCATCGACACGGTCCAAGCAGAAGTTGCCAGAGGGGGAAAAGTCCAGCTGGTCAACTTTGGAACCTTTGAGCAGGCACATCGCAAGGCAACCACGAAGCGAAACCCTCAGACAGGGCAGCGGATTCGGGTTCCGGCAAAGGTGGTTCCTCGATTCAGAGCCGGCAAGGGGTTCGAAGAGAGGGTCCGCAGAGGTCGTTGATTCGGAAGGTTCTCAATCTGAGAACCGGTAGCCAGTCATTAATAGTGATTGAGGTGTGAGGGGGTTCGGATCGACCGGACTCCCTCACATCTCTTTTCCTTCTCCCCATGGATTTACTTCCTATCGAGGAGTTGTTGGATCAGGCGCGCCCCGGCTCACAGATCTGGCGCCTGAGGGTCCGGGAGTTGGCCGATGGATCATTGTTAACGCTGCCCTGTGGCACGATCAGCGGCCCGGAACCCGGCCCCCGGGTCTGCATCTTGGCTGGACAGCACGGCAACGAGTGGAACGGGATCTACCTGATCCGCCGTCTCTACATCGCTCTTCAGGATCAACCGGTGCGCGGCACGCTGGTCCTATTGCCGGTAGTCCATCCGATGGCCTTCAACGAGCGAGAGCGGGTGGACAACCTCGATCAGGTCGATCTGAATCGCACTTACACTGTCCAAATCCCCCGAAAGCCCACCGAGCATCTCGGTCAAGCGCTGTACCGATTCATCTTCTCTCGCATGGATTACCTCATCGACCTTCATAGCGGGGGACCGGGGGAGTATCTTCCCCATATCATCGTCACCCCCCAAAACGATCTGAGCCTGCTGGCCTACATAGGGCTCCCCTATATCCATCGGGTGCGAGGCCTCAGTTATCATCATCTGACAGCCGTCTGTGCTGAGCACGGGGTGAACGCGTTCACGGTCGAGATCGGACAGGGTCGCCATCTGGATCATCGACATCTAGCTTCAGTCAAGGAGGGTTTGCTCAACTTCTTGCGGGCCATCGAGCTATTGCCCGGTCCCGCGACGGCGGGGGAGGCGCCTCGAGTCTTTGTCGAAAAGCGGATCGTCTCCGCTCCTCATTCGGGATTCTTCACCGCCAAGGTCGATTTAGGAACCCGGATCGAGGCCGGGGATCTGCTGGGCCATATCGAGCCGATCTTGGGAGGGACGGACATCCCTATCCCGGCGCCGTGCGGGGGGACGGTCCTTTACCTGCGTCGCCAACCCCCGGTCGGTGAGGGTGATAGCCTGGCTCACATCGTGTGCGACTGAAACCTGCCTGTTTCCCGGATAATTTCCTCATAATGGTTTGCGACGTAGGTGAGCAGGATGACCGAGGCAGCAAAGATCTTCACCAGATCCTGCTCCTCCAGACGTACGGTCTCAAGCGACCTCGGATTGAACCCCAATCCTCGTTCCACGTCGATCCCGGTGTAGCCGGACAGGTTCACCACGATGCTCTGCTTGGTAAACGTCCCGGTATCAGGCTGCAGTGCAATTCGGAACAACCCACCAATCGGAATGAGTCGGTCTCCGCTTCGGGCGACGTAGACGCGGATGTCGTAGTTGCGGGACGAATTTCGCCAGTGGGCGTGATGGGAGGTGATCTTCTCGCAAGCGGTGTACGGGAACGGATTGCGCCAGACCCCGAACTTGCGGCGGAACTCGCCGACACTCTCCTCGATGACCGACGGGATGTGAGAGTCGGGCAGGACGGGCAGCACGCCGGCGCCGCCGCTCCCCTGGAATGGCTTGATGACCAGATCGCCCACCTGACTTTGTTGTTCGTGACAGATCGCTTCCAGTTCCTCAGCGGTGTGGGCTTGCCAGAACGGCATCAGGTAGATTCGATGGGGTGTCAACCGATCGATCGCCGCCTCCACCGCGCGGTAGGTCAGGTACTTGTCGTCGGTGATCGGAAACACCCAGTTGCTCAGGACCACATCCGCTGTCTCGCCCATGTTCATCAGGTAATGGCGGCGTGCGACCCCATCCCCGATGATGGCGCTGACGGGATGGCCCTGAAAGAACGACCGACCGTCGTAGATCTGGATGGGGGGAACGATCTTGCGATAGGTGCCCACCAGAATCGTCGCCCGACCTGCACCCAGCTTGCCGGGGTGAAAGTCATCGATCGAAACGATCTGGGCGGTGTCACACCGTCCTCCCTCGACCAGGGCACGCTGGAGGTAGGAGGCGATGTACAGCTTCTCGTAGAGCAGGCTGTCATGGGTCGGCATGCCGATCACGATCAGCGGGGCATCGTCGTCGATGAACCGTAGCATCTCTATATAACCGGCACACGCCTCGGCGGCACTCTCCGGATCCATGGCAGAGATCCCCCGGGTGCTGCCCCCGTTGGTCTCCAGGACAGTATAGTTTAACTCTCCGGACTCGTCGTCCCGGCGCACCATGAAGTCAACTGAGCCGAGGAAGAACGACGACCCTTCGATCCGGTTGTCACCCTCCGGGATCCGTTCCAGGGCACGTCGCTGGAGCGATTCGATCAACGTCCGATCCTGGGACTCCCGGATCGGGGCCAGAGAGATCAGCTTCTTGCCCAGGAACGGCGACAGGTGGATAAGCCGCTCCACGTCGTCGAGGGTGATCATGCTCGAATACCTCCTCAGTCCTCGCTCTCTTACACCTCACACCTTCAGCACATAGAGGGGGATCAGCTTGGCCACCAGCTCTCCCAGCCCCAACTCCATCGTCCGCAGCGCCACCTGCTTACCTCGGTAGTCAAACGGCAACGACCGGGGATTCGAGATGATCTTCCGGCCGCGGTCGTTGGCAAACTCCACCTCGAAGTAGCGCTTGCCGCTGACCTCCAGCACCCGACATACGCGGGCGAGGTGGGGAAAGTCGTATCCACCGCCATGAGGCAGTATATCGGCATGAAGCAGCCGCTCATAGACGCCGAGTTCGCGGGCGCGCTGGGCGAACCCCAGGTTCTCGATCACCTCCGGGGTCAGGTTGCGCGTCCCTCGAAACAGATAGACGGGCAGATCTCCGCGCAGTGCCAGAGGGTAGAGAATTCTTTCCGTTTCGACGATCGGATGGGTGCCGAGCACCATCTCATTCGGACCGATCAACCCCTGATGGGTCTCGTTATGCAATGGCCGGTAGTCCCCGAAGATCCGCTCCGCGGCCAACCGGCGCCGTCGGCGCACGAACGCCTCCACCCACTGATAGTACTCGTAGTAGCGAGTGGCCTGTGAGCCGGTCAGGATATGGAGGGAGCCGAACGGCGTTTCCACCACCTCGGCCCTTCCCCTTAAGCTGGGGCTGGCGTCATAATACAAGCCATCCCCCAGCGGGTTCTCGCCCCGCAATTCGCTCCCGGCGGCGTGGATCAGGAACGCATACGGGGGGAGCGATTGGTGAGCGATCGCCCGCACGCGAAAGATGTCGATGAAGTGGTTGCTCTTCCCGAAATCCCACCGGATCTTGATTCCATCGATCTTCATCCGATCTTGATTGAGTTGATGGGCGTGGTGGAGCACCGTCTCTGCATCGGGGAGTTGATCCAGCCCGCCGAGGATCATGCCGCAGGCGTTCGGCTTCAGGTCGAGGACCATCAACTCGACCTGCCCATCTCCCCAGCACAGCTTGCCTCCATAGCTGAAGCCACTCTCCCACCGGTTAATGTTTCGGGTGACCGTCATATCAGGGGAGCCGATAAACGTGGCATCTGGAGGGAGACCGAGTTGCTCCTGGAGGTAATGGAGCTTCGCCAGGCCGTACTGCATGTTGGCGATACACAGGCTCCGGCCGCTGTCCAGGGGGCCGGTGGCGAATATGTGGGCCCTGGCCCGTTGCAATCGCGTTGCTCGATCGGCCGATGCCGACATCGCTGCCTCCACCCCCGAGAAATGTGAGAGCATTAAAAGTGCTCCAATTGACGGCTGTCAACCTGCTGCAACGACTTGACTAATCGTCGGATGAATCCTCGTCCTTGATCTCTCTTTTCTTTCTCAGCTCTTCTGCCCGTTTCTGAAGCTCCTGGAAGTAATCGCTATCGGTGATCTCAGCCACCTGGCGAGCCTTCCTGGCCTCGTTGACCTCGATGCGCAGCTCCTCGACTTGCTGTCGTAGATTCTCTTCGCGCAGGATCACTTCCTGTGCCATCTGGCCGAACATTTGGCTTAAGCGGCTGATCTCGTCCCTGGCGTCTGTCGCTTTGAGTTCGGCCGCGTTCGCGCTGGTGAGCTGACCGGCTTCCATCAGCTGTGCTGCCCGCGTCAGGCGCAGCAACGGGCGCGACATACTTTGCGCCAGCAATGCGGCGTTGGCGACGGTGAAGACCAGGGTCAGCAGGATGATGAAACCCAGTTTGACTGTCAGTTCGGTCGGGCTGGCCGTTGCTCCGGTGGTCTGCTGTGCCAGGAGAAAACCGAGCAGGGCGACCGGTAACGCCGCCGAGATCAGGATGGCGATAAACAGGCGTTTCATCAAGCCCGAGCGGGTCCAGTCGGTGGATCGGAGGTCGAGACGTTCGTAGTTAAATAGCAAAATGGGTACGAGGATCACCGCGGCGATCAGATTGACTTGGATCGCCGGGACGAATTCTTCGGACAGCGCGAAGTTGAAACTCAAGTCGTCGAGAGGAATATCCGTGAACGAGGCAAAGCTCATGCCGACGACGATGCCGAGGACGGTGAACGCCAGCGCACGGAGTTGATCGGTGAAGTTAAAGTAACGGCGGTTGAACAGAGTCAACAGGCCCGGGATCAGCCCCATCAGTCCGTTGCCCACCTGCCAGTTCAACAGGTAGCCTTGCACTAAATCGAGCGGTAGATTGCCGGTGGCCGGATCGGGCGGATAGACCAGGTAACCTGACCACAGATCCCCGAGAAGGTTGCCCAGCATCCCGGTGAAAAAGCCGACGATCGGGCCGAATACAAATCCGAAAAAGATCGGTACCGCTACCCCCGGCCGGATTTCGACACCCTCGGCGGCGGCCAATGGAAAGATGTTGGTGAGCCACGATATGCCACCGTACAGTAGCATGCCGACAATCATGGCCAGCATCCCGCGTTGTCCCAGCGCTAATGGTTTGCGTTCGCTCATAACATGCCTCCCATGTGAGACTACAACCTACAATTCAAGATCCTCCAGAGTGCTGAGACGTCGTCGGCGCTTCAACCGCCAGTTGAGCATGCTCTCGTCGTAGTGGCCCCGAAACTGGGTGATGGCCCACAGCGCGATTCCAGCGCAGGCACCGCCCAGACTGAGATAGAGCGTGCGACCGACCTCTGGAGCGAGCAGATTTTGTCCGACGGCGAACACCACCGCCCCGACCATCCCACAGCTGAGGACCGATCCGAGTGGATACAGGTAACCGTCGAGGAACACACTGACGCGCCCCCGGCGCTCGTCGGGCACCATTCCCTGAAACGCTCTGCGCGATGGCTCGTCTATACCTGATAGGGTGATCCGGGTCAGAAAATCCCCGATTGCCACTCCGATCAAAACAGGCCAGGCAAGTACCAGAAACAGGCCGATCAGCAACGCCCCCGGCATGAAGGCGAAGATCGACTTGAACCCGATGCGGTTCAGCAGCCAACTGGCGCCCACCCCTTGCACCAGCAGCAGCATGACCCAAACAGCTGCCCGAAATGTCCCATAAAAAGCTTGCAACGCAGCCGGCTCCGGGTAGGTGTTTAAGGCGCTGACGATCAGTTGGTATTCGATCACGTTGAGGCCCACTCCCAACAGAATCATTGCCAGACTCAGATAGCGAAATGACGGCACTTCGCGAACGAACGCCAGCCCCTCGCGCAGCGTATCCAGCACGGTCTCGTCTTGGCGCGATTGATGGGTGGTGATCTTGATCCGGCGCAGGGCCACGGCCAGGATGATCGCCGACACCAAGATCAACCCCGCGTTGACCAGCAGCAATGCGACACGGCCTAACAGGCTCTCGGCCAGCGATTGGGCTACGCCGGCCGCCAGCCCGTTGCCCAGTATCCCGCCGACAAGTGCCGCAACCCCCAACAGCGGAAACAGTCGCTTGGCCGCGGCGGTCGAAAACAGATCATTGGCCAACGTCCAGATCAGCAGTGGGAGCAACATCCACTGCTGATCATTGATCACCGTCAACAGCGGATAGGACAGCCAATCGGGCACACCTGAGACGAACAGGAGAAACAGGAGCACATAGACGAGGCTGAAGCTCACGGACAGACGGATCGCCAGTCTGCCGCGCTGTGTCCGATCGACGATCAGCGAGTATGCGCCCGAGGTTAAGATCACGATCAGCATGTCGATCGCCCACACCCACAGGATTTGCTCTGCCCCGACGCGGCTGACGAACCCGCTGGTGGCGACCACTTCGTTGGATTCCAGGACGAGGGAGTTAATGAACAGCAGCAGGGCCAGTGTGGTGAACCGAGACCACTCACCGGGCAGAACACGAGCACCGATCTTCACTCCATCTCCTCCTCGTCCAAGACCTTCCAGATGTCCTGAGACAGCTGAGGTCCCTGTTTGGGGGCCAGGTGAATCCGGTAGCGCAGTTCGCCTTCCACGTCCATCTCCGTCACGAAACCTTTCTCCACCAGCGCCGCCAGCATGGCGTGGACCGCCTTCTCATCCTCGCCGGTGTGCGTCACCACATCGGCCAGGCTCACCTCGTCGTTCCGCATGATCCAGTTGACGAGCTGGCGCAACGAGTCGGGCAGGGTCAGGAGATCGGTCATACGAAGGCCGGCGGCTTTCTCGCGCTCTTCACTCTCTTCCCGCGAGCGATCGAGCGGCTCCTTGGTCATCTCCCCCCTCGACCTTCAGCCGGAGTCGGTGATCTGATTGGCAACCCCGCGCACTCCCTCGGTAAACGGATGGTCAGGGTAGCGCAGGCAGAAGACATCGCTGCTGCCCAGACGGACCATCTCTTCGTTGAGGGGCAGGATGCCGGCCACCGGCGCGTTGTAGGTGGTCTCCACCTGTTGCCGTAGGGCGTCGAAATCGAAGGCTGTCAACGCCTTGTTGACCACCATCAGCAGTTTGGGCACCTCCAACTTTCGGGCCACGTCCACCG
>JBHIAT010000019.1:0-33587 GCA_046758705.1 Bipolaricaulia bacterium
GTCTATAACTTATCCTTTGCCGCGCGCCTCAACGCTCCCCTCGACGTCGCCGCACTTGAGCAAAGCCTCAACGAAATCGTCAACCGCCACGAAGTCCTTCGCACCACCTTCGCCACCGTGGACGGACAACCCGTTCAGGTTATTGCTCTAGACCTGATCCTGTCCCTGCCGGTGGTGGACCTGCGTGAGTTGCCCGAGACGGAGCAGGAGACCGAGCTCCGCCAGCTGGCCATCGAGGAAGCCCAGCGCCCTTTCGACCTCGCCCGAGGTCCGCTGTTACGGCTCATCCTGCTGCAGCTGGGTGAGGAGGAGTACGTGGTGCTCTTCACCATGCACCACATCGTCTCCGACGCTTGGTCGATGGGGATATTCATCCGCGAGATCGCCGTACTCTACCAGGCCTTCTCCACCGGACGTCCCTCGCCACTGCCTGAGCTACCCATTCAGTATGCCGACTTTGCCGTCTGGCAGCGCGAGCGGTTCCAGGACGAGATGCTTGAGACCCAGCTGGCCTACTGGAAGCAGCAGTTGGGCGACCGTCTTCCTGTGCTGGAACTGCCCATCGATCGTCCCCGGCCCGCGATCCAAAGCCATCGAGGTGCACACCACCCCCTGGCACTGCCTAAGTCTCTGACCGATTCACTCAACGCCCTGAGCCGTCAGGAGGAGGTCACCGTGTTCATGACCCTGCTCGCCGCGTTCAAGGCGTTGCTCCATCGCTATACCGGCCAAGATGACATTGTTGTGGGCTCCCCGATCGCCGGTCACAATCGGGCCGAGATCGAGGAACTGATCGGATTCTTCATCAATACGCTGGTGCTGCGCACCGACCTATCAGGGGATCCCACGTTCCGGGAACTATTGGGCCGGGTGCGCGAGGTGGCCTTGGGTGCCTATACCCATCAGGATCTGCCGTTCGAGAGGCTGGTCGATGAACTGCAACCGGAACGGGATCTGAGCCTTAACCCCCTGTTTCAGGTGATGTTCCAGCTCCTCAATGCCCCGATGTCGACTCTGGAGCTTCCAGATCTGTCTCTGAACCCGCTAGAGATCGACAACGAAATAGCGAGGTTTGACCTGGCACTATTCATGATAGACGCGAACGGACTAAAGGGATGGATGGAGTACAACACCGATCTGTTCGATGCAGATACTATCGCTCAGATGGCCAGACACTTCCAGACGCTGCTGGAAGGCATCGTCGCCGATCCCGACCAGCGCCTGTCGGAGTTGCCGCTGTTGAGCGCAGCCGAATGCCATCAGTTGCTGGTGGAATGGAATGATACCCAAGCCGACTATCCCAAAGATGTGTGTATCCATCAACTGTTTGAAGCTCAGGTTGAGAGAACACCGGACGCTGTCGCCGTGGTGTATGAAGACCAACAACTGACCTACCGCGAGCTGAATCGGCGAGCGAACCAACTGGCGCACCACGTGAGGACACTGGGCGTGAGACCGGAAGTCAGCGTGGGCATGTTTATGGAACGTTCGCTGGAGCTGGTGGTGGGACTGCTGGGCATCCTCAAAGCCGGCGGAGTGTATGTGCCATTCGACCCCACCTATCCGAAGGCGCGGCTGACGCTTATGCTCGAGGACACCCAAGCATCAGTGCTGCTGACACAAGAGCGGCTCGTAAAACGCCTCCCTGAATGCAGTGCCAAGATTGTGTGCCTCGACACCGACTGGGGAGTCATCGCCCAGGAGAGTGTGGAAAACCCCATCAACGAGGTGACGACCGACCACCTCGCCTACGTGATCTACACCTCCGGATCGACGGGGACCCCTAAGGGTGTCATGGTGGAACACCGGGGGCTGCGTAACCTGGCTGAGGTCCAGGCACAGACCCTCGACGTGGCAGAGGGCAGCCGCGTCCTCCAGTTGGTCACCTTCAGTTTCGATGCCTCGCTGTGGGACGTTTTCATGGCGTTGTTGACGGGAGGAACGCTCTACGTGGCAACACCGGAGTCTCGGTTGCCGGGGCCGGCTTTGATCCAGCTGTTGCGCGATCAGGCCATCACGACCGTGACGCTTCCCCCATCGGTGCTGGCAGCCCTGCCCGCTGAGGAGCTTCCTGCGTTACGGACGATCACCGTCACAGGAGAGGCCTGCCCTGCTGACATCGTGGCGCGCTGGGCTCCGGGGCGTCGGTTCTTCAACGGCTATGGACCGACGGAAGCGACCATCGGTGCCACCATCGGTGCGTGCACCGCCGACGGTCGGAAGCCGACCATCGGCCGCCCGTTTGCCAACGTAAACATCTATCTTCTAGACGCTCACCTGCAACCGGTGCCCATCGGCGTGCCGGGCGAACTGTACATCGCTGGTGTAAGTCTAGCCCGGGGCTACCTCAACGACCCGGGGCTGACCGCCGAGAAGTTCATTCCGAACCCATTCAGCGACGAGCCGGGCACACGGCTGTACAAGACCGGCGATCTGGCTCGTTACCGGCCGGACGGCCAGATCGAGTTTCTCGGTCGTACCGACCACCAGGTGAAGATTCGCGGGTTTCGCATCGAGCTGGAGGAGATCGAGGCGGTGCTGGATCAGCACCCGGCCGTGCGAGAAGCCGTTGTCCTCACCCGAGAGGATGCGCCCGGTGGCAAACGCCTGGTCGCCTATGTCGTTTCGAACCAAGAGCAGGCACCCATGCCCGGTGAACTACGCAGCTTCCTGAAAGAGAAGCTGCCCGATTATATGGTGCCGTCCGCGTTCGTGATGCTGGACGCCCTGCCACTGACGCCCAACGGCAAGGTCGATCGCCGGGCGCTTCCGAAGCCGGTTCGGATCAGTCCTGAGGTGGAGAAATCTTTCGTGGCTCCCCGCACACCTACAGAAGAGAAGCTGGCTGAGATCTGGGCTCAGGTCCTTGGCGTCGAGCAGGTGAGCATCCATGACAACTTCTTTGAACTCGGGGGGCATTCCTTGCTGATCCCACAGCTTATTCTTCGGGTGCGAGAAGCGTTTCAAATGGAGCTGCCGTTGCGCTATCTATTTGAGGCGCCCACCGTGGCCGAACTCGCCCAAGCCCTCGACGTTATCCAGCAGGAGGGTCCCCCCACAACCATTGACGCGATGACGACCACCGAACTGAGCGCTGAGGTCGCCCTCGATCCTATCATCCATCCTGAGGTGGTGCCTGATGAGGTTGAGCATGTCACCGAACCGGCTCATATCTTTTTGACCGGAGCCACAGGCTTTCTCGGAGCCTTTCTACTCCATGAACTCCTTCAGCAGACTCAAGCGGACATCTATTGCCTGATACGTTCCGCTAATGAGGAGCAAGGTAAGAAGAGACTCCAAGCAAACCTTGAATCCTACTCACTCTGGGATGAAAATCTAAGCTCCAGAATTATCCCGGTCGTAGGAGATCTGTCTCAGCCACTTCTAGGTCTTTCAGCTCACCAGTTTCAAACGCTGGCCCGTAAGATCGATGTTATTTACCACAACGGTGCGTGGGTTAATTTGATCTATTCATACGATGTACTTAAGGCACCCAATGTTCTTGGAACCCAAGAAGTCCTTAGATTGGCAAGCCAAACCAAGGTGAAACCTGTACACTACGTCTCTACTATCGGCGTTTTCCCCTTAGGTCACTACCCCGATGACAAGGTCGTCCGAGAGCAAGACGACCTCGACCATGGCGGAGTTCTCTATGATGGCTACTCCCAGAGCAAATGGGTGGCTGAAAAGTTAGTCAGGCTTGCACGTTCGAGAGGGCTTCCTGTCTGTATCTATAGGCCAGGGCGGATAACCGGGCACAGCCAAACAGGTGCCTGGAATACCAATGACTTTCCCTGCAGAATGGTCAAAGGTTGTATCCAACTCGGCAGTATACCAGACCTCGACATAGGGGAAGCAGAGGTGGACTTGACTCCTGTGAACTACGTGAGCAGAGCCATCGTCCATCTATCGAAGCAAACAGAGTTGATAGGAAAGACCTTTCACTTGGTTAACCCTCATCCGCTTCACCCGGACAAGGTTGTTGCCTGGATCCGCTCTTTGGGTCTCCCGATTCGCCAAATTTCGTACGATGATTGGAGAGAGGAGCTGATCAATCTCCCTGAGAGTTCCATGGAAAATGCTTTGCTTCCCCTTTTGCCTCTTTTGATTGAACAGATATCCGAAGAACGGATCAAGAGACCGCAGTTCGACTGCCAAAACACGTTCGATGAGCTTGAAGGCACTTCCATCACCTGTCCACCCGTAGATGCTGAATTGCTCAACACCTATTTTTCCTACTTCATTCGGAGCGGGTTCCTAGAGGTGCCGCAGCCGGACGGTGAGCTTCGACACTCCTCGAAAGAGACACCGGAAGCAAAATGAATAGGGACAGCAAGGAAGACCATATGATCTATAAGGTCGTCGTCAATCACGAAGAGCAGTACTCGATCTGGTCCGCTGACCGGGGAGCGGCAGTCGACCTCAAGTGGCTACTTCACGTCCGTCGCCTTCGACGAGCAGGGACGTCCCACACCAGTCCCGCCGGTCATCCCGGAGACCGACGACGAGAAACGCCAGTACGAGGAGGCGCGGGCGCGGCGCGAGGAGAAGTTGCGACAGCGGGAGATGCAATAAGATAAGCCTTGCAATGAAATCGCCCTGGGGGTCAGTTCAGGTGGGTTGCTCAGCTTATCTTAATATCTATCCATGAAAACCCCCAGGGCCAACCTGAAGTCCTGAACTTCTCCTAAAACAGTGCCCCTACGGTCCCGACTATGTTGAAGACCCCAAAAGCTCCTATGCCCGCCCTGAGCTCGCCGAACAGGTCGAAGTTTCCTAAGGGGTATCTGGCACCGCCGATCCCTTGGAGGATGAACCCCAAACCGCCGAAGCCGGGGCAACAAGGGAACGATAGGAAAGACACTCCGCCCCCACCTCCGACGTAAGGCAGAAGGTTCACGGACCCCAGCGAGAAGGGCGAGAGGGGGTATAACACGCCCCCATCGAGTATAAAAAGCGAAAAGCCGGTACCGAATCCTGCACCAAAGGTGGCTCGCAGCGTCAGGGGTGACCTCAGGGCGAACTCGCCGACTGCGTTGAAAACCGGGAGCGTTCCATACAATGTGACTCCCCCCCCGAACTCCTGCGCTAAGGAATCCATCCCAACGCTCATGACCAACCCTACTAGTAAGAACAAACCTACTAATAGCCTGAACCTGGGCTTCAATCTGATCAACCTCCTTTGAGGTAATCTGTAAGTTTCTGGCTATCAGAACTTTATTATATGTTACAAAACATAGTATCTTCAAATCTTGGATGTACAATTGCCATCTCAGCGGAGGCACCTGGTGTCGGAGCGAATGTGTTTCCCTAAGGAGATGGAGGGCTTGAGAGTGTTTTGACAAATTAAAATTTTTTATGTTATGTTCATGCTAATGTATTAACCAAACTGAAATCCCGAACCCTTCCGAACGGCTTAAGAAATAAGGGGATATGATGACCATCTTTTCTAATCGTTCTGAATCTACCTTCGAGCTTTCCACATTGGTCGATCTCCTCCGCTGGAGAGCACTCCACCAGCCTGACCAACAGGCCTATACCTTCTTGGTGGATGGAGAAACAGAAGAGGTTAGTTTGACCTATGGAGAGTTAGACCGCCAGGCCCGGGCCATCGGCGCTTGGCTTCAGAGCTTGGAGATAACCGGGGAGCGTGTACTGCTGCTCTGTCCTCCAGGTCTTGAATACATCGCCGCGTTTTTCGGTTGCCTGTACGCCGGGGTTGTTGCCGTCCCGACTTACCCGTCCGGGCTCAACCGGCTCATGCCTCGCCTCCAGGCGATTGTGGCAGATGCGCAGGCGAGGGTGGTACTCACCACCACAGCCATCCTGTCCAGCGTGAAGCGTCGGTTCGCTCATGCTCCAGATCTGGAGACCCTACGATGGCTCGCCATCGACAATGTCCCCGCCGGTGTGGAGGCGGATTGGCAAGAACCTGCGGTAACCCGCGATACTCTGGTCTTCCTCCAGTACACCTCTGGTTCTACGAGCATGCCCAAGGGGGGCATGGTAAGCTATGGCAACATGATGCACAACCTGGCTCTCATTCGCCATGGGTTTAAGATTAACCCCGATAATCCTGAAGACGTAGGGGTTTTTTGGCTGCCCATCTACCATGACATGGGGCTCATCGGAGGTATACTGGAGCCCATGTATATCGGAAGGCCGGCCATCTTGATGTCACCGCTCTCCTTTGTGCAGCGCCCCGTGCGCTGGCTACAGGCGATTGCCCGTTACAAAGGCACCATTAGCGGTGCACCTAACTTCGCATACGAACTGTGCGTTGACAATATCACGCCTGAACAGCGAGCGACCCTCGACCTGAGCAGTTGGGACGTGGCCTTCTGCGGTGCTGAGCCCATTCGCTTGGAAACCTTGGACCGGTTCGCGGCGACTTTCGAGCCCTGTGGTTTCCGCCGGGAGGCCTTCTACCCTTGCTACGGACTCGCTGAGGCAACCGTGATGGCTTCCGGTGGCCTGGGGCCCGCCCTGCCGGTCGTCCGCACTGTCCAGAGAGCAGCGCTTGAAATCAACCGGGTGGTCGAAGCTTCTGAGAGGGATGAGGGTACCCAGACGCTTGTGGGCTGCGGTCAGGCCCTGCTGGACCAAAAGATCCTCATCGTTCACCCCGAAAAGTTGACCCCGTGCTTGCCCGATCAAGTGGGCGAGATCTGGGTATCGAGCCCCAGCGTTGCCCAGGGTTACTGGAACCGCCCTGAGGAGATGGAACGGACTTTCAACGCGTACCTATCCGATACGGGTGAGGGCCCGTTTCTACGCACCGGAGATCTGGGGTTTGTTTACGATGGGGAGCTATTCGTTACCGGTCGACTCAAGGACTTGATCATCATCCGGGGCCACAACCATTACCCTCAGGACATCGAACTGACGGTGGAACGGAGTCATCCAGCACTGCGGCCAGGCTGCGGTGCAGCGTTTTCAGTGGGTGCAGCCGGTGAAGAGCGGCTGGTGATCGTTCAGGAGGTCGAGCGTCATGACCGGAATCCAGACATAGATAAGGTGGTTGGGGTCATCCGTCAGGCGGTGGCGGAAGATCACGAACTGCAAGTTTACGCCGTGGTCCTGATCAAGTACGGGAGCATCCCTAAGACCTCCAGCGGCAAGATCCAGCGGCACGCCTGTCGGGCCGGGTTCCTGGAGGGGAGCCTGAATGTGGTGGGAGCGTGGCGGGCAGCCGTAGCCCCACGCTCGGTGAGTGATGCACAGGACGCCACTGTAGCTGAGGCAAGTTCCAGAGAGCCGGCGGACGTGCCGAGAAGGAGCGCGGCGGACATCGAAGCCTGGTTGGTGTCACAGATCTCGGGGCGGTTGGGCATGGATCCTGACGATATAGACATCCACCAGCCCTTCACTCACTACGGCCTGGACTCAAAGCACGCGGTGCGCTTGGCTGGAGAGCTGGGAGCCTGGCTTGGACGTCAGCTTTCTCCCACTCTGGCGTACGAGTACCCCACTATCGAGGCACTCGCCCAGTATCTGGCTGAGGACCCCGACCCCACCGTCTCAGCGTCAACCCCTGAGGACCGCGTAGACGGGGGAACGGAAAAAGAGCCGATCGCCATCATCGGGATTGGCTGTCGTTTCCCCGGCGCCAACGGTCCGGATGCTTTCTGGCAGCTTCTACAAGATGGGATGGATGCCATCACCGAGGTTCCGGCGGATCGGTGGGATATCGATGCCTTCTATGATCCCACTCCGGATGCACTTGGCAAAATGAATACCCGCTGGGGCAGCTTTTTGGAGCAGGTGGATCAGTTCGACCCCCACTTCTTCGGGATCTCTCCTCGGGAAGCCGCTCGCATCGATCCTCAGCAACGGATCTTGCTGGAGGTGGCTTGGGAGGCGTTAGAGGATGGTGGGCAGGTGCCGGATCGCCTGGCCGGCACACGGACTGGTGTGTTCATCGGCATCTCGACAAACGATTATGGCCGGATTCAGTTGAGCGACCCCGACCTCATCGACGCTTATGCAGGCACGGGCAATGCTTTGAGCATTGCGGCCAATCGCCTCTCCTACCTGTTTGATCTCCAGGGGCCGAGTGCGGCGGTGGACACGGCCTGCTCCTCATCGCTCGTCGCGGTCCACCTGGCCTGCTGTAGCCTATGGAACGGGGAATCCACCCTGGCTCTGGCTGGGGGCGTAAACTTGATCCTATCGCCAGCCATTACCATTAATTTCACGAAAGCCGGGGTCATGGCTCCGGATGGTCGCTGTAAAGCCTTCGATGCTCGAGCCAACGGCTACGTTCGGGGTGAGGGGGCCGGTCTCATCGTCCTCAAACCCCTATCGAGGGCTCTGGCCGACGACGATCCGATTTATGCGGTGATCCGAGGCAGCGCGGTCAACCAGGACGGGCGCACCAATGGGCTCATGGCTCCCAGCCGGCAGGCCCAGGAGGCCGTGCTGCGGGAAGCCTACCGCCGGGCTGGGGTCTCACCGGGCCAGGTCCAGTATATCGAGGCCCACGGTACGGGCACATTCCTGGGCGATCCGATCGAGGCAAAGGCCCTAGGAACGGTGCTCGCCATTGACCGCCCCCCAGGATGCGACTGCACCATAGGTTCGGTCAAAACCAACATCGGACACCTGGAGGCAGCCGCTGGCATTGCTGGTCTGATCAAGGTCGCGCTGTCACTCAAACACCGAGCGATCCCGCCGAGCCTCCACTTCCAGAAGCCAAATCCTCACATTCCTTTTAACGAGCTCCCCCTGCGCGTTCAGCAGATCTTGGCCCCGTGGCCCGAAGCGTCCAGCCCGGCCCTGGCCGGGGTGAGCTCTTTCGGTTTTGGTGGAACCAACACGCACATGGTTCTGGAGGAGGTCCCCCGAACCCCTGAGGTTCATCAACACGAACAAAAGCCTGCATCCGGGCGGACGCACCTGCTACCGCTGTCCGCGCGCAGCCCAGAGGCCCTCCAGTCCCTTGCTCGGGCTTACCAGGACCTTCTGACGGCCGAGGGATCCGGATTCGTTGCATCGTTGCAGGACGTCTGTTACACTGCCAGCTTGCGGCGAAGTCATCACGACCATCGCTTGGCCCTCGTGGCTCACTCTCAGGAGGAATTCATCGAGCACCTGGAGGCCTTTCTAAACGGAGAGTCTCGCCCTGGCATGTCTTCCGGTCGCAAAGTTCCCGGCCACCGGCGAAAGCTCGTCTTCGTGTTTTCTGGGCAAGGGTCTCAATGGTATGGCATGGGGCGAGAGCTTTTAGAGCAGGAATCCGTCTTTCGGACGACTCTGGAGCACTGTGACCAGGTGATGCGTCAGTATGTGGATTGGTCTTTGCTGGAGGAACTCACCGCCGATGAAGCGCACTCTCGCTTGGACGAAATCGACGTCATCCAGCCCGCTCTGTTTGCGATCCAGGTGGCCCTGGTGGCCCTGTGGCGCTCCCGGGGCATCGAGCCCGATGCGGTGGTGGGTCACAGCATGGGAGAAGTGGCAGCGGCTCACGTAGCTGGGGCGTTGAGCCTGGAAGATGCGGTCAAGATCATTTGCCGTCGGAGCCAGCTGTTAAAGCGGACGAGCGGGCAAGGAAGTATGGCTGCCGTCGAGCTTTCCTTAGAGCAGGCTCAACGCGCTCTGGCCGGCTACGAGGATCGTGTGTCTATTGCTGTCAGCAACAGTCCTACGTCAACTGTGCTGTCAGGAGATCCAGCAACGCTGGAAGAGGTTCTGGATACGTTACAGCGGCAAGAGATCTTCTGCCGTCTGGTGCAGGTGGACGTTGCCGCTCACAGCCCCCAAATCGATCCTCTAGGCGCTGATTTGTTACAAGCCTTGGAAGAATTACAGTCCCAGCCTGCATCCCTGCCAATCTACTCGACTGTGACAGGCGAAGCCAGCGACGGTCTGGAGTTCGATGCCACCTACTGGGTGCGGAATCTAAAAGAGCCAGTGCTCTTTTCAGCAGCGGTTCAACAATTGCTGGAAAGTGATCATGACATTTTTCTGGAAATCAGTCCTCATCCCATCCTGTTGAAAGCGATCCAGCAAGGGCTGCAGCATCTTGACCAGGAAGACATCGTGCTCCCTTCCCTGCGACGTGACGAAGAGGAGCGTGCCGTGATGCTGGGGTCGCTCGGTGCGCTCTACACCCTGGGACACCCGGTGGACTGGAGCCGGCTCTATCCATCCGGAGGCCGGTGTGTTCGACTCCCGCCCTATCCTTGGCAACGAGAGCGTTGCTGGATAGAGGGCCAAGGCCGAGTCCGGAGGCGATTCTTTGCCAAAGGTAGCGGAAGTCGCACATCGGGTCATCCGCTCTTGGGTCGGTGCTTGAGATCGGCCGTTCACTCGGGAACGTACTTCTGGGAGATGGATCTTGGTATTGATTCGTTCCCCTTCCTGGACGACCATCGCGTCCAGGGAGCGGTTGTGCTGCCAGTAACAGCCTATGTGGAGATGGTCCTGGCTGCTTCTGAGGAGATCTTCGGACCAGGGCCTCATGTTTTGGAGAAGGTGGCCTTCAAAAAGGCGCTCTTTCTCCCAGAGGATGACACTCAGACAGTCCAGTTGGTTATCTCTGCTGAAATGCCTGGAACGGCCTCGTTTCAGTTCTTCAGCTTCCAAGCAGGCAATGCAGAACAGCAGACATCATGGACGCTGCATGCGATCGGAACAATCCGTCTCGGTCAGGCAGATGCAGATCTGGAAGCATCACCGGTGGAGCATGCCTTACCCGAGGAGATCCAAGCTCGGTGCTTGGAGGTCATCTCAGGCGCAGAGCACTATCAGGCCATGCAGGAGCGCGGGTTTGGTCTCAGCTTCCAGGGTGTGGAGCAGATTTGGCGTCAGGATGGAGAAGCCATCGGCCGGCTGCGTCTTTCGGAAACGGTAAAGTCGGAAGCAGGTGCCTATCAGATTCATCCCGCTCTCCTGGACGCCTGTTTGCACGTCTTGGCGGCCACCTTGCCCCGGGAAGACTCCCAAATCGCTGAAGGGGACACCTACCTGCCCGTGGATCTAGATAGCCTGCGGGTTTACGATCGTCCTCGCTCCGACATGGGGCTGTGGAGCCACGCGCTTCTCCGGCCGGGTGTAGAGGCAAACGCGAACACACTTGAGGGAGACGTGTTCCTGCTGGATGACAATGGGCAGTTGGTGCTAAAGATACTGGGTCTGAGCTTCCAGCGCCTCGACCGTGATACGCAACGAGCCATGCGGAAGGATATGAGCGACTGGCTCTATGAGATCCAGTGGGAACCCAAGACACGCCCGAAGCGGAACCACGCCTTGGACTCCCCTCCATCAGACCAACGAGGCCGTTGGCTCATTTTCACCGACAGCCATGGCGTTGGACGGACGCTGAGGTCGCTGCTGGAAGCGCGCGGCGAGAGCTGTATCTTGGTCTCTCCGGGCGAAGCCTGTGAACACGTAGATAGAGGGTGCTTCCGGATCCGCCCGGAGCAACCGGAAGACATGCGGCAGCTCCTCGAGGTTGTCTTGGGGTCGGATCAGCCTGCCTGCCGCGGAGTTGTACACCTCTGGAGCCTCGATGCTCCTCCTCCGGAACAGACCTCAGTGGCTTCTCTAGAGACAGCACAGACCCTAGGTTGCGGCAGCGTCCTGCACTTGATCCAGGAGCTGGCTCGAACGGAATGGCGCAAGTCGTCTCGCTTGTGGCTGGTCACGCGAGGGACCCAGCCGGTGGAGGAGGAACCTGTTTCCCTAGGGGTGGCTCAGACACCCCTTTGGGGATTCGGTCGCACCATTGCCCAAGAACATCCCGCCCTCTGGGGAGGATTGGTGGATTTGGACCCTGAAGCCCCTGTACGTGATGCGGCTGCCCTGTTATTGGAGGAAATTTGGAGTCCGGACGGAGAGGATCAGCTCGCTTTCCGTCAAGGGCAACGGTATGTTGCCCGCTTGGTGCGCAAGCGCCAATCCGCCGGGCAGACGCTTCCTCCCCGGTGGCGGCCTGATAGCAGCTATCTGATCACCGGAGGATTAGGAGATCTCGGCCGCCAAGTTGCCCGCTGGATGGTGGAACAAGGGGCTCGGCGGCTGATTCTCTTGGGACGCACAAAACTTCCGCCGCGTTCCAGTTGGAACCAGGTAGAAAAAGGAAGTCGCCTGGCCCATCAAATCGCTACCATTCGTGAACTGGAGACCCTGGGCGCCAGTGTACATCTCGCCTCAGTCGATGTAGCGGATGAGGTACAGCTGATCTCTTTCCTGGAAGCGTTTCACCGTGAGGGTTGGCCACCGATCCGTGGCGTGATGCACTTAGCGGGAGTGGCACAGGGCAAAACGCTGCTGAAGCTTGATATCACCTCACTGAACGCGGTTTTGCGGCCCAAGGTGGTGGGAGGCTGGCTTCTATACCGCTTCCTTGGAGATGATTCCCTGGATTTCTTCGTTCTTTTCTCTTCAGCTGCTTCCCTGTTAGGCGTGCTTGGCCAGGGAGCGGCAAACTATGCCGCTGCAAACGCGTTCCTGGACGGTCTGGTCCATCACCGACAGGCTCAGGGACGACCGGCCCTGAGTATCAATTGGGGTCCCTGGGCTGAGGTAGGTATGGTGGCCCGACATGAACAGGCTGGGCGTCTTGCACTCCGAGGAATAGAAAGTATCATGCCCGACCAAGGACTGAAAGCACTAGGACGAATGCTCGGAGAAGGATCGACCCAGATTGCAATTATGCCTGTCAACTGGCCGCAGTTGTGCCATTCTTTCCCAGTGGCCAGTAAATCACCTCTGCTTTCCCATCTGGTCAGTGAAGAAGTTGATTCCTTCAATTCGAGAGAAAGACCAAGCCTGACCCGAGACGTCCTTCTGGATGCGGAACCAGGAGAACGTCAGCAACTGCTGCAGCCCTATCTTCGTGACCAAGTGGCCAGGGTGCTGGGACTGTCTGCGTCCAAGCTGGACGTACAGCAGCCCCTCAACAACCTGGGTCTCGACTCCTTGATGGCCGTCGAGCTGAAGAACCGGATCGAGATCGACTTAGGGGTGGTCGTGCCCGTGGTGAACTTCCTCCAGGGATTTAGCATCGTTCAGTTCACAAAGCAGATGCTCGATCAACTGACTGCAGTGGCCTCCACTCCATCGGCGCCTCTCGTAGGCCGAGGAGATGCAGAACAGCTGTTGGCACAACTTGATCAACTTTCGGATGAGGAAGTGGATTCATTGCTGAGCGATGTGTTAGCTGAAGAGGAGGTTGATGAATGAGTCATACTTCTAACCGTATCGATGATCTTTCGCCGGAGGAAAAGCGTGCGCTTCTTGCACAGCTACTTCGGGAAAAGGCGAGCGAGTCCAAATCTTTGTACCCTCTCTCCCACGGGCAGCGGGCCTTGTGGTTCCTACACCAGCTCACACCAGAGAGCGCGGCTTACAACGTCAGTTTTGCGGCACGCATCCGCTCTGATCTAGACATTCCGGCCTTGCGACGTGCGTTTCAGACCTTGGTCGATCGACATGCCTCTCTACGGACGACCTTCACCGCCCCCCACGGGGAACCTGTTCAGCGAGTCCACAAGCACGTCGAGGTCTGCTTTCACCAGGAAGATGCTTCGACCTGGAGCGAGACGTTCCTGAACGACCGTCTGGTCGAGGAGGCGCATCATCCCTTTGATCTGGAACGAGGTCCCCTGCTGCGGGTGAAACTGTTCACTCGATCGGCAAACGACCACATCCTTTTGCTGATGGTACACCACATCGCGATCGATTTCTGGTCTCTTATGGTGCTCACGAACGAGCTCGTTATGCTGTACCTCGCGGAGAAGGCCGGCACACAGGCGTCTCTACCGCCTGTTGAACTACAATACACGGATTACGTTCGTTGGCAGGCCGAAATACTCGCGGGCCCGGAAGGTGAGTGGCTCTGGACCTACTGGCAGAGACAGCTGGCCGGTGAGTTGCCCGTGCTGCACCTTCCGACCGATCGGCCGCGGCCGCCGTTCCAGACTGATCGCGGCACCTCACACGTATTCAATCTGGATGCGAAACTGGTCCGACAGCTCAAGAGACTGGCAAAGGCTAACGGGGCTACCCTTTACATGCTCCTTCTGGCAGTCTTCCAGGTGTTGCTTCATCGATATAGCGGTCAAGAAGACCTTCTGGTGGGTTCCCTCACGATCGGTAGGAGCCAGGCCCGTTTCGCTAACCTGGTGGGCTACTTTGCCGAGCCCATTGTCCTGAGAGCCAACCTCGCCGGAAACCCTACCTTCATCGAGTTTCTGGCACAAGTGCACCAAACGGTGCTGGATGCTCTGGCCCACCAGGATTATCCGTTCGCCTTATTGGTCGAACGACTCCAGCCGCCCCGGAATCCCAGCCACTCACCGCTGTTTCAGGTCATGTTTAACATGCCGAATGCACACCGCCTTGAGGAACAGGTGGCATCACAGTCCATGTTGGGGCTGAGTGAAACGGGGGTTCGGATAGATCTGGGAGAGCTCGAGCTGGAACTCCTCAACGTGGAGCAGCGGGTGGCGTTGCTCGATTTGCTGCTGGCGATGGTCGAGTTGGGTGAATCACTCTACGCCTCGTTGCAATACAACACAGACCTGTTTGATGCAGCCACCATCGTCCGGATGGTGGGACATTTCCAGGCCTTGCTGGAGGGTATCGTTGCCAATCCCGAGCAGCAACTCACGGACTTGCCGCTGTTGACCGAAGCCGAACGGCATCAGCTGCTCGTCGAGTGGAATAACACCCCGACAGACTATCCCCAAGATTCGTGTATTCATCAGCTCTTTGAGGCCCAGGTGGAGCAGACGCCAGACGCTGCTGTTGCGGCGGTCTTCGAAGACAAGCAGCTGAGCTACCAGCAGCTGAACCGGCGGGCCAACCGTTTGGCCAGGCTCCTCGTGGAGCAAGGCGTCGGTCCGGATGTCGTCGTGGCGTTGCTCGCCGAGCGCGGTATCGACTTGCTAACCGCGATGATGGCGGTTTTCAAGGCCGGTGGAGCTTACCTCCCTCTCGATCCACGCGATCCAGCCAAACGACTCTCCCAGGTGCTGGACCAGAGTGGGACTCCTCTGGTTCTCGCCGCGAGCGAGTTCGTGCCTGCTCTCTCGCAAGCGCTAGCGAGCATGCCTTTAGGAAAACGACCACGGGTCTTAAACATCAAGGAACTCCTACAGCAAGAGCAGGCTGCAGAAAACCTGCCTCTTCGCTGTACGCCGAGTCATCTTGCTTACGTGATCTACACCTCTGGCTCGACAGGAGTACCGAAGGGAGCGATGGTCGAGCATAGGGGGATGCTCAATCATTTGTATGCAAAGATCTTAGATCTGAAGCTGACGGATGCAGATATTGTTGCCCAAACCGCTTCCCAGTGTTTTGACATCTCGATGTGGCAGTTTTTAGCGGCTCTGCTTGTCGGTGGACGTGTTCACATCTTCAACGATGAGGTCGCCCATGATCCCTCACAACTGCTTGAGCAGGTCGAGCGCGAAGGGATTTCGATTCTTGAAACCGTGCCGTCACTGCTGCGGGCGATGTTTGATGAGGTAGTGCTTCACGAACCTGCCCGCCTCGATCTGTCGGGGCTGCGCTGGTTGATCCTTACCGGCGAAGCGTTACCACCGGAGCTGTGTCGCCAGTGGCTAAGCTGCTACCCGAATGTACCCCTGTTGAATGCGTATGGCCCTACCGAGTGCTCCGATGATGTAACCCACTACCCCATCTACCGGCCTCCGGCAGCAGATGTTATTCATATGCCGATTGGCCATCCCATAGCCAATATGCGGCTATACGTGCTGGACCGCCAGTTACAGCCTGTGCCAATTGGGGTTGCCGGAGAACTGTGCGTTAGTGGTATCGGCGTTGGTCGCGGCTATCTGAACGATGCGAAACGAACAGCCGAGGTCTTTGTCCTGGATCCATTTGCTCAGGAACCAGGGGGACGCCTCTACAAAACCGGCGACCTGGCCCGCTACCTGCCGGATGGCAACATCGAATTCCTGGGCCGCATCGACCACCAGGTGAAGATTCGGGGTTTTCGCGTCGAGCTGGGGGAGATTGAGTCGATCCTGAGCCAATACCCAGCTGTACAGGAGACCGTGGTCGTGGCCCGGGAGGACGTACCCAGCGACACGCGGCTGGTGGCCTATGTAGTCCCTAACCAGGAGCAGGCCCCCACGATTAGTGAACTGCGTAGTTTCGTTCATGAGAAGCTGCCTGACTACATGCTGCCCTCTGCCTTCGTGCTTCTGGACGCCCTGCCACTGACCCCCCATGGCAAGGTAGACCGCCGTGCGCTTCCCGCGCCCGATCGGGCCAGGCCCGAGTTGGAAAGAACCTTTGTCGCTCCTCGTACCCCCGTCGAGGAGGTACTAGCAGGAATCTGGGCCGAACTGCTTGGTTTTGAGCGGGTCGGCGTTTGCGATAATTTCTTCGACCTCGGTGGCCATTCCCTTGCAGCAATCAAGCTCATCTCCCGTGTGTGCGAAGCGTTCCAGGTGAAGCTGCCCCTGCGCGGCTTCTTTGAGACACCCACCGTGACCGGGCTCGCCCAGGTCATCGACGTTGTCCGTCGGACGGGCCCCTCCGATCCCCGAAATCACGGATCTCAACACTGATGATGACCACGCCGACCCTCCACTCGTGGATTACATATCCGAAGCTGAATACACAGGCGAGCCTGCGTCTGTTCTGCTTCCCGTACGCCGGGGGCGGTGCCTCAATCTTTCACACATGGTCGGACGACTTGCCATCGGATATAGAGGTCTGCCCCGTCCAACTCCCCGGTCGGGAAAACCGGCTGATGGAACCGCCGGTTACCCGACTCTCGTCCCTGGTTCAGACGCTAGCCCAAGCCCTCCATCCGTATCTGAACATCCCGTTCGCTTTTTTCGGCCACAGTATGGGTGCGCTGATAAGCTTCGAACTCGCCCGTCAACTCCGCAGACGGAATGATCTCAGCCCGGTTCACCTGTTCGTTTCCGGTCATCATGCCCCCCAGATACCGAATCCAAATTCGCCCATCCATCGACTGCCCGAATCCACGTTCGTAAAGGCATTGCGTCGTCTCGATGGCACACCGGAGTCGGTTCTTCAAAACACTGAGCTGATGGAGCTTTTATTGCCTGTCCTGCGAGCAGATTTTGCGATTTGCGAGACGTATGTCTATTCAACCGAGGATCCACTCGATTGTCCTATCTCCGCTTTCGGAGGCCTGCAGGACCGTGAGGTAAGCTATGACGATCTCGCAGCTTGGTGTGACCAAACTCATCGCTCGTTCGCGATTCGAACCTTTCCCGGCAACCATTTCTTCCTGCAGAGCGCCCGAGTGCCTGTTTTGCGGGCTATATCCCAAGATCTGACGCGGTTTCTGAGAATAACCGGAGGTCAACACTCATGACAGCTGTTGATCGTCTGTGGGGTCCTCCGCCGGCAAACTTGGCGTTGTCGAACGATGATATTCATGTCTGGCGTGCTTCTCTGGATCTGACAGCATCGCGCGTACAAAGTCTGCAGCACACCCTCACCCCAGACGAATTGGACCGGGCCGAGCGTTTTTACTTCCAGAAAGACCGGGAACACTTCATTGTGGCTCGCGGGCTGCTCAGGGCCATCCTCGGCCGCTATCTGAACGTGGAACCCAGTCAACCGCGCTTTTGCTACAGCCCCTATGGAAAACCGACCCTGGTCACCACGTCTGGCAAGAATACACTAAGCTTTAACGTGTCCCACTCCTACGGGCTTGCCCTCTATGCCGTAACTCACGGCCGGAAGATTGGCATCGACCTCGAACGCATTCGCGCGGATTTCGCATGTGAACAGATAGCAGAGCGATTCTTCTCGCCCCAAGAGAACGTCGTGCTTCGTGCACTCCCTGCAAGTATGAAGCACGAGGCATTTTTCACCTGTTGGACTCGCAAGGAGGCCTACGTAAAGGCTAAGAGCGAAGGGCTTTCGCTTCCCTTAGACCAATTTGACGTTTCACTGGCTCCAGGAGAGCCGGCAGCGCTGTTGAGCACGAACTGGGATCCCCAAGAAGCTTCCCGTTGGTCGTTACAAGCACTGACTCCCGGCCCCGGTTACGTGGCCGCTCTTGCCGTAGAGGGATATCACTGGCAGCTGAAGTGCTGGCAATGGCCAGGGTCAGTGAGTGACGAGTTGACAGGCCGCGCCCCGGGCCCTTGACATCGCCCCGTCGATCTGATACAATCCAACTTACCTTCTCTCAGGTGAGGTGGACGCGGATGATGGCAGGTGATCGGGTTTGGGTTCCAGCGACCTAGGCCCTGCAAAGCAGCTTGTTTAACGCCCCACCCGTTTCTGATCTGTCCATCTCCCTTTTCTGTTCTTCTCCGTTATCCATCTGGTCAGGACCTATTCCAAACCGAAAATCAAAACCACCAAAGGAGGGACCATCATGGCCGAACAGACCAAATTCATTCTAGATGAGGAAGAGATCCCCAAGCGTTGGTACAACGTGCTGGCCGATCTCAGGAACCCATTGGATCCGCCGATCCATCCAGCGACCCACGAGCCGGTGGAGCCGGAGGCGCTGCTGGCGCTCTTTCCCAAGACGTGTGTCGAGCAGGAGGTGAGCCAGGACCGGTGGATCGACATTCCGGAGCCGGTGCGTGACGTCTACCGGTTGTACCGGCCGACCCCGCTGATTCGGGCGCGGCGGCTTGAGGCAGCGTTGGAGACACCGGCGCACATTTACTACAAGTACGAAGGCTACAGCCCGCCGGGAAGCCACAAACCGAACACCGCGATCGCCCAGGCTTACTACAACCAACAGGAAGGGATCAAACGCCTCGCCACCGAGACCGGCGCCGGACAGTGGGGCAGCGCTCTGTCGTTCGGTTGTCAGCTCTTCGGGCTTGACTGCACCGTCTACATGGTGAAGGTCAGCTATCACCAGAAGCCGTACCGCCGCTCGATGATGGAGGTCTGGGGGGCCGAGGTCATCCCCAGCCCCAGCGATCGGACCGACGCCGGCAAGCACGTATTGGCCGAAGATCCCGATTCGCCTGGAAGCCTGGGAATTGCGATCAGCGAGGCGATTGAGGACGCGGTGAAGCACGACGGCGTCAAGTACTCGCTGGGAAGCGTGCTCAACCACGTGCTGCTTCATCAGACGGTCGTCGGGCTCGAAGCGAAACAGCAGTTCGAGATGGCCAGCGATTACCCGGATGTGCTGATCGGCTGTATCGGGGGCGGAAGCAACTTCTCGGGGTTCTTCCTGCCATTCCTCAAGGATGTCTATCACGAAGGTCGGACGATCGACATCGTCGCCGTCGAGCCGACCGCCTGTCCATCGGTCACCAAGGGTGAGTTTCGCTACGACTTCGGCGATACCGCCGAGACGACGCCGCTCATCAAGATGCACACCCTGGGACACGACTTCGTGCCACCCGGCATTCACGCCGGCGGGCTCCGCTACCACGGGATGGCTCCGATCATCTGTCGTCTGGCTGAAGACGGCGATATCCGGGCGGTCGCGCTCCCTCAGAACGCCGTCTTCGAGGGAGCGGTCCTGTTCGCTCAGGCCGAAGGGATCATCCCGGCACCGGAGTCGAACCACGCGGTGCGGTTCGCCATCGACGAGGCACGTCGCTGCCGGGAGACGGGTGAGGCAAAGGTGATCGCGTTCAATCTGAGCGGCCACGGCCACTTCGACATGGGCGCTTACGATGAGTACCTCGCCGGGAAGCTCGAGGACTACGACTACCCGGAGGAGAAGGTCCGGGAGTCGTTGGCCAAGGTTCCGAAGATCTGATCGGATGGGCAATGAAGCTGATTGAGCTGGAATATCAGGATCCGTTCCCACTTTACGAGGCGATCTATCGCAACTACGAACACAGCTTTATCTTGGAGAGCGCGCCGGGTCCCGAACGGCTCGCTGAGTACACATTTATCGGATTCGACCCGACCCAGGTCATCGAGCTCGCGGACGGCCAGATCCGCGTCGATGGGGTGCTGGCGGAGGGGATGGAGGAGACCGGCGATCCGCTCGGCTACCTGCGCAGTCTTCTCTCCCAGTATGCGATTGAGGATCGACGTTTTAAGTACGTTGGAGGGCTGGTCGGGTATATAAGCTACGATTTTGTGGGATATCTGGAAGATATTCCGAACAGCCATGCGAATCACTTCTCATTTCCCGACTTCCAGTTCGGACTATACCTGGATGGGCTCATCTACGATCACAAGCAGGGTCGGATGTACTACTTTTCCCACGGCGAAGATCGGCTGGAGCGGATCCGTCTCGGTTTCGCTCCGCAAACCGACTTTGCTTGTGAGGCGTTGACGTGCGATACTGGTCGTGAACGATTCATCGACAGCGTGGACCGCGCGAAGCGGTACATCAAGGCGGGTGACATCTATCAGGCCGTGCTGTCTAAGGAGCTGAGCAGCCGGTTCTCTGGCGATCTCTTCAACGTCTACCGGGCGATGCGGAAGATCAATCCCTCTCCCTATATGTACTATGTTTGCCTCGGACCCCGAAAGATCGTTGGCTCGAGCCCTGAGATGTTGGTCGCCGTCCATGACGGCATGATCTCGACCTATCCGATCGCCGGGACCCGACCGATCGGCGCTACCGAGGCGGAGCGTCGGGCTTACGAACAAGAGGTGTTGAACGACGAGAAGGAGCGGGCGGAGCACAATATGCTCGTCGATCTGGCGCGCAACGATGTCGGTCGGGTCAGTCGCTATGGGAGCGTGTGGGTTCCCGAGTACATGGTCGTGGAGCGGTTCAGTCACGTCCAGCACATCGTCTCCCGGGTGGAGGGACAGTTGACTGACGGCCGGGATGCGCTGGACGCATTCGCCGCCCTGTTCCCAGCGGGAACCGTCTCCGGTGCTCCGAAGATCCGAGCGATGGAGATCATCGATGAATTAGAGATTCACAAGCGCGGCCCTTATGCCGGGGTGGTCGGCTACTTCTCGTTCAACGGGAATATGGATTCGGCGATCACGATCCGGACGCTGTGCGCCGAAGGGAACCGGTTGTTCATCCGGGCCGGGGCCGGGATCGTCGCCGATTCGGTCGGTGCGCGGGAGTGGGACGAAACCGACTACAAGCTGGCCGCCCTCAGGAAGGCGATCAGGTTAGGAGAGAAAGGGGAAGGGGATCAGGATGAGAATCTTGGTGATCGATAACTATGACTCGTTCGTTTACAACCTGGTTCAATACCTGGGTGAACTCGGGGCCACCCCGGTCGTCTATCGCAACGATGCGATCGATATCGCCGGGGTGAAAACGATTCATGCGAACGGGATCGTGATCTCACCCGGTCCCGGGAATCCGACCGACCGACGTTACTTCGGGATCAACGTTGAGATTCTCAAGGAGATCTCACCCCGGGTGCCGACACTGGGAATCTGCCTCGGCCATCAGGGGATCGGAGCGGCTTTCGGCGGGCGAGTGGTGGGCGCCCGACAGATCCTCCACGGGAAGACCTCCCGGATCTACCACGACGGGACCGGCCTGTTCGAGGAGGTTCCTAACGGGTTCCTCGGCGCCCGCTATCACTCCCTGGTTCTGGATCGCGATACCCTGTCCGACGATCTGGTGATCACCGCCGAGAGCGATGACGGGGAGATCATGGGAGTGCAGCATTGCACCTATCCGATCGCCGGCCTTCAGTTCCACCCGGAATCGATTCTGACCGAGCACGGGAAGCGCATTCTGGCCAATTTTTTAAGAGATGTCGACGGAGGTGAGAAACGATGATGAAACAGGCAATCGCGACGTTGGCCGACGGGGACGATCTGAGTTATGAGGTCGCCAAGGCAGTGATGGACGAACTGATGAGCGGCGGTTGCTCCGAAGCTCAGATCGGTGCGTTCCTGATGGGACTGCGGGCCAAGGGGGAGACGGTTAACGAGATCACGGCGTTCGCCGAGGTGATGCGAGCGCAGAGCGTCAGGCTCCGGCCCAATCTGGAGGACACCTCTCTGGTCGACGTCTGTGGGACCGGCGGCGCCCAGCACAAGACGTTCAACGTCTCGACGATCAGCGCGTTGGTGATTGCCGGGGCCGGATGTCCGGTCGCCAAACACGGGAACCGCGGTGTGACCAGCCCATGCGGCAGCGCCGATCTGCTCGAGGTGCTCGGCGTGAACCTCGATGTCGATCCGGCTGTGGTCGAGACGATGATCGAGGAGATCGGCATCGGGTTCCTGTTCGCGCGGAATCTGCACCCGGCGATGAAGTACGCCGCCGGACCAAGGCAGGCGCTCGGCATCCGCACTGTCTTCAACATGCTCGGACCGCTCACCAACCCGGCCGGAGCCACCGCCCACCTGATGGGCGTCTTCAGCCCGGCGCTCGTCGAGATCTACCCTGAGGTGCTCAACCGGTTGGGAGTGGCGCGGGCGCTGGTGGTGCACGGCGTGGATGGGATCGATGAGATCTCGACCGTCGGTCCGACCCAGGTGGGAGAACTGCGCGACGGGCGGATCGATTATTACCAGATCAAACCGGAGGATTACAGCTTCCAGCGGACCTCGATCGATCGGGTGGCGGGCCTCGACCCCGAGGCGAGCGCAGCATTGGCTCGGAGATTGCTGCACGGCGAGCTGAAGGACGAGCGCTACGAGATGGTCCTGCTTAACGCCGGAGCCGGAATCTATGTCGCCAACGGTGCCGATTCGATCGCAGCCGGAATCGAACAGGCCGAAGAGAGTATCCAAAGCGGCGCCGCCTACGACAAGCTTGAGGCGTTGATCGCCAAGACCCAAGGAACCTGAGCCGATGGACTATCTTGACAAACTGGCCCAGACGACGATCGAGACGGTGAAAAACGGCTACTACACCCGGCGACCGACCCGCGCCCGCCGGACGGGTCGAAGGTCGTTTGTGGCATGCATCTCAAATCATCCGGGCAACCCGATCGTCGCCGAGATCAAGCCGGCATCCCCGTCACAGGGGCGGATGATCGAGGGAGGCGAGGAGATGATCGCCGAGATCGCTTCCTGCTACTGGCAGGCCGGTGCCGCTGGGATCTCAGTTCTGACCGAACCGGTCCGGTTCGGCGGCGCGCTGGCATATCTGAACAGCGCCTCAGCGGCCGGCTTGCCCGTCCTGATGAAGGATTTTCTGTTGGATCCAGTCCAGATCGAGGCAGGGACAGCCTGGGGCGCGGATGCGATCCTGCTCATTCTGACCCTGTTTCGACGGCGCTATGCGACTGTGTCACTCGCTCAGATGATCGACCGGATTCACGAGCACGGTCTGGAGGTGCTGCTCGAGGTCAGCTCGGCCGAGGAGTTCCGAGACGCCCGGGAGACGGCGGCCGATATGATCGGGATCAACAATCGCAACCTGGCTACTTTGGAGCTTCGCCTGGAGACGACCGAGGAGATTTTGGCCCGGGAGGCGGCCGACCGACCGGTGTGGGGATTGAGCGGTGTTTTTTCTGCCGCTGACATCCGCCGTCTCAAGGTGGCCGGCGTTGACGCATTTCTCATTGGCACGTCGCTGATGTTGGCCGATGATCGATCGAGACTGCTCGAGGAGTTCATCTGCGCATGAAAGACATACAGGTCAAGATTTGCGGTATTCACGACGAGCAAGCCGCGCGGTTCGCCGCCGAGGCCGGGGCCGACTATATCGGGTTCACGTTCGTCCCCAACCACCGCCACACTATCGAGCCAGCCCGGGCGGCCCAGATCGTCGCGCGGTTGAAAGGAAGCGTGACAGCCGTCGGAATCTTCGTCGACGAACGGGTCGAAACCGTGAACGAGATCGTCCGGCGTGTGGGGCTGGACTGTGTACAGCTCCACGGCCGAGAACCGCCTGAGAATTGTCGCCGCATCGAGGGAGCCCAAGTGATCAAGGCGTTGTCGGTCGGGGATCGGTTTACGGCCGATCGGGTGAAACAGCTGATGGAAACCTATCCGGTCGATCTTTACGTGCTCGACCGCTACCGGCAAGGGACCGGTACGCCGGTTCCCTATGAGCTAGCCCATGAGATCGTTTCGCGCTACTCGGTGTTCCTCGCCGGCAGGCTCAATCCGGAGAACGTCGCCGAGGCGGTGCGGGCGGTAAGACCATACGGTGTCGACGTGAGCAGCGGAGTTGAGACCGACGGGAGGACCGATCTGGCCAAGATCGAGGCGTTTATCTCAGTGGCGAAGGGGGTGCGGCACGATGAAGCTGTTCTTTAAAACCCGCTACGATGCTGACGAACGTGGCCACTTTGGTCGATACGGCGGCCGCTACGTTCCGGAGATGCTCATCCCGGCGCTACAGGAGCTGGAGGTCGCTTACGAACAGGCGAGGCGTGATCCTTCGTTTGCAGATAAGCTGAACGATCTGTTTCGAAACTATGCGGGACGGCCCACCCCGCTTTACTATGCCAAGAACCTGACGGATCAGTTGGGTGGCGCGCGCATCTACCTCAAGAACGAGGGGTTGAACCACACCGGCGCCCACAAGATGAACCACTGCCTGGGTCAAGCGTTGCTGGCCAGGCGGATGGGGAAGCAGCGGTTGATCGCCGAGACCGGCGCCGGTCAGCACGGCGTCGCCACCGCCACCGTGGCCGCCAAGTTCGGGTTCCGGTGCACGATCTACCTGGGGGAGGTCGACATCGTCCGTCAGCGGCCCAACGTCTTTTGGATCGAGCGACTCGGCGCTGAGGTCGTGCCGGTGACCTTTGGGAGCCGGATGCTCAAGGATGCGGTCAACGCGGCGCTCAAGGACTGGATCGCGAACGTCCAAGACACCTACTTCCTGTTGGGGTCGGCCGTCGGCCCCCATCCATATCCGTCGCTCGTCCGGGATTTTCAGTCGGTGGTTGGATTGGAGGTCCGAGACCAGATTCTTGAGCAAGAGAGAAAAATTCCCGATATCCTGATCGCCTGCGTCGGAGGCGGGAGCAATGCAATCGGTCTGTTCAACCCGTTCCTGGACAAAGACGAGGTGAGGTTGATCGGGGTGGAGGCCGGCGGTCGCGGGCTCGATCCCGGAGAGCATGCTGCCCGGTTCCAGGGGGGTCGACCCGGGGTGGTCGAGGGCTATAAGTCGGTCTTCCTTCAGAACGAGGACGGCCAGGTGCTCACCACCCACAGCATCTCGGCCGGGCTCGATTACGCCGGGGTCGGACCTCAGCTCAGCTATCTGAAGGAGATGGGACGAGTCGAGTTCAGTTACGCCACCGATGAGCAGGCACTCCAAGCCTTCGAGATGCTCGCCGAGACCGAGGGGATCGTGCCGGCCCTGGAGTCGGCCCATGCGGTTGCCGAGGCGATCCGGTTGGCACCAACGCGTCCCGAGAATGAAGTGATCGTCGTCAACCTATCCGGCCGCGGTGACAAGGACCTGTTCATCGTAGCCCGGGCCCTCGGGGATGAGAGCTGGCTGGATTTTCTCAAAGTGGAGATCGAACGACAAGATGACACCGATTGAAGCAAGACTAAGATGGTTGACCGATCAGGGTTGGATCGGGCTGATGACCCACAGTGTAATCGGCTACCCGAGCCTCAAGGCCACACCAGGGTTGGTCGAGGCGATGGCCCGGGGCGGGGCAGACTTCGTCGAGCTCCAGATCCCGTTCTCCGACCCGGTCGCCGACGGCCCAACGATCATGCGCGCCAACCAAGCCGCGCTCGACGGTGGCGTTCGGGTGAGGGATTGCCTGACCGTAATGACCCGGCTTTCCGAGCGACTCGAGATCCCCCTGCTGTTCATGGGGTATTACAACACGATCTTCAACTACGGCGTCGAGGCGTTCTGTCGCGATGCCCGGGTCGCCGGAGCCGCCGGGCTTATCGTCCCCGACATCCCGCTCGATGAAGAGCCTGACGAGGGATTCATCGCCGCCTGCAACAAACACGACCTGCACCACATTCGGGTGATCTCCCCGGCCAGCACCGAGGCGCGGCTCAACGCGAATGCCAACGTGGCAAACGGGTTCGTCTACTGCGTTTCCCGGTATGGGATCACCGGCGCCCGCACCCAGCTCAATCCCCGGCTCCAGGCGTACCTGACGCAGGTGCGGAGTTACTTCGATCTCCCGTTGGCGGTGGGATTTGGGATTTCCAACCGAGCGCATATCGAGGCGCTACGTGGCCACGCCGAGATCGCCGTCGTAGGCAGCGCGATTATCGATCTTATCGAAGCTCAAGCTCAGGCCGAAGCAACCGGGGAGTGGGAGAACGTAGAGAGCTGGATTCAGAAGCTCAGACCGTGACGTCCTCGTTGCGTTCAACCCCCTGCCGGCTTGCCATGAAAAATTTCCCGGCGGAGCAAAGTGGCATCCGATTCGGTCAGGTGGTAGAATGAACTCGGGGATGAGGATTCAGGGTGAACTTCGAAAAGGCTCGGATGCGAATGGTCAAGTACCAGCTCCGTTGGCGGGGGATCGACGATGAACGTATTCTGAAAGCGTTTCTCAACGTTCCTCGCCATTGGTTCGTCAGCGAGAATCTCCAAGACAAAGCCTACGGCGATCATCCTCTCCCAATCGGGGAGGGGCAGACGATCTCCCAGCCTTACATTGTCGCGCTGATGACCCAGGCGCTCGAGTTGCACCGTGAAGATCGCGTCCTGGAGATCGGCACTGGCTCTGGCTACCAGACGGCTATCCTGGCGAAGTTGGCCGGCGAGGTGTTTACCGTAGAGCGGATCGAGCCGTTGCTCATCGAAGCGCAACAGCGGTTGGCGTCTTTAGGTTATACCAACATTCGGTTCCACCTCGGTGACGGGACACTCGGCTGGGAGGAGGAGGCACCCTACGATAAGATCATTGGCACCGGTGGAGCACCGCGCATCCCGGTAACGCTGATCTCCCAACTGGGTGATCCGGGCCGATTGATCATCCCTGTCGGGGGACGCGTTACCCAATACCTGATTCTGGTCAGAAAGAAGGAGGGCAAGGTAGAGCGGAGTCGGCTCGCCCCCTGCAGCTTCATCCCGCTGATCGGGGAAGAGGGCTGGTGATTGGGAGAGGCGGTTCGCGAAATGCCCCTTGCAAGCCTGCCATTGCTGTGATATAATAGCCTAAAAGTTAAGGTTACCCAGACATGTTTACACAAATTTCGATGCTTTATCTTCGTTTAAAGCATTCTTCCCGATTCAGGAGGGGGAGGCCCTAACCTCCTCCCTAAATCGTTTCAAAACCATCCTCAAACCAGACCGAACTGAAGCACCGAAGTAAAATTTCTTATCGAATCGCAGAGGTGATAGAGATGACCATCACAGCGTGTCCAGAGTGTGGTACGGATATCGAGCTGCCCGAGGACGTGATGGAGAACGAGATTCTGGACTGTCCGACCTGTGGGGTGGAGCTCGAGATCATCAGCCTGGATCCCCCTGAGCTCGACCTCGCCCCCGAGGAGGAGGAGGACTGGGGAGAATGATCCGTTTGGGGATGCTCTTTTCCCGGATCCGATTGGAGGAAAAGCTCGTGCTGCGGGAGGCGGCGCGTTGCCCCGACGTCGAGTTGGTACCGATCGACGGCCGCAAGCTGACCTTCGATCTCGGGCTCGGGATGCACCCCGGGATCGATATCTTGCTCGATCGGGAGATCTCTCAGTCACGGGCCCTTTACACCCTCAAGCTGCTTCACAACACCGGTGTTAGAACCATCAACAAGCTGAAAACCGTCCGAATCTGCGGAGACAAGGTGTTCACCTCTAAGACCCTCCACAACGCCGGGGTGCCGACCCCTCAAGTGAAGGTGGCGTTCTCACCAGAGAGTGCGCTGGAGGCGATCGAGCAGATGGGCTATCCGGTGGTGCTGAAACCGGTGGACGGTTCCTGGGGTCGGTTCCTGGCCAAGATCGAGACCCGAACGGCTGCCGAGGCCATTCTGGAACACAAAGCGAATCTCGGTTCCTATTACCACTCTATCTTCTACATCCAGGAGTACATCGACAAACCGGACCGGGACATCCGCGCGTTCGTGATCGGTGATGAGGTCGTCGGAGCCGTGTACCGGAAGTCGGATCACTGGATCACCAACGCGGCCCGGGGGGGAGCCGCCGCCCGATACCGGATGACCGATGATCTGTACCGACTCTGCTTGAAGGCGGCTGTCGCAGTCGGCGGGGAAGCGCTGGCGATCGACCTGATGGAGACCCAAGATGGCCTCACCGTCCACGAGATCAACTGTGCGATGGAGTTCAAAGAGAGCCTCAAAGCGCTCGACGTGAATCTTCCCGCGTGCCTGATCGATTATGTGGTCCGGTCGGCCCGAGCCGAAGCTAAAGTGTGAGTGAGGTGAGCAACCGGTCATGAACCCCATGAATCAATTCAGGGGCTTGCGACTGCACTCGGCCGCAGTTGCTCCAAAGAACATGAGCCTTTGGCGTCATCATGCGTCGCTTCAGGGCACCATGACGTGTGCCCAGCCTCACGCCCATGCCAGCGCAAGGCAATGTTGTACGAACCGTTATAGTCGGCGTGGTTGCGATAGCCACACGCACAGGAGAAGGTGAGACCTTGACGCACACCGATAGCACCGCAACGAGAACAGGACTTGGACGTGTTGTGCGGGTCAACGTAGACGACCCCAATGCCACGCTCCAACGCCTTGTACTCGATGAAACGTTGCAGTTGGCGGAACGGCCACGATTCGTGGAGGTAGCGTTGCTCCTTGCGGACTTGGGTCCGCCTGCGGATGTGGGTCAGGTCTTCCAGCACGATGGTGTCCCCAGGCTGCAAGCTGTCCACAATGCGACGACTGATGCGATGATTCTCGGCTTTCATCCAGCGATGTTCTTTGCCCGACAAGCGTCTCGCGGTGCGCTTGGCTCCCCGAGTGCCTTGCGTAGCCAGAGACTGGCGAAGACGAGAGTACCTGCGCCGCACGTTTATTGCTTGACCTCCTGGGAATCGCAGACCGTTAGAACAGGTGGCCAGATTCTTGAGACCCAGATCGACGCCGATGACGTTGCCACCGCCCCTTGGTTCAGCCACGTTCCACTCCAAGACGATGTTCAGAAAGAACCGCTTATGTTTGCGGTCATAGATCAGTGTAGCCGCCTTGGGATCGGAGCCGGTCAGCAAGGAGCGCTGATAGCTGCCGATAGCGAGTGGAATTCCTTTAACACGCTCACGAATGGTCGACAAGCTGGCTTCGAACTCTGGCACAGTCCTGCGCTGGAACTCCTTAAGCGAAAAGATACGTTGATCATAGTTGACCGACGTTGGCTTAAACTTTCTAGGCTTACGGTTCTGTGCACGGGCGGCTTTGTAAGCAGCGGCGACACGACGAATCGCCTGGATTGTCAGGTTAGCACTCAAGCCAAATTCAGAACGGATATAGTAATAACACAGCTTTTGCAGGCGAATCTTGTTAGCAGTGTTGTGTTCAATGGCTATGGACAACGCATAGTCGCAAGCGTTGGCAAATACTTGAAGCGTGTCAAGCAATGCTTCACGTTGTACAGAAGTAGGTTCAAGTTTGCAACGTACGGATTTAACGTGTTTCACAGTTTCAATGATATCAATGAAGTGTGGAGGTGTCAAGGCCGATCCCTCCCCATGGATGAATCGAGGGGACTCCTCGGCCTTCAACCATGTTGAACTTTAAGATGGGGATGCTCTTCTCCCGGATCCGGGTAGAAGAGAAGTTGCTGCTGAAGGAGGCGGAGCGACGCGGGATCGAGGTGGAATTGGTCGACGGACGCAAGGTCATCTTCGATCTCGACAATCGATTCGATTTCGACCTGCTGCTCGAGCGTGACATCTCCCATTCCCGGGCACTCTACGCCTTGAACCTGTTCCAAAACTCCGGAGTCATTACTATTAACAGCTACGAAGTCGCCCGGGTCTGCGGAGACAAGGTGACCACCTCCAAGGCGTTGCGAGACGCTGGGGTGCCGACACCCCACGTGAAGGTGGCGTTCACGCCGGAGAGTGCCCTGAAGGCAATCGAGCAGATGGGCTATCCGGTGGTGCTAAAACCGGTGACCGGCTCCTGGGGACGACTGTTGGCCAAGATCAACGATCGGGATGCTGCCGAGGCGGTCCTGGAACACAAAGCGAACCTCGGCTCCTATTACCACTCCATCTTCTACATCCAGGAATATATCGACAAGCCGAAGCGGGACATCCGAACGTTCGTGGTCGGTGATGAGACGATCGCTGCGATCTACCGTCGCTCAGACCACTGGATCACCAACACATCGCGTAGCGGGTCCGCCCAGAACTGTCCGGTAACTCCGGAGCTCCACGAGCTGGCGCTGGCGGCCGCTACAGCGGTCGGCGGCGGTGCCCTGGCGATCGATATCATGGAGACGGGAGACGGTTTCACCGTCCACGAGGTCAACTACACGATGGAGTTCAGGAACAGCCTGGAGCCAACCGGTGTCAATATTCCGGCGAAACTCATCGATTACGTGGAGCAACTGGCCGCCAGCGCCATCGAAGCGCGGTGAGGGGAGAGGTTTCAGTTATAACGTAATACCCTCCGCTTTTCGAGCCATGTGACGGATCGCGTCATAGTCTCGATCCTCAACACGGACAAATCGGTCTATCTGTCCCGCCAATAGAATGACACAGCCTTGCGGATCCCTGTGCATGTGCAGTAGTAACTCACACAGGGCGGTTCGAAGTTTCTGAGGCACACTTTTCAAAATGACCCACGGCGGAATAGGGCTGGGACCTAACGTCTCGATCACCCGAATTTGGGAGCGAATCTCTGGATAACGTCGCAATTCTAGCTCTAAAACGGTGCTGTCAATCGCAGAAGCATCGACCTGGCGATCGAGGATCATTTGCAGCGATGTTTGATGGGCACCGGACTCAACCACTTTGCCGAAGTACCCTGACGTCTCCCCCAAGGTCGCCAAGTGATAGCGGACCAAATTATATCCCGAATGGGAACGCGGTTCGTTGTAAGCCCAAGAAGCTCCCTGCAGATCCGCAAACGTGTGAAACCGGCTATCTCGATACACGACCACGTCTGAAAAGTAAATCGGGCGATTTTGATAACGCGCGCCGCGCATCACCGGCGCAGCAAGCAGTTCGATATGGGAATCGGGCTGATCGACTTTCCACACACAGGGCAGTCCACATATCCAACCGACTTGAATTTGATCGACATCCAGAAGCCGTTCTCGTTCCTGCCAAGGGATGTCGTTAATGAACTCGGTGGGAATATGCAACCGTTCGCTAATATAGCGGGCAATCGTGTAGCAGATGAAATCCGCGTTCTCTGCCATACAGGAGGTTAATTTGAGGGACTTCACGGGGCCTCCTTGGCTTATTCTGCCAGATTGTCCCTTGGAATTGCAACTCCCGATCGATCATACACCGAACTGCAACAGCATCCCCAACCTGTGTTCTAACCCGAGCAGAACTTATCGCATCACCACGGCGTTGATTGTCTCGGTCTGCAAGTTCCCATTGCCGTCTTCCAGCTGAACCAGGATGAGGTAAACCTCGTTGGCCACCCACCGGCCACGATCATCTCGGGTGTTCCATGCGATATCAGGATCCCCGGGTGAATGGAGGCGGTTTTCTGCCAATCTTCTGACCAGATTCCCTCCCACAGAGTAGACATGGATCGTGACGTTTCCAGGTTCATCGAGATCTAAATGCACAAAGCCGCGATCCGCTGTCACCGGGTTCGGATAGAAGTAGACCTCGGCCGGTTCCGGGGCAGGTTCGGGTTCAGGCGGCGAGATCTCCTCGTCAGACAATTGGATGATGTATGCCTCCCCTCGCCCCAGGTCATTCCCGCCGCCACAACTGTCCGTACCCATCTCCTGCCCCCAATCGGAGGCAAAGATCACGTAATGGCCGTCCCGCGAAATGCTGGCGCGGGGTTGGACCCAGTAGCCGCATTCACTCGAACGGTGGTGGACCAACCGGAGAACCGAACCGTTTACGTACTGCAGGTACACCTCTGCATCGAACGTTCCCCCGGTGGGCGAGGAGGTCACCACGCAGACCCCAGCTGGGCCACGACACGAAATATGACTGGCATCTCCCCACAGTATGGTCCGTACCAACTGGAGAGGGCTCACCGTGTTTGTACCCGGCAATCTATGCAGGACGATTGCCGGCAGATTATTATCTTCCGGCGACGCCAGCGCCGTCGTCATGAAGTACTCGGCCACCCCGTCAGGGAGAACCCCCAAGTCGCCGTGCTGATGTCCGTCGTATACGCGTCCGACAAAGGCGCCGGTCTGAATGTCGAAGGTTTCCAGGCCACTACATCGAGTGGTGCCGTCGCGCTGCCATTGCACCACCAAGTACCTGCCCAGCGGCGAGACCCCCACCCAGTCAGGCTCAATCTCGCCCCACACCGGATCGGGCTGGCAGGGACCCGCGTACAGATCCGACACGGGCAACACGGCCCCCAGGGTTTCATCGGAGATGTCCAGGGCAAAGAGGATCATTGCTCCGTCGTTGCGTTGCACAGCACCGGCCATCCAGCGTCCATCAAGTGAGATTTCGTCAAAGGACTGGTTGTTAAACACCCGCTCGTATTGAGCCGGAAATGTAAATACCGTGGTTGTGGTCAGGGTATCCACGTCGGTGAACTGCACCCGCACGACCGTATCGTCGTTGCTATCAAAATGGATAATGGTGTGGGACCGGCCTGGGTGCCAGCGGGGGGCGTTCCACCCGGACGTATCCAGGCCCTGCACCAGACTGAGATTGCTCATGCGCCGCACGACGTAACCACTACCCTCGATGAGCAACACATAGACATTGTCGAAAGAAAACGCCTGGAGTTGTGAATAGATGTGCGTGCCCAATCCGCCTCGATCGCTATCATCGGTCAGGTGTATCAGGGTTGTTTCAAACACGGGATCCGTAAATGGAACACCTCGCGGTTGCAACGGAAGCGGTGCCGGTGTAAGCACCACGTCGGGATCGGTTACTCCAGCTGCAAAGACGACGGTAGAAATGACCAGTAAAGACACGCCCAGCCCAAGGCCAAGCCACACACACCCCGTGGGTTTTTTCGCTGTCATCTCTCTCCTAGCTTTCCTGGATGTAGAACCTCATAATCGGCCTGGTCTCTGACCGCCTCTCGCACTCGACAAAGCCCACTTGCTTGAATACAGAGGCGAGCCCTGTCCAAGCAAAGGCGGCCGGCATGCGGTCCTTCTTAGGTTCCACAGGATACCCTTCCAGAATCTGACCGCCTTGGTCCCTGGCATACTCTATAGCCGCCTTCAACAACTGAACGCTTAAACCTTTCTCCCGATGGTTCTTTTCTACAAAAAAGCAAACGATCGACCACACAGGCATCTCATCGATCCTTTTGAGGATCCGTGATCGGTCCAGCACCGGATAGCTCCCACGAGGCGCTACCGAGCACCACCCTACAGGCTGCCCCTCGGAATAGGCCAGGATTCCAGGAATCTCCCCAGAATCCACGATCGCTTTCATGGACCGCTTGTTGCCTTCACCCTTTTGAAGTTCATACTCCGAGCGTTTGAGCCTCCACCACATGCACCAACAACCGCCGCTCGCACCCCGCTCACCAAACAGTGTCTCGAAATCAGCCCACCGTTCCTTCGTCAGCGGATGAAACTCCAGCTCCATAGTCACTCCTTACCCGAACCACCAAGCACTTGCTGCCGGCCCACTCGAATTAGATGCTCTATAGTACATAAAATCATACGCTGCTTAGGCCATATCATCCAGTTTGATATAAGTCAAGCCGCCGCAAACTACGGGGTTT
>JBHIAT010000020.1:0-33076 GCA_046758705.1 Bipolaricaulia bacterium
TTCGCGCTCTGGCTCGACAATGAATTACCGAGGATTCCCGCGCAGTCTCCTAAAAGCCCTCAGCACGCCGCATTCACTCTCAAGTTCACGAGCTTCCTTCCTGAGCCTCGCCGTTTATCTGCTCTTTGCTTGGCTAGTCCCCACTCTCATCAAATCCTAGCTCCTCGGCGACCACGTAGTAGGGACGCTCCTTGACCTCCTCGAAGATCCGACCGACATACTCCCCAAGCACGCCGATGGTGAAGAGCTGCACCGCACCCAGGAAGAGCACAGCGATCATAACGGAGGCCCAGCCGGGGATGGTCTGATGCGAAATGAACTTATGGTAGAGCACCACCAGGATGCCGATGAACGCGAAGAAGGCCACGCTGAAGCCCAGCCAGATCGCCAAGCGAAGCGGAGTGTTGGAGAAGGATACGAGACCATCCATGGCCAGTTTCAAAAGCTTTCCAAAAGTGTATTTAGGCTTCCCGGCAAATCGTCTTTCACGTTCGTATTCTACTCCAATCTGAGCGAAGCCTACAAAAGATCTTAATCCACGCAGGAAACGATCGCGCTCGGGCATGGCATTGAGGAACCCTACGACTCTGCGATCCAAAAGACAGAAGTCTCCCGTCTCCAGAGGGATCCTGATGGAGCCAACCTGGGCCAGCAGGCGATAGAACGCCCAATAGAGAAAGCGTTTGAGGAGATGCTCTTTTCTTCTGCGCCGGACGGCGTAGACCACCTGATAGCCCTTCTGCCAATGGCGCACGAACTCTGGGATGAACTCCGGAGGGTCTTGCAAGTCGCCGTCCATCAAGACAACAGCTTGGCCTGAGGTGCGCCGCATACCGGCTGTGAGAGCCGCCTGGTGCCCGAAGTTGCGCGAGAATCGAATGATCTTCACCCGCGGGTTCCGTTGATGAAAGGCCTGGAGCAACTCCGGGCTGCGATCGGTGCTGCCATCATCCACGAAGATGACCTCATAGCCCTCACCAGCAACTTGCTCCAACATCGGGATCAGCCGTTCGTATAAGACGGGAAGCGTAGCTTCCTCACTGAAGATCGGGATGACGACCGAAATTTTTATTCTCGTGATCAACTGGTAGTCCCCCATTGGATGAAGCTAACCATACCGTAATACAAAGTCAATAGTATATTCAATTTGGTCGACTTCACCTAGATCAACGAGGAGTGGCAGACGGACTTGATCGAATTTGGGATCGCTGGTTTTGGAACCTACTACTTCATGGGGATGGAGGACGTCTTTTCTCGATACGTCTTGGCCTGGACGCTGTCGCCGACTCAGACGGCCGATGTTGCAGTTGAGGTAGTGGAACGGGCTTGGGCTACCGGACACCGGAGGAAGTCTATCCGGAGCAGGCTGAAGAATTGAAAAATCAGCGAGGTGCAAACTAAAATGGGAAGCCAAGTGTGTCAAAAAAGTGAAACAGTTCAAGGGTTTTCGCATTGGCCAGATGGGCGTTCATCATTATCCGAGGTGTGGTGGATCGGGATCGGCTTCATCATCGTGGGAATTACGATCATCGTCCAATGAATCTACGACAACAGCTCCAGAAGCCGGATGTTCTCTTCCCACTGTTTATTGTCGTCTTGATAGTTCCCATCCTATTCTGGGGGCTGGGGACGGGGAGCCTGTGGAATCCAGACGAGGGACTGTACGCCGAGATCGCCCGGGAGATGCTGGAGCAGGGCGATTGGGTGGTTCCCATTTATAACTATGATACCCTAGTGTTCGATAAACCCCCCTTGATCTACTGGTTGAGCGCCCTGTTTTACCGAATTTTCGGGGTGGGGGAGTTTGCGTTTCGATTCCAGTCAGCCTTCTTCGGCTTGGCTGGGGCTTTGGTGATCTATGGTTTGGGGAGAACTCTTTATAATGCGAGGGTTGGGTTGCTAAGCGGTTTGATTTACGGGTCGAGCCTGGGGATCGCCGTCGAAAGCCACACCGGCTACATGGACAACGCTCTCACCTTCTGGATCGCGGCTGGCCTACTCTGTTTTTGGTGGGGGCAGCAGGAGCGACACTCCCCTTATTACCTGCTCTTTGCGATTTGTTTGAGTTTCGGTACACTGACCAAGGGACCTATCGCCATATTGATCCCAGGCCTCGTGATCCTTTTAACCTGGGGTCTCCGACCGATCCTTCGGACGTTGAGTAACCCGTGGATGTTAGCAAGTATCGGCCTCTATGGATTGATCATCGGGCCGTGGCACGGGGCGATAGGGGTGCGTTTCGGGGCGGATTGGTGGAATTCCTACTTTGGGTACCATATGCTGACCCGATTCTCGTCACCCATTCTCGGGACAGAACCCTGGTACTACTATATCCCGATGACTTTTTTGATCTTACTGCCTTGGAGCGGTTTTCTCCCGGCGGCCCTTTGGAAAGCGGGGAAGGAGGCCTGGAGGAGAGCTTCCGTTGATCGAGCCAACCGCGTTAGGGCACGCTTTCTGATGATTTGGTTCGCCGTGGTCTTCGTCTTTTTCTCGCTGGCCCAAACCAAGCTGGGCACTTATATCTTCCCACTGATTCCGCCCGGCGTTCTCCTCCTTGGACGCTGGTGGGAAGGGCTGTTCGGAGACGATTCGTCAAAGGCTCAGATCCGCACCTCGCGAATCGGGATAACCCTATCCCCCCTGATCGGGATAGGGTTGCTGTTTCTCGCCTTTGCCCTCGCATCCGTGCATCCAACGGTGAGGACCTACGTGGAGACCTCCTGGCCCGGCGGTATGGAGGCCTATCATGCCATTTCAGGTTCCCTGTTTCTCATCACTGGCCTTTACATCGCGATGACCTTCCTCGCTTATCTCGTCCATCGGTGGCGTCCGACGCCAATGGTTCCCTTTCTGGCCTTGACCCTGTCCTCGGGGCTTCTGATTCTTCTAATGTCCGTCCAGGTCGTTCCCCTGGTGGAGCCGTTTAAACCTGTGAAGTCCCTGGCGGTACCAATTCGAGAGCGTATTCAGCCCGACGTCAGGGTGGGCAGTTATCTGAGGGCATCGGGCATCGGCGACATGAGCGCGCCATTCTACACGCGACATCCCGTGACGTTCCTGACGAGTGCCGAGGAGGTATCGGCCTTTCTCACTCAGGATGCCGAGAGTTACCTTCTCATTGGAGTAGAGGCGTATCGCCCGTTGGAAGAGTGGATCAAGGCCCGGACCCCGACGGTGAGGATTCTGGCACAGGAAGGGCAGGCTCTTCTGGTCACAAATCGCCCTTGAACCGTATCTACCGGGGGTGCCCCCCGGTTTCGGCGATTCGGGGTGGTTCCCAAACCAGCGCTGCAGCCCCCAGGATCCCGATCTCGTCGCCCAGCTCCGTCGGGCGGATCGGCGCCCGATTGATCTGGGCGTGGGCCGTGGCAGTCCGTTCCACCCTCTTGGCAAACAGTTCCCAGGACTTGACCATCCCACCGCCCACCACTATCGCATTAGGGTTGAAGATTTCCATCAGGTTAGCAAGACCGAGTCCCAGGTAGCGAGCGGCTTCATCGATGATCTGCTTGGCTTTTTGATCTCCGGATCGTGCGCGGTCGAAGACGAGTTTGGCCGAGGCCTGTTCCAGACCGAGAAGCTCCTGACCCCGCCTCCCGATGGCCGTCCCCGACGCCAGCGCCTCCAGGCAGCCGCGTTTGCCGCAGTTGCACCGCGGCCCGTCGGGAACGAGGATCATGTGACCGACCTCAGCAGCGTTCCCCCGGGCACCCCGGTAGAGGCGCCCGTTGACGACGATCCCACCGCCGATCCCGGTGCTGAGGGTCAGGTAGACGAAATGCTCGAACCGGTTTCCGAACCTTGCCTCGGCGAGTGCGGCCGCGTTCGCATCGTTGTCGAGACGGACCGGCAGCGAGAACGTCTCGGAGAGCAGCGCAACGATGGGGATCTCATGCCAGTGGGGGATGTTAACCGGTTGGGTGATCCTGCCGCGCTCGATATCGAGGGGGCCGACAGACCCGACGCCGATGCCGTCGATCTCCGATATCGAGATCCCCGTCTGTTGGATCAACTCGCGTATCTGATCGATGATCGCCTCGGGCTCCCCGGTCGGGCGCACGTTCCTCCCGACGACCGAGCCGTTCGCGTCGCATATTCCGACGCCGATCTTCGTACCCCCGATGTCGACACCGATTCCACACCTCATCTCGTTCTATCCGGAGTATAGTCAGATCGCCTCTCCGGCCGCAACCCAAACGATTCAAACACAGTCATCCTGATGACCATTACAACGAGAACGGACCCGGATCTGGTACAGGCCCTGGACACCGCTCTTTCGGTAGAGTCGGTAGGCCCGAGGCAGGATCTCGAACAGATCGCCGACCACGATCCCCAACCGGCGCTCTCCGGCGAAGACCTCGAGGGTCTCCACACCGTTCGTACCCCTGAGTTCTCGGAGTTCGAGCAACCCGGCCTCGCCGTTCCGCAGCGCCTCCGCCTCCTCGACGAGCGCCTCCCAATCCTCTCCTGCGACCGTTCCCAGGTAGGTCTCCTGAGGCGTACCGAACAGGATGCCGCGCCCCGACTCCACGACCCAGGCCTCGGCCCTCAGCTTCGCACCCTTAGACTCCATCCAACGATCCCCCACAGTCCATTCACCAATATGCCCAGTCGGGCGCCCAGCCTGCGAACCATCGTCCGCCGGACCGGCTGTGGCGGGCGGGCAGCACGCGCCAGCCTGATCCGCTCTGCTTCCCGTTGGAGCTCTTCCATCCGCGCCCGGCCCAGTCGTTCGGTGAGATAGGGATGAAACATGATTCCGCCTCCCGCTGTTGTTGTTCCACTGGTTTAATTATACTCAATGAAGTCAGTGAAGTCAAGGGCTGAAAAGCCGTCCTGTAGGGCATTTCAGTGGGTATTTGGGAGGCCCAACCCTAGCGGACTTCAGAGGCCTTCAAAGGGTTGTCGCAAGCATCAGCTCAAGATTCCGCTCACCGTATCAGCCACCGTTTCGGGTTTGCCGACGGGTTGTATGATATAAATGCCATCTGCGATCTCTCGGGCCAACTCCACCTGTTCCCGAGCCAACAACACGCCTTCCTCCCTTGGGCTTTTTGCGCGGCTCAGTCTGTTCAGAATCGCGTCCGGCATGTTGACCTTCATGACTTCATTCATAAACATCGCATTCCTGATGTTCATCAGTGGATAGATGCCTATGAGGAACTTTGCTCCCGAATTGTTGAATCTATCCTTTATATGTCCGAAAATTTCTCGGATGCTTTCGTTGTCGAAAATCGCCTGGATCAGCACAAAACGGGCGCCGCGATCGATCCGGTCCGCTAACAGATTCAACTTATAATTTAAATTCCCCTCCGGAGAGAGATTCGTGCCGACGAAATGAAGCTTTTTGGCCTGTTCTATGACAGTAAAAACAGTCACATTGAACTCCTCTGCATCCCCGTAGACGATATTTAAGTTTTTTACCCCTTGTTGTCGGGCATCGAGCACCTTCCCCAAGTTATCGGTCAAATTCCGGTATGATGTGCCGATGGTTGCGATCGTCTCTGACTCTGGAAATCTTCCTTGAATCTCTGAGGCTAAGATAACGCTGTCCACGGTAACCCGATTGCCTGGATGATCAGGAGCGATGAACACATCGATGTCGCTCCCTTTAAGAAGCTTGTCAACAACGGAATATACGTCGCTTAAATCGGGGACTGAGGAGGCTTTAACCTCATAAACGGCAACAAATTTTCCATTCCCCAATTTTTTTTCAAATTTCGTCTTTTCCCTGGAAAATTCTTGCTCAATGACCGGTCTGACCGCCACCCGTTTGCGGACGATCGGCTCCTGTTTCACGGCTTTGACGATCTGAGAGATATATGCGGGGGTGGTGCCACAACACCCCCCGATGATCCTGGCTCCGGCCTCTGCCAGTGTTCTCGCATAAACTCCAAAATTTTCCGGGGTTTCACCGACATATCTGAGTTGTCCCTGGTCAAAAACCGGGAAACCCGCGTTGGGTTGTGCTGAAAGTACCATCTCTTCTCTGACAGACGCCATCTTTTCTAACGATTTCAGCACATCGTAAGCCGTCATACAGTTGCTGCCAATGACATCCGCTCCATTTTTGATCAGATAGCTGGCTTCCTTTCTGAAGTTTATCGGTGTATCATCGGTGTCAAAATGTCCGAACTGTGCAACGATGGGCAATTCAAACTCGGTTGCTGCCTTTAACGCGATCCTCAACTCCTCAGGGTGGCTGAAGGTCTCCAGGATGATCAGGTCAACTCCAGCATCATACAGTACTTGTATCTGGCTTTTATAGATTTCAAGGAGGTCTTTGACGAGGATATAGAATTCCCCCCGTGTATAGGTGACAGGACCGACAGCACCCGCGATATAAACGGGTTTTTTAGCGATCTTTCTCGCTTGTTTCGCGATGGCCACCCCTTGTTCGTTGATATCGACGAATCTTCCTTCGTCCGCATCCGTGAATAACCGATAACTGCTGGCTCCATAGGTGTTGGTTTCGATAATATCCGCCCCCGCTTTGATATAGGCCTGATACAGGGCTTTGACCTTTTCAGGATGGGTTAAATTGAGGATATTCACCCGGGTGCCTTGGGCCATATGGAGTAGGTTCGTCCCGGTTGCGCCATCACAGACAAGGATCTCATGTTCCAGTCTCTCGAGAAACTCATTCATGATTCAGAGGGGTATCAGGTGTGGTGGGCGAAGCAGGACTTGAACCTGCGACCTCTCCCCTGTGACGGGAGCGCTCTCCCGGCTGAGCTATTCGCCCGTCAAACTTTAAATTTATGGTAACACAATCCGGTCAACCGATCAAATCTTAGCTTTCGATCACGACAGCATCTCGCTCAGGCTCTCCCCCTCACGTTTGCGGGTGATCTCGACGAGGCCGAGCCGGGTCATGTCGATGAAGTCGGTGGTGACCCGATCCTTCTTGAGTTCGATTTTCAGCTTCTCGATCACCCGCTGTTCGAACTCCCTGTAGCTCATATCGATAAAATCGACGATGATGATCCCACTGATCTTGCGCAGGCGCAACTGGCGAGGGATCTCGACCGCTGCCTCCAGGTTCGTGTTCAGGATCGCTTTCTCCTGGTTGCGGTGGCGGACATCGGCTCCGCTGTTCACATCGATCGCTGTCAGTGCCTCCGTCTCATCGATCACCAACGTCCCCCCGCCCTTCAGGGGCACCTCCCGCTTCAGGCTCTCCTCAATCTGGGCTTCGACCCCGTAGGTTTCGAACAGATCCTCCCCCTGATAAAGCTCCAGCTGATCTTGGAGGTGGTCCATCTTCATGTACTTCAAGAACCCCACAAGCTCGTGGTAGGTCCTCTCATCATCGATGATCACCGCTTTGACATCCTCGAGAAGCCGGTCCCGAATCGTGCCTCGGATCAGGTCCATCCCTCGGTAGAGCAACTGTGGAGAGGAGACCCGTTCGGCCTCCTCCTCGATCCCCTTCCAGGTACCGAGCAGGAAGTTGAAGTCCCGCTCAAGATCCTTCTTGGAGGTCCCGTTTGCGGCGGTCCGGGCGATGAGCCCTTCGTTTGGCTGCTTGAGCTCCCGGGCGATCCGCTTCAGCCGGTCGATCTCCCGGCGGCCCTCGACCCTCCGTGACACACCCAACCGTCCCTCTTTGGGCAGGAAGACCCAGAAGCGCCCCGGCAGGCTGATCTTGGTCGTCGCCTGGGCGCTTTTGGAGCCGATCTCCTCGCGGCGTACCTGGACGATCAGGTCCTGCCCGCTTTTCAGGATCTTCTGGATCGGGATCAAGCCCCGGCCTGACGAGAATCCGCGGCTGCGCAGCAGCATATCGTTGATCTCCTTGGCCGATAGGAAGAGATTCCTCCGTTCCCCCACATCGACGAACGCAGATCCCATACCGCTCAGCACGTCCTGCACCCGGCCTTTATAGATGTTCCCCACCAGGGTCTCACGGCCCGGGTCCTCGTAATAGATCTCCATCAGCCACTCGTCTTCCAAGACAGCAACCCGCTTGGTCTGTTCACGAGCGTTGATCAGGATCTGCTTGCCCTGTTTATCGGTCTTACTTTTGTCCTTACTTTTGTTCTTAATTTTGTCACCCTCTTTTCATCCGACAGCAGCGCCTCAAGCAGCGACTTGACCGTCCGGCCCGAACGGGGATCGATCAACGTCCCATCGAGCTCGACGAGCGGTACGAGGACGAACCGCCGCCCCGCCAGCTCGGGATGAGGGATCGTCAACTCCGCCGTTTCGATCACTCGATCCCCGAACAGCAGGAGGTCAAGGTCGATCTCCCGTGGCCCCCATCGCTCCCGCACCACTCGTCCCATGTCCCGTTCGATCTCTTGGCACCGAACATGGAGCGCCCCGGGATCCAGCTTGGTCGCGACCGCGACGGCCGTGTTGATGAACCAGGGTTGCCTCTCCACCCCGACCGGCTCCGTCTCGTAGAGTGAGGCGGTGTTGCACACCCTCACCCCATTGGTCCTGTCGAGAAGTGCAACCGCCCGTTCGACGTTCACAATACGGTCTCCGACGTTCGATCCCAGTCCGATGAACGCACGTTCCATGACACGATCCTAAAACCTGGCAAAGGGAGAGAACAAAGAAGGGTAAAGACGAATCTCCTAACCGGCTATGGGGCAACCAACGGCCAAATGCAGACCTTTCTCCTTCGAACCGGAACCTTCGATTGACAACCCTCTATCCCTTATCATCTTGACCATGGCGCTCCCGGTCCTCCCCCAAGCTCTTCCCTTCACCTGCCCCATTTAATCTTCAATCTCTCGGGGTGTCACCACCACCTCATGATAGCAATCCATCATCTACATTTAGGATACCAAAAACCGACGTTGAGATCAACCAGTCATCCACCTCCGAAACGATCGGTTAGACCAACTCGGCAAGCCTTCCGAACCGGTAGATGTGGCCGTCATCGGAGATCGGGTAGACCTCGAACTGCGCCAACCGGGACTCGTTGATGAACGGAGAGATCACGTGCTCTTGGGCGAGGTTGCTCCCCTTGACCAGCAGGTTGAATGACGGCTGCACCACGAGCGTCCGGTTCCGGAACTTTCCCTTGAGAAAACATTTGTAGATCTCGGTCCGTCCGGTGATCGGGTCTCTCAGGCTCAGCGCCGGATGCTCGTGGCCGATGATGATCGTCTCAGCCGATCCGGGGAGATCTTCCGGCAACACATGCCCGTGGACGATCCAGAATCCGTCAAGGGTCACAGCCTCGTTGACCTCCACCTGGGCCTGTGCCTGAACCTGTTCCTGGGCAGCGACCAGCTCGTTCAGCTGCATATCATGGTTGCCCTTGATGATCACCACCTTTTGGCTTCGTTCCTGAAGAAAGTCGATGAACTTGAGGGCTTCGGATCGTTCTTCCGGTGAGATCGGTCCGTGCTGGTGCTTCAGGTCGCCGTTGATGACGATCGTGGCGGGCCGCTTCCGGGCCTGGGTCAGTGCCTTCAGGATCCGGGTCAGCCGCTCCAGCACCCGATCGAGGTGCCCCTTGGGGAGCAACAGCCCCTCCCGGGTCAGCGCCGCCTCATACCCCAGATGGGGGTCGGCGATGATCAGGGCGTTTGGCTCGGCCAGATAGACGGCCAGGTCGACGAGGTAAACGCCGTCGTCCAACTCGATCCTCCGCTTCCCAGCGCCGCCGCTCATCCTATCCTTCGCCCGTCAGAAACAGAACGCCCCGTCCGGTCGTCAGACGGGGCGTTCTGTTTCCAGTACAGAGTTCAGAGGCTCCGACCTCAGAGAATGACCTCGATTTCGATGATCGTGGCCGGAAAGAGACCGGATCCCGGACCGGGGATCGTCCGCTTGAAGATGGCGACCACCCCTTCCTTGATCGGATACCTGGCGGAGAGCTCCAGAAGCGAGTCTTGGTTCCAGAGGTCTGCAAAATCGACCTGCGTCTGAGTGAACGCGAGGTTCCCCTGCAGGTTCTCCGTCAGGAACAGGGCAAGCTCGGCGGTCAACCGATCTGGAGAGCTCACGAATCTCTCGTAGCGAGCTGCCGCCGTAAAGTTCTGAAGGAAGCTGAACGCCGCCTCGACCAGGACCCCTTGGGACGCATCGGGTTGGCCTGTTTGCACTGGATCCAGATCGCGGGGCAGCACCTCAAAAGTCTCATCGAAGAAGCCGTAATAGAAGTCGTTCCCGCTCCGATAAGCGGCCCGCAGGTCGATCCCGAGGACGTTCGTGGCGACCCCGAGCTCGGTTCCGAGGTTGGGATCGACATCACCCCGCACGTACGTCCCGGCCTGAGCGTAGACCCTGGTCGGATTGCCGAGCGTCCAGATGGCATCGAGACCACCACCGATGATCGTATTAGCGCTGTTCCCCACGACCTGTGCCCCGATCTGGAGCGGGAGGGCTGCCAACGGCTGCCAGAACCCCCGGAGACCGACGACGGTGCTCTCCTCCAAAGGGAATAAACCCTCGACACCCAACCGGTTGCCGAGCCGCAGCCGGAGGGCATTTTCTTCGTTCGTGGAGTAGTTGCGCATGAACAGGCCCTCGCCGAACCACTGACCATCGAGTGCACCGTAGAGCAACCCAAACGGATCCGTCTCGATCCCCACAGACCGGATGAGCTGTAGCAGCTGTGTGAAATCCCCTGGGAGGAGCGAGACGTCCCCAGTGACCGGATCGGCGAAGAAGCCGAAGGCTTCCGGACGCGGAGGTACCGCAGTCTGATCTCCCGCGTCGTACCACAGGTTCAGGTTAACCCCCAACTGGACGGTGCCGCCGAAGAGGCTGAAGTTCGGCCTCAGGCTGACGTTAAACAGGGCCCGATCGCCGACCGACGTCGTCCCCACGGTGCCGCTTCCTCCGCCTCCGAAGAGCGGCGGTGGAGTGGGCTCTGGTGTCGGGGTCGGGGTTGGGGTCGGCATGGGTGGTTCAGGCTCCGCCGAGGTCTTATCGGGGCTCATTCCCTCAGAGGGTGGGCTCAGGGACCCATCCTCTAAGATCGCCGTCACCAGCCCGGCGAGCAGTTGGACGCTAGCGCCGGTGATCTTGCTGAGCACGTCCACGATCCCCGTGATCGAGCCGAACTCAGTGCTGCCGACCCGTCCCCAAAACTCGGTGCCGCGTACCGCCGCCACCGCCGACTCGGTCTCGACCTCGAACTTGTCCTCCGCCCCGAATGCCCGCTGACCTGCCTCGGCCACCTTGGCGAATAGCGTCCCCTGGAGCAGACCGATGTTCGTACTCCTCGGGTCGTCCGGCAGAGCCAGTTCATTGATGCGAATCTGGGTCTTCTCGTTGAGCTCGATCTCGTCCCCAGGCCCGAGGATCCTCAGGATCACGTACGAACCGTCCAGGACGAAAATCTCATCGCCGATACCGAGCTGCATGCCGACGAACGCGATCTGCAAAAGCTCCAAGCCAGCCGACCTCACCGCCGCCGCCCCCACGAGCTCGATGATCTCAACCACCGGTGCCGGTTGCACCACCTCTTCCACCTCTTCTGCCTCTCGCTCCGGCTCCAGCCCAGGCTCCCGTTCCTCCTGGGCATAGACAACTGAGGATAACGATACCACCATAAGAGACAGGATTAAGCACAGGAGCAGACCGAGACGGCCCGGTTTGCCGATTCTATCCGTTCGATGCGCTTGCATTGCCACCCCTTCCTTTGTGGAGAGCTTACAGTTTAATGTATAATAGCCCCCGTATCGGGGAATTGCAAATTGCAGATTTTAGGGTCCGGAAGAAGATGAACAGCACATTTGAGGGGAAGCCGGTGCGCGCGTCGCAGGTGGAGATGGTCAAGGCGGTCCAACCGGAGGATACCAACCCGATGGGAACCGCCTTTGGAGGACGGGTGGTGGAGTGGATGGACATGATCGCGGCCATCGCCGCCAGCCGACACGCCCGTAAGCCGGTGGTCACCGCTGCAATCGATACGCTGAACTTCCTGTCCCCGATCCCTCAGGGACACATCGCCGTGCTCAAGGCATCGGTCAATTATACCGGCCGCACCTCGATGGAAGTCGGGGTGTGGGTCGAATCGGAGAACCCGCTGACCGGAGAGCGAAAGCAGACCTCGAGCGGCTACTTCACGTTCGTCGCCCTCGACGAGCAGGGGCGTCCCACACCAGTCCCGCCGGTCATCCCGGAGACCGACGACGAGAAGCGCCAGTACGAGGAGGCGAGGGCGCGGCGCGAGGAGAAGCTGCGACAGCGGGAGATGCAATAAGCAATTAGGCCCGGTCATTTTGACATACAAAATTTTTTATATTAATTTAGGAAAAAAGGGGATGTGATGACCACCTCTCCCAATCTTTCTGAATCTACGTTTGAGCCTTTTACATTGGTCGATCTCCTCCGCTGGAGAGCACTCCACCAGCCTAACCAGCGGGCCTATACCTTCCTGACAGATGGGGAAACAGAAGAAGTCAGCCTAACCTATGGAGAGTTGGACCGGCAGGCCCGGGCCATCGGGGCCTGGCTTCAGAGCTTGGCGGCAACTGGAGAGCGTGCGCTTTTGCTCTACCCGCCGGGTCTGGAATACATTGCTGCATTTTTCGGGTGCCTGTACGCCGGAGTCGTTGCCGTTCCCGCTTATTCACCCCGACCTAACCGACCCATGTCTCGGATCCAGGCGATTGTGGCAGATGCGCAGGCAACGTTGGCTTTCACTACCACAACGATCTTGTCCAGGATGGAGCGTTGGTATGTCGATGTTCTAGACCTGAGATCTCTGAACTGGTTGGTGACCGACAAAGTCGCCAGCGACCTGGCGAAGGGGTGGCGGGATCCAAAGGTCAACGATGAAACCCTGGCTTTTCTCCAGTACACTTCGGGCTCTACGGCTGTGCCCAAGGGCGTGATGCTCACCCACGGCAACCTGCTCCACAATTCGGCCCTGATCCATCGGGTGTTCGAGCATACGCCCGACAGCCGGGGCGTGAGCTGGCTGCCGCCCTACCACGACCTGGGGCTCATCGGAGGGGTGCTGCAACCTCTCTACGGTGGGTTTCCGATGACACTTATGTCACCGGTCAGCTTCCTGCAACACCCCGTCCGGTGGCTGAAAGCCATCTCCCGTTACAAGGCCACCACCAGCGGTGGGCCGAACTTCGCCTATGACCTGTGCGTCCGCAAGATCATCCCTAACCAGCGAGCGACCCTCGACTTGAGCAGCTGGGACATGGCGTTTAATGGCGCTGAGCCCATCCGCCGTGAGACCTTGGAGCGGTTCGCAGTGGCCTTTGAGCCCTGTGGCTTCCGTCGAGAGGCCTTTTACCCTGGCTACGGACTCGCTGAGGCAACTATGTTCGTTTCCGGTGGCTTGAAAGTCGCTCCACCCACCGTTCAGATCTTCCAGGAGACAGCACTGAAGCACGACCAGGCGGTTGCAGCCTCCGAAAGGGATGGGGGCACCCAGACGCTTGTGGGCTGCGGTCAGGCCCTGCTGGACCAAAAGATCCTCATCGTTCACCCCGAAAAGTTGACCCCGTGCTTGCCCGATCAAGTGGGCGAGATCTGGGTATCGAGCCCCAGCGTTGCCCAGGGTTACTGGAACCGCCCTGAGGAGATGGAACGGACTTTCAACGCGTACCTATCCGATACGGGTGAGGGCCCGTTTCTACGCACCGGAGATCTGGGGTTTGTTTACGATGGGGAGCTATTCGTTACCGGTCGACTCAAGGACTTGATCATCATCCGGGGCCACAACCATTACCCTCAGGACATCGAACTGACGATAGAACGGAGTCACCCAGCGCTGCGGCCGGGCTGCAGTGCAGCGTTTTCAGTAAACGCGGCCGGTGACGAGCGGCTGGTGATTGTTCAGGAGGTCGAGCGTCATGACCGGAATCCGAATGTAGATGAGGTAGCTGGGGCCATCCGACAATCGGTGGCTGAAGATCACGATGTGCAAGTTTATGCCGTGGTACTGATCAAGTACGGGAGCATCCCTAAGACCTCCAGCAGCAAGATTCAGCGGCACGCCTGTCGGGCCGGGTTCCTGGAGGGGAGCCTGAATGTGGTGGGAGCGTGGCGGGCAACTGTAGCTGAGGCAAGTTCCAGAGACAGAGAGCCGGTGGACGTGCCGAGAAGGAGCGCGGCGGACATCGAAGCCTGGCTGGTGTCACAGATCTCAGGGCGGTTGGGCATGGATCCTGACGATATAGACATCGGCCAGCCCTTTGTCCAATATGGTCTGGATTCAATACAGGCGGTGAGCATCGCCCAGGAACTCGAAACGTGGCTGGGTCTTTCTCTCTCTCCCACTCTGGCTTGGGATTATCCCACAATTGAGGCGCTTTCCCGGCATCTGATCGAGGAGTTCAAGACTTCAGAGTCGGCTGTGGAAGCCGATACGACTGCATCAGAAAGGTGAGCAATGATGAGTGGAACGGAACCGATCGCTGTCGTTGGCCTCGGCTGTCGTTTTCCTGGCGCCAACGACCCCGAAGCTTTCTGGAAGCTGTTGCGAGATGGAGTGGATGCCATCAGCGAAGTTCCGCCGAACCGGTGGGACGTCAATGCCCTCTACGACCCGGACCCTACAGCACCGGGGAAGATGAGCACCCGCTGGGGCGGATTCCTGGAAGGGTCGGATCGTTTTGACTGCCATTTCTTCGGCATCTCCCCTCGGGAAGTGGCCGCCATGGACCTGCAGCAACGTCTGCTGATGGAGGTGGCTTGGGAGGCGTTGGAAAACGCTGCCCAGACACCAGAACAGTTGAAAGACGGTCGGACCGGCGTGTTCATCGGAATCTCCAGCTTCGACTGGACGATGCTTTCGAATGACCTAAATCTTATTGAGGCCTATCACGGCACAGGTAGTGCCCTGAGCATTGCGGCCAACCGCCTGTCCTACCTGTTTGACCTGAAAGGACCCAGTCTATCGGTGGATACCGCTTGTTCGTCGTCGCTCGTCGCGGTTCACCTGGCGTGCCAAAGCCTGTGGAACCGGGAGTCCGACTTGGTCCTGGCTGGAGGCGTGAATGTGATCCTTTCCCCGCGGGTGACCATCACGCTGTCTAAGGCACACATGTTGGCCGCCGATGGTCGCTGTAAGACCTTCGACGCCGCGGCCGACGGCTATGTTCGGGGAGAAGGCTGCGGCATCGTCGTCCTCAAACGCCTCTCCGATGCGCTCCAGGACAACGACCATATATGGGCACTTGTGCGAGGCACAGCGGTCAACCAGGATGGCCGCAGCAACGGGCTCACTGCACCTAACGGACCCGCCCAACAGGCGGCGATCCGCCAGGCCCTGAAAAACGCCGGGATGACGCCGGATCAAATCCACTACGTCGAAGCCCACGGTACCGGCACCGCCTTGGGCGATCCCATCGAGGTCCAAGCGCTCGCCGCCGTGATGAAACAGGGACGTTCACCGGACCAACCGTGTGTCATCGGTTCGGTGAAGCCGAACATCGGCCATCTGGAAGGCGCCGCCGGGGTCTCCAGCTTCATCAAAGCGGTGCTCACCCTGTTTCACGAGGAGATCCCTCCCCAGATTCACTTCAACAAGCTCAACCCCTATATCCGTTTGGAGGACACGCTCGTGATCCCTACCGAGCGGCAACCTTGGCCCGCAGGAGATGGACCGCGCTTTGCCGGGGTAGGCTCGTTCGGCTTCGGTGGAACCAATTGCCATGTAGTGCTAGAGGAGGCACCGATACTGAAGCAGGACCGATCACCGACACCGTTCAAGGTCGAGCGCCCGCTCCATCTGCTGACCTTGTCCGCAAAGGGCGACCGCGTACTGAGGCGACTGGCCCGTCGCTTTGAGGATCACCTGGCAACGCATCCTTCATCACCGCTCCCCGATATCTGCTTCACCGCCAATACGGGAAGGTCCCATTTCGACCACCGCCTCGCTGTCACCGCCGATTCCAGCGAACAGCTGCGTGAAAGGCTGAATGCGTTCGCCACCGGGAATGGGAAGCAGACGACCGGATTACTGAGCCAGCAGGTACGGAGTCAGAGTCGGCCAAAGGTGGTGTTCCTTTTTACAGGGCAGGGTTCACAGGAACCCGGAATGGGGAAGAAGCTTTACGAGACCCAACCCACGTTTCGCAAAGCCCTGAACCGGTGTGCCGAACTCCTCGATCCCCACCTAGAGCAGCCGCTGTTATCGGTGCTCCATTCCGAATCGGGGGCTCGTTCACCGCTGCACCAGACCGTATACGCCCAGCCGGCGCTGTTTGCACTCGAGTATGCCCTGGCCGAAATGTGGCGGTCGTGGGGGATAGAACCTAGCGCGGTCATGGGCCACAGCATAGGTGAATATGCGGCCGCCTGTGTCGCCGGTGTGCTCAGCCTGGAAGATGGCCTCAAGCTCGTCGCAGAGCGGGCGCGCCTGATACAGGCTCTGCCCCAGGATGGGATGATGGCGGTCGTGTTTGCCGATGAAGCGCAACTGGCTGCCGCTCTGGCTCCGTACCAAGAGCATGTCTCTATTTCCGCGGTCAACGGCCCGGAGAACACGGTGATCTCAGGTGTCCGGAAGGCAGTACTGGCGGTGATCGAGCAACTGAAGTCCGAGGGAGTTGCCGCTCAGCCACTGACCGTCTCCCACGCATTCCACTCCCCTCTGATGGAGCCTATGCTCGACGCGTTTGAGCGGACGGTGAGCCAATTGCAATTTGAAGCCCTGCGCATTCCGCTGATCTCCAACCTGACCGGACAGATGCTGGAGCCTGGCGACGTCCCCGATGTCGACTACTGGCGGCGTCATCTTCGAGAGCCGGTGCGATTTGCGGCGGGGATCAACACGCTTTCCGAGCAAGGCTATGAGCTCTTCTTAGAGTTGGGTCCGAAACCCTCGCTGTTGAGCATGGGAAAGCGGTGCCTACCGAAAGGCAAGGGTACCTGGCTGCCGTCGTTGCGGTCGGGTCAAGATGATTGGCAGGTGGTACTGAACAGCTTGGGGGCCCTATACACCCATGGAGTCGATGTGGACTGGGTCGGATTTGACCAGGACTACGAGCGTCGTCGGGTCCCTCTGCCAACCTATCCGTTTGAGCGAGAGCCACTCGATTCGGGTCGAGGTCGGACCGCGACGTTCCAGATGTCGACCCGACATCCGTTGCTGGGCCAGCGGCTGCGTTCAGCGCATCATATCTTCGAATCCCAGCTCAGTACCCGTTCCTATGCCTATTTGGGAGATCACCGGGTCCAGGGGGCGGTGGTGCTGCCGGCAACGGCTTACGTGGAGATGGCTCTGGGCGCTGCTGCCGAGGTGCTCAACGAGGAACCCCACGTCCTGTCTCTGACGGAGATCGAATTTCAAAAGGCGCTCTTCTTCACAGAGGACGAGTGGCGAACGGTTCAACTGATCCTCTCTCCCGATGATGTGACCGGAGAACTGTCGTTTCACATCTACAGTCTCACGATAGGCAAAGAACAGGAAGGAGCGCAAGAATCGTGGACGCTTCATGCGACCGGAAAGATCCATCTCGATCCGATCAACACCGCCCCCGATGTTCTGGGACAAGATAGGCTCGAAGAGATCGTGGCCCGGGCCTCGGAGCAGATGACCGGAACGAATTACTACCTGGAGCTTCAGGAAAGAGGGTTCCAATATGGACCGCATTTTCAGGGAATTGAGCAGATGTGGCGACGTGAGGGAGAATCCCTGGGTCAGCTGCGGATTCCCGAGATCCTGGAGTCGAAACTCGATCTCTACCGGTTTCATCCCGCCATCCTTGACATTTGCCTTCAGGTCTTGGCCGGCGCTGTACCCGATGAGTTAAGGTACAGCGACAGCATCTTCCTGCCGATTGGTGTGGACAGAATCCGAGTTTACGGTCGTCCCGTTTCCCAGATGTGGGGCCACGGTCAGCTCCGATCCTATGGACAACACACGAACGTTCTGGAAGGGAGCGTCCATCTGTTCGATGAGGACGGCCGCGTCATCGTAGAGGTTGAGGGTCTACGCTTCCAGCGCCTGGATGATGTGGATACAGACGGTAAAGGTAAACAGCGTACCGCTCCGCAAGATTTGAACGATTGGCTCTATGAGATCCAGTGGCATCCCCTGGCGTGCCCAGAGCTGGAAGTTCAGCCGACTTCATCTCCAGGGAGCTGGCTGATCTTTGCCAACAGCGGCGATCGGGGGGAGGAACTGGCTGCGCTGCTGACGGCGCGGGGAGAAAGACCGGTGTTGGTCTACCCAGGAGAAGCCTATGAACGTTTGGATGAATCGCACGTTCGCATCCATCCGGCACGTCCCGAAGAGATGCACGAGCTCCTCAACGAGGCATTGGGGTCAGAGGCGCCTGCCTGTCGTGGGGTGATCCACCTTTGGAGCCTGGACGCCCTGCCTGTGGAACAGACCACCGTGGCTTCGTTAGAGACCGCTCAGACCCTAAGCTGTATCAGCGTGATGCATCTGATACAGGCACTGGCCGAAACCGGTTGGACTCTATTGCCCCGCCTGTGGTTGGTAACCCGGGGCGCCCAATCCGTCGAAGGTGAGAACGGAATCAAACCGGTATCGATCGCCCAATCGATCGTGTGGGGCCTCGGCAGGGCCATTTACCACGAGCATCCGGAACTCCGCTGTACGGCGGTGGATTTGGATCCTGACGGGACACTGGAGCAGATTCAATCTCTCTTCCAGGAGGTGTGGTCGGACGATCGCGAGAATCAGATCGCATTGCGCGGCGACGTGCGCTACGTGGCCCGATTGGTGCAAGCAGCAAAAGAGCCCCAAGCTTCCGATCAAGAATCTGAATCTGTTTCTGTTTCGGCTCAGGAAAGACTTTTAGTGCCTCAAACCGGTCCCTTCCACCTGGAGCCCTCCGCGACCGGCATTTTGGATGAGTTGACCCTAAAGCCGTCCACGCATCGAGCCCCAGGTCCTGGAGAGGTCGAGATCGAGGTCCGGGCGACTGGCCTCAACTTCAGAGACGTGATGAAGGCGATGGGCATCTATCCGACCGGCCGCGACGATATCCTGTGGCTCGGTGATGAATGTGCAGGTGAAATCGTTTCGGTTGGAGCAGGTGTCGATGATTTCCAAACAGGAGACGAGGTCATCGCCGTCGCTCCGGCCGCCTTCGGCCGATTTACGACGACCCCCGCCGCCTTCGTCGCCCCCAAACCAGCGCACTTGAGTTTTGAGCAGGCGACATCGATTCCTATCGCCTTCCTGACCGCCTACCATGCGCTCCATCAGTTGGGCAGGTTGAGCAAAGGCGGGCGAGTCCTCATCCATGCAGCCGCCGGAGGGGTGGGTCTCGCCGCCGTGCAAATTGCCCAATGGTTGGGTGCCGAGATCTTCGCCACCGCAGGCAGCCCGAAAAAACGGGAGTTCCTCCGCTCCCTCGGCGTTGGACACGTCATGGATTCAAGGTCCTTGGACTTTGCCCATGAGGTCATGGAACAGACCGACGGACAGGGTGTGGACGTCGTGTTAAACTCCCTCGCCGGAGAGGCGATGCACAAGAGTCTGTCGATCCTTGGCCCTTACGGACGCTTTCTGGAGATCGGCAAGCGCGACATCTACCTGAACAGCCGGTTAGGTCTGCGACCGTTTCAGAACAGCTTGTCGTTCTTTGCCATCGATATGGATCGGCTGTTCCGAGAGCGTGCCGAGTTCGCCGCTTCCCTGCTTCGAGAGGTGATGAAGAAGTTTGAGGACGGCACGTTCACGCCCCTTCCTGTAACGGAGTTCTCGATCCTGGAGGTGGTGGACGCGTTCCGCTATATGGCACGCGCCAAGCACATCGGCAAGATTGTGGTGTCTATGCCGGATCGACAGGCATCGGCAGCCTCTTCTCCCGTTGGCGAAGCGCCGGCGACCTTTCGTTCCGATGGCAGTTACTTGATTACCGGTGGACTCGGTGGCCTCGGCCTGTTGATCGCCCAGTGGATGGCCCGACAGGGAGCGGGACATCTGATCCTGACAGGGAGAAGCGGTGCGTCCGAGGCCGCAGAGGAAGTCTTGGAAGCTATGAGGCAGGCCGGCGCTCAAGTTCACGTCATCAAGGCCGATGTGTCCCAAGGAGAACAGGTCGCCCATCTTTTATCCGAAATCGACCGATCGATGCCGCCGCTGAGAGGCATCGTCCATGCAGCTGGGGTCTTGGACAACGATATCTTGCTGAACTTGAACCAGGAGCGTTTTATGTCGGTCATGGCACCAAAGGTGGCCGGTGCCTGGAACCTGCATATCCAAACCCAGCGTTTGAGCCAACCGTTGGACTGCTTCGTGCTCTTCTCCTCGATTGCTTCCCTGTTCGGGTCTCCAGGGCAGGGGAACTATGCCGCCGCTAACGCATTCCTGGATGCGCTAGCGCACTACCGACAATCTCAGGGGGTGCCCGCGTTGAGCGTCAACTGGGGGCCGTGGTCCGAGGCGGGAATGGCGGCTCGGGGGGATCGGGAGGGGCGTCTTGCGCTGCGAGGCATCGGAAGTATCACCCCTGAACAAGGACTGGCCTTGCTGGAACGATTTCTTAACCAAGGCAAGACACAGACCGGAGTGGTACCGGTCGACTGGCGACAGTGGTTCAAGTTCTATCCCGCCACTCGTCAATCTCCGATGCTCTCCGATCTCCTGTCTGACGTAGAGATCGATCGGCCGAAAGAGAAAGGGAGTGCGATTCGCGACCTGCTCCTTTCTCTGGAGCTGGATGAACGTCAGAAGACGTTGGAGACCTATATCCAGAAGGAGATCGCTCGGGTGCTGCAGCTCGATCCATCCCGGATCGATTTGGAAACTCCGTTGAACACCATCGGCCTCGACTCGCTCATGGCCATTGAACTCAACAATCGCGTTGAGACCGAACTGAATGTCACCTTGCCTATGATCACCCTGATACAGGGCCCCAGCATCTCCGAGCTTGCGACGCAACTGATTGAACTGTTGGAAGAACCCTCCTCGACTCCAGATGCTACCCAAACCCGGAAGGCCAACGCTCTCCCCCTCGCCCGCGACCCCAGTCAGAAAGACGCGGGACAGTTGTTGTCACAACTTGATCAACTCTCGGATGAGGAAGTGGATGCATTGCTCAGCGGTATGCTAGATGAAGATGAAGGGGATACTGCATGAGCAATACCTCTAACCGTATCGATGATCTTTCGCCAGAGGAAAAACGTGAACTTCTTGCACAGCTGCTTCGCAAGAAGGCGAGCGAGCCCAACCCTTTGTCGTTTTCTCAAGAGCGATTGTGGTTTCTCCACCAGTTGGAACCCGACAGTCCCGCTTATAACATCCCGTTAGCCCTTCGGTTTACGGGTCCGCTCAGCGTGTCCATCGCGGAACGGAGCCTCAACGAAATCGTGCGGCACCATGAAGTGTTGCGAACCACCTTCTCAGTCGTGGATGGGCGGCCGGTCCAGGTCATCGCTCCGGCCCTGACCCTGCCACTACCGGTGGTGGACCTGCGAGAGTTGCCCGAGACGGAGCGGGAGACTGAGGTCCGGCGGCTGGCCACCGAGGAAGCCCGACGACCCTTCGACCTGGTCCGGGGTCCACTCCTACGGGTCACCTTGTTACGGCTGGGCGAGGAGGAGTACGTGGGGTTGTTGATCATGCACCACATCGTCTCCGACGGTTGGTCCACGGGGGTGCTTGGTCGTGAGCTGGCAGCGCTGTACAGCGCCTTCTCCACCGGAAGTCCCTCACCTCTGCCTGAATTGCCCATTCAGTACGCCGACTTCGCCCGCTGGCAACGGAAGTGGCTCCACGGGGAGGTTCTGGAGACCCAGCTGGCTTACTGGAAGCAACAACTCGAGGGTGCCCCCACCGCCCTGGAGCTGCCCACCGACCGTCCCCGACCCGCGATCCAGACTGATCAAGGCGCACGCCAACCTCTGGTGCTGCCCAAGTCCCTTACTGAGGCGCTCAAGACTTTGAGCCAGCAGCAGGGTGTCACCCTGTTCATGATGTTGCTGGCCGCGTTCAACACGTTACTCTACCGCTATACCGGGCAGGACGACATCGTTGTGGGCTCGCCGATCGCTGGGCGCAACCGGGTTGAGACAGAGGGATCGATTGGGTGCTTTATCAACATGCTGGGGATACGCACCGACCTTTCGGGCAACCCCACGTTTCGGGAGCTGCTGAGTCGGGTGCGCGAGGTGACCTTGGGCGCCTATGCCCACCAGGATCTGCCGTTCGAGAAGCTGGTGGAGGAACTACAGCCGGAGCGGGACCTGGGCCACACACTGCTGTTTCAGGTGACGTTCGGCCTCCATAATGTCCCGATGCCGACCCTGGAGCTACCGGACCTGACCCTGAGCCCACTGGAGATCGACAGGGGGACAGCGAAGCGTGATTTGGAGTTCCACCTATGGGAGCGTCCGGAGGGCCTCAGGGGCTTTTTGGTGTACAACACAGATCTGTTTGATGCCGCGACCATCACCCGGATGCTGGAGCATTTCCAGATTTTGCTGGAAGGCATCGTGGCCGATCCTGAGGGGCGCATCTCGGACTTGCCGTTGACGTTGACAGAAGCCGAGCAACAGCAGTTGCTTGTTGAAAGGGGGCAAAATGAATAGTGACGAGAAAGAAGACAGGACGATCTACAAAGTCGTCGTGAATCACGAAGAGCAGTACTCGATCTGGCCCGCCGACCGGGAGAACCCTCCCGGCTGGACGGATGCGGGCAAACGTGGATCCAAGACGGAATGCCTGGCGTATATCAAGGAAGTGTGGACCGATATGAGGCCTCTCAATCTACGTAAGAAGATGGAGGACTCTGCGCACAAGCCAAACCCAAGAGGTCAGTCCGACCTATGAAGAGCTGGACCGCCAAGCCCGGGTCATCGGGGCCTGGCTTCAGAGCTTGGGAGCCGGTTCAATCGTTTGAAAACATAGCTTCCCGCATAGTCGGGTCACCTTCTCAAAGTTGCGTTCAAGGTGTTATTTTAAGTATATCATTGACAGGTATCAGCTATATCTTTGACTGAGTGACTTAACACTTGATCGGACTCCAGATCAAGTCCTTGGAGGGGGCGATGACCAAAAACCTTAAGGACAGTGAGTTGAATGGCCCTATCTCACAGCCATCCCACAAGATGGACACAGACCGGAGGGTTCATCTAGAACCCATCGCCATCATCGGCATGGGCTGCCGCTTTCCCGGGGCGAAGGATCCCGAGGCTTTCTGGCAGCTTCTCCAAGATGGGGTGGATGCTATCACCGAGGTGCCTGCGGATCGGTTTGATATCGACACCGTCTATGACCCCAGACCAGCTGTCCCTGGAAAAATGCGTACGCGATGGGGTGGCTTTTTGGAACAGGTGGATCAGTTCGACCCCTTCTTCTTCGGTATCTCTCCCCGGGAAGCCAATCGCATGGATCCGCAACAGCGGCTGCTTTTAGAAGTCGCCTGGGAAGCTTTGGAGGATGCTGGGCAGGTACCGGCCCAGCTCGCGGGTCGTCCCCGCCCCATCGGGGTGTTTATCGGAATAATCAACGACGACTATAAGGACCTCCAGCTCAGCGATGGCGATCTCACCGATATCGACGTCTATGCTGGCACAGGCATGGCCCGCAGCGTTGCGTCTGGCCGCTTGTCCTATGCGCTCGGTCTGCAAGGGCCGAGCCTGACGGTGGATACCGCCTGCTCATCGTCGCTGGTTGCGGTGCATCTCGCCTGCCAGAGCCTGTGGGGCGGACAGTGCACGACGGCCCTGGCTGGAGGAGTGAACCTGATTCTGGAACCGTATCCCACCATTGCTTTCTCCCAGGCGGATATGGTCGCTCCGGATGGTCGCTGCAAATTCTGCGATGCGCGTGCAGATGGCTTTGTCCGCAGTGACGGCGTCGGGATCGTCGTGTTAAAGCCTGTTTCCATGGCCCAACGCGATGGCGACCCCATCTACGCCGTGATTCGGGGCAGCGCGGTCAACAACGATGGCAACAGCAGTGGGCTGCTCATGACACCCAGCCAAAAGGGTCAGGAGGCGGTGTTGCGCCAGGCCTACCGAGACGCGGGTGTCCCTCCGGGCCGGGTTCACTACGTAGAGGCCCATGGCACGGGCACGAGCGTGGGCGATCCCGTTGAACTGCAGGCCCTTGGAACGGTCCTCGCTGAGGGCCGGCCCAAAGACCGTCCCTGTGTCATTGGCTCGGTGAAGACCAACATCGGACACACGGAAGGTGCGGCCGGCATCGCTGGCCTGATCAAGGCAGCCCTCAGCCTGAAGCACCGGGTGATTCCGCCCAGCCTGCACTTCCAGGAACCCAACCCCAACATTCCCTGGCAGGATCTTCCCCTCATGGTCCAGCAGGAGCTGAGTTCATGGCCGGCCGATTCAGAGCCGGCCCTCGCCGGGGTGAGTTCCTTCGGTATTTCCGGAACCAACGCCCACATCGTGCTGGAGGAAGCCCCTCAGACCACCCCGGCCCAGAAAGAAGTGCCGGCCCAGACGACCAAAGCCCAGCTGCTCCCTCTGTCTGCACACAGTCCAGAAGCCCTGGAGGCCATGGTGCGCGCGTACCAGATGTTCATGGCAACCAAGCAGGATAGAGATACGCCCTCTCTCCAAGATATCTGCTACACGGCCAGCGTCAGAAGAGCCCACCACGACCACCGTTTGGCCCTCGTGGTCCACTCCCAGGAGGAGCTCGCTGAGCGGTTGGAGGCCTTTCTGGAAGAGATGGATCTCGGCATGTCCCCTGGTGCGGGGCACACGGTCCCAGAACCCCAGCGGAAGCTCGTCTTCGTGTTCTCCGGACAGGGGTCTCAGTGGGTTGGCATGGGACGAGCGCTGCTGGAGCAGGAACCCGTGTTTCGGGAGGCTTTAGAGCGCTGCGACCGGGCGATACAGCCGTATGTGGATTGGTCCTTGATGGAGGAGCTCGCCGCCGATGAAGCGCAATCCCGGTTGGACCAAGTGGACGTCATCCAGCCCATGATCTTTGCCGTTCAGGTGGCTCTGGCTGCCCTGTGGCACTCCTGGGGCATCGAACCCGATGCCGTGGTGGGTCAAAGCATGGGCGAGGTGGCCGCAGCCCACGTGGCTGGTGCCCTGAGCCTGGAAGATGCCGCACGCATCATCTGTCGCCGCAGCCAACTGGTCAAGCGGACAAGTGGACAAGGGGGGATGGCGGTTGTAGGGCTCCCATTAGAGGAGGCTCAACGCGCTCTAGACGGCTACGAGGATCACGTGTCGGTCGCTGTCAGTAGCAGCCCCTCATCGACGGTGTTGTCAGGAGACGCAACAGCGCTGAAGGAAATTGTGGATCGTTTAGAACGCCAGGAGATCTTCTGCCGCTGGATCAAGGTGGATTATGCCTCTCACAGTCCCTATATGGACCCCCTGCAGCCTGATCTGTTGAAAGCAGTGGACGGCGTGCAGCCTCGGTCCGCGTCCGTGCCGTTCTACTCGACTGTGACACGCGAGGTCAGCGACGGTCGGGATCTCGATGCCACCTACTGGGTCCGCAACCTCAGGGAGCCCGTGCTTCTCTCAAAGGTGGTGCAGCAGTTGCTGGAAGATGGCCATCACACGTTCCTGGAGATCAGTCCGCACCCGCTTCTGTTAAGTGCTTTCCAACAAGGGCTGCAGCATCTTGGCCAGGAAGGCATCGCGCTCCCTTCCCTGCAAAGGGAGGAAGAGGAGCGCACCGTGATGCTGGAGGCGCTCGGTACGCTCTACTCCGTGGGACACCCGGTGGACTGGAGTGGGCTCTACTCCTCCGGAGGCCAATGTGTCCGACTGCCATCCTATCCCTGGCAGCGCGAGCATTTCTGGTGGGAGGACCTGGGGGCAAGCGGCGATCGAATCTGGAAGCGATCTTCCCTTCGACGCGGTGGAAGCGCAACATCGGGGCATCCCCTCTTGGGCCCGCCGTTGAAATCGGCCGCTCACTCGGGGACGCACTTCTGGGAAATCGACCTGGGTGTCGATTGGTTCCCTTATCTGGCCGACCACCGTGTCCAGGGGGCGATCGTGCTGCCGGCCGCGGTCTATGTGGAGATGGCCCTGGCCGCCGCCGAGGAGGCCTTCGGGGTGGGGCCTCATGTGCTGGAAAAGGTGGTCTTCAAAAAGGCACTCTTCCTCCCAGAGGATGGCGCTCCAACCGTCCAGTTGGTCGTCTCTCCAGAAATGCCTGGAACGGCCTCGTTTCAGCTCTTCAGTCTCCAAGCCGACGAGGCGCAACCGCAGGTCGAATGGACGCTGCACGCCACCGCGATGATCCGTCTCGGTCGAACAGACGAGACAACACCACCGGTGGAGCATGCTTCACCCGAGGAGATTCAGGCTCGATATCCGCAGGTCATATCCGGCGCGGAGCACTATCAGGCCGTGGAGGAGCGGGGGCTCCAGTACGGCCCCAGCTTCCAGGGCGTAGAACAGATCTGGTACGGAGATGGCGAGGCCGTAGGCCAGCTGCGTCTTCCGGAAACGGTGGCGTCGGAAGCGGGCGCTTATCAGGTTCATCCGGCACTCTTGGACACCTGCTTCCAGGTCATGGGCCCCGTGATCCCAGTGGTCCCAGAGGCCACCCATTTGTACTTGCCCGTGGGTCTGGATCGCTTGCGGGTCTACGATCGTCCCGGCACCGGGACCGGACTGTGGAGTCACGTGCGCCTCCAGCCAGGTATTGAGGCGGATACCGATACGCTCAAGGGCGATGTATTCTTGCTTGACGAAGAGGGTCGGGTGGTCCTGGAGGCGCTGGGAATGAGCATCCAGCGCCTGGATCGTGATACGCAGCGCGCCACGGGGCAGGATATCAACGATTGGTTTTATGAAATACAGTGGGAACGCCAGGCACGTCCGCAGCCGACCCAGGTCTTAGAGGCGCTCTCACCCGATCAGCAGGGCAGTTGGGTCATCTTCGCGGACAGTCGTGGCGTCGCACAGACGCTGCGATCACTCCTGGAGGAGCGCGGCGAGACCTGTGTCATGGTCTCCCCTGGCGAGACTTATCAAATCGTAGAACCGGGACACTATCAACTGGACCCGACCTGTCCAGAGGATTTCCGACAACTGCTCGAGGACGCCCTCGGACCCGATCAGCCAGCCTGTCGCGCGGTGGTCCATCTGTGGAGCCTGGAGGCAACACCGCCGGCAGAAACCACGCTCACCTCGTTGGAGGCAGCACAGGAACTGGGTTGTGTCAGTGTACTGCACCTGATCCAAGCCGGGGTCGAAGCCGATCGGATCCCGTCACCTCGTCTTTGGCTGGTGACTCGTGGCGCTCAGGCGGTCAGAAACGAAGAAGTTGAAGAAATTGAACCTGTCTCGATTGCTCAAGCACCCTTGTGGGGCCTGGGAAGGGTCATAGCCAACGAGCATCCGAAATTTCGCTGTACAGAAGTCGATCTGGATCCGAACTCTGCCGGTGCTGTGGAGGAGATCGAATCACTTTTCCAGGAGCTGTGGCCGGAGGATACAGGCTCAGAGGGTCCGACCGAAGATCAGATCGCCTTCCGTGGCGACGCGCGCTATGTGGCCAGATTGGCTCGGCGTCCAGAATTCGACGAAAAAAGACGCACGATCCCTGGAGATCAACCCTTCCGTTTGGAGATATCCAAGCCAGGCATCCTAGACAACCTGACGCTGCGAGAGACGACACGCCAACCGCCTGGTCCTGGAGAGGTCGAGATCCGCGTCTATGCCACCGGCCTCAACTTTCTGGACGTCCTGTCAGCGATGGGTCTGTATCCCGACGGCTTTGTGCCGCTCGGCATCGAGTGTGCAGGAAAGGTGACCACGCTTGGCGAAGACGTTGAAGGTTTTCAGATCGGAGATGAGGTCATCGCATTTGCGATCAACAGCTTTGCTTCGTATGTCACAACGATGGTCCAGTTCGTGGTCCCTAAACCGGCTCATCTCAGTTTCGCGGAAGCCGCCACGATCCCGGCCGCCTTCCTGACCGCCTACTATGCCCTGTACCATCTGGGCAGGCTTCGCGAGGGTGAGCGTGTTCTGATCCATTCGGCCTCCGGAGGGGTGGGTCTGGCCGCCGTGCAACTGGCCCAGCAGATGGATGCAGACATCTTTGCAACGGCGGGCCGACCGGAAAAACGGGAGTTTCTTCGGTCCCTCGACATCGAGCATGTCATGGATTCAAGGTCTCTGGACTTTGCCGATGAAGTGATGAAAAGAACAGACGGCGAGGGTGTGGACCTCGTGTTAAACTCCCTGGCGGGAGAAGCCATCTCCAAGGGTCTCTCGACACTGAGAGCCTATGGTCGATTTCTCGAACTCGGCAAACGGGACATCTACCAGAACACCCCGTTGGGTCTAAGTCCATTTCGGAAGAGTCTCTCATTTTATGCCATAGACCTGTCTCGGATGTTTAAAGAACGCCCTGCGTTGGCCGCATCTCTATTTCGCGAAGTGATGGAGCAGTTCCAGGACGGGCGTCTGAAGCCCCTTCTGCTTCAGGTGTTCCCCATCTCAGACGCTGTGGCTGCGTTTCGCACCATGGCCCAAGCCAAACATATCGGCAAGATCGTGCTGGCTCTGCAAGACCAGGAGGTGTCCGTCGCACCCGCTTCCGACGAATCGGCGAGGTTCGGCTCGGATGGGACTTACCTCATCACCGGCGGGCTTGGCGGGCTCGGCCTATCGGTCGCGCAATGGATGGTCAAGCAGGGAGCACGACATCTGGTTCTGATGGGGAGAAGCGGCGCTTCCGCTGCAGCCCAGGAAGCCCTGGACGCTATGGAGGAGGTAGGAGCTCAGGTTGTGGTTGCCAAGGCAGACGTTGCTCAGCAACCGCAGGTGGCCGACGTGCTCGCCGAAATAGATCGGTCCATGCCACCGTTGAGCGGCATCATCCACGCCGCCGGCGTTCTAGACGATGGCATCTTGCTGCAATTGGATCGAGCGCGGTTCAAGTCGGTGATGGCTCCGAAGATCAGTGGCGCCTGGAACCTCCATACCTTGACCCTGGACAAACCACTGGATCTCTTCGTGCTCTTCTCCTCGAGTGCATCGCTATTGGGTTCCCCAGGTCAGGGGAACTACGTAGCTGCCAATGCCTTTCTGGACGCCTTGGCCTACCACCGGCACGCCCTCGGACTCCCCGCGCTTGCGATCAACTGGGGCGCATGGGCTGAAGTGGGCCTGGCGGCTCGACCTGACCGGAGCAAACGGCTAGCGCTTGGCGGCATCCTCCCGTTCACGCCCGAACAAGGGCTGCAGATGATGGAACAGTTGCTCGGGCAAGATTCGGCTCAGGTGATGGCCATTTCGGTCGACTGGGTCCAACTGTTAAGCGTCTTGCCAGCGGGTCGTAGATCGGCACTGTACTCCCAGTTGGCCAAGGCAAGGCAGAAGGAAGATGACCTCACCCGGGATGCACTCCTTGCAGCGGACCCCGAGCAACGACAGTCGTTGCTGGAATCCTACCTTCAGGAGCAGGTGGCCCGGGCGCTGGGGCTTGCGCCGTCCCGGTTGGATCTGAAGAGATCTGTGACCACCTTAGGCCTCGACTCTCTCATGGCGATGGAGCTGAAGAACCGCATTGAAGCCAGCCTAGGCATGGAATTGCCTGTGACGAGTTTGCTCCAGGGGCCCAGTGTGGCGGAACTCGCAACCGAGTTGCTGAATCAGTTGCCGGCCTCTTCTTCCGACGGGGATATCGCCAAGCTGACTCAGATTCTGGACAAGCTGGACCAACTTTCAGAAGAAGAGGTGAAAGCGATGCTTGAGGAAAAGCGACTAGCGGCCGAAGACAAGGAAAACGTTCACCATGAGTGACATTTCCAGGCGCATATCCGAGCTCCCGCCGGAGAAACGAAAGCTATTTGAACTGTTACTGCGCGAACAGGGTGTGGATGTTGGACGATCGTTCATCGTTCCTCGAAGCAGAGAGTCCGACACCTTTCCCTTATCTTTCGGCCAGGAGCGGCTGTGGTTCCTTGACCAGCTCGATCCCAGCCACCCTGTCTACAACGAGTCCGGCGCCATTCGCCTCCAGGGTTCGGTCAACCTCGCCGCGCTGGAGCAGAGCCTTAACGAAATCGTGCGCCGCCACGAAGTGCTGCGCACCACCTTTGCCACGGTAGACGGACAACCCGTCCAGGTCATCGCCCCGGCTTTGACTCTGTCTTTGCCGGTGGTAGACCTGCGGGAGTTGCCTGAGGCGGAGCAGGAGGCCGAGGTCCGGCGGCGGGTCACCGAGGAAGCCCAGCGGCCGTTTGACCTGGCCCGCGGCCCGCTCATGCGGGTCACCCTGCTACGGCTGGGTAAACGGGATCACGTCCTGCTCCTGACGATACATCACATCGTGTGCGACGGCTGGTCTATAGGAATCCTCGTTCGAGAGCTCGCCATGCTCTATAAAGCCTTCTCGACGGGAAACCCCTCGCCGCTGCCTGAGCTGCCGATCCAGTACGCCGACTTCGCACACTGGCAAAGAGAATGGTTGCAAGGTGAAGTTCTTGAGAGCCAATTGTCCTACTGGAAACAGCAGTTGGGAGACGATCCACCCGTGCTGCAACTACCGACCGACCGTCCGCGACCACCGGTCCAGACCTTCCGAGGGGCGACCCAGTTCTTTGAGTTGCCCAAGGCGCTGTACGAATCGCTCAAAGCGTTGAGCCGACGCGAGGACGTCACGCTGTTCATGACGCTGCTCGCCGTCTTCCAGGCCTTGCTTTCCCGCTACAGCGGTCAGGAAGACATCATCGTGGGCACGCCCATCGCCGGCCGTACCCGAGCTGAGCTTGAAGCGCTGATCGGGTTCTTTGTCAACACGCTGGTGTTGCGCTCCGATCTTTCGGGGGATCCCAGTTTTCGGGAGCTGCTCGGCCGGGTGCGCAACGTGACGTTGAACGCCTATGCCCATCAGGATCTTCCCTTCGAAAAGCTGGTGGAAGAACTGCAGCCGGAGCGCAGCCTCAGCCACACCCCGCTGTTCCAGGTGATGTTCCAACTCTACAATGCCCAGATGTCGACCCTGGAGGTCGACACCGGGACGACGGTCCTCGAGTTGAATCCATTCCAACTCTATAATGTCCAGATGCCGGCCCTGGAGGCCCCAGAGGTGACCTTGAGCTCATTGGAGGCCGACACCGGGACGACGGTCTCTGATTTGAATCTACTCATGGTTGAGGAAGCGCAAGGACTGAGAGGATGGATAGAGTACAGCACCGACCTGTTCGACGGGGCTACCATCGAGCGAATGCTGGGGCACTTCCAGACGTTGCTCGAAGGGGTCGTCGCCGACCCCGACCGGCGCCTCTCCGACTTTCCACTGTTGACCGAGACAGAACAGCATCAACTGCTGTTGGAGTGGAACGACACCCAAGCCGATTATCCCCAGGATTCATGCCTCCATCAGCTGTTTGAGGCCCAGGTTGAGAAAACACCCGATGCCGTGGCTGTGGTTTTTGAAGACGAACAACTGACCTATCAAGCGCTGAACGACCGTGCGAATCAACTGGCGCATCACTTGCAGTCGATGGGGGTTGGACCCGAGGTGCGGGTGGGCATGTTTATGGACCGCTCCTTGGAGATGGTGATCGGTCTACTGGGCATCCTCAAGGCCGGCGGAGCCCATGTGCCGTTGGATCCGGCGTACCCGAAGGAACGTCTGGCGTTCATGCTGCAGGATGCGAACGTGCCGGTGTTGCTGACCCAACAACAGTTGCTGGAGCGACTGCCCGAGCACAGTGCTGAGGTAATCTGTCTCGACACCGACTGGCAGACGATCGCCCAACAGAGCGCAGACAACCCGACAAGCGACACGACACCCAACCACCTGGCTTATGTGATCTACACCTCCGGTTCCACCGGCACGCCCAAGGGCGTCATGATCCCTCACCGCGGCATCTGCAATCGCCTCCATTGGATGCAGTCCGCCTATCGACTGACCGAGACCGATCGTGTTCTGCAGAAAACGCCGTTCAGTTTCGACGTATCGGTGTGGGAGTTCTTCTGGCCGCTCTTGACCGGCGCCCGTCTGGTAGTGGCTCGACCCGACGGTCATCGGGACAACGCGTATCTCGTCCAGCTGATGGCCGAGCAGCAGATCACCACGCTCCACTTCGTGCCCTCGATGCTGCAACTGTTTGTGGAAGAACCGGAGCTCGAGGTGGGCTACAGTCTAAAACGCGTCATCTGCAGCGGCGAGGCATTACCTATTGGGCTCCAGGAACGGTCCTTCGCCCGTCTGGATGCAGAAACAGAACTGCACAACCTCTACGGCCCTACAGAGGCTTCCATCGATGTCACCTGCTGGGCGTGTGAGCGGGACAGCCAGCTGCGGACGGTCCCCATCGGTCGACCGATCGACAACACACAGATCTACATTCTGGACGCACATCTGCAACCGGTGCCGATCAGCGTGCCGGGCGAGCTGTACATCGGCGGTGTCAGCTTGGCCCGCGGCTACCACGGCCGGCCGGCGCTGACCGGCGAGCGGTTCATTCCCGACCCGTTCAGTGACGAGCCCGGCGCGCGCCTCTACAAAACCGGGGATCTGGCCCGTTACCGACCCGATGGGAATATCGAGTTTCTCGGTCGTAACGACGATCAGGTAAAGATCCGGGGGTTCCGCATCGAACCCGGGGAGATCGAAGCCGTGCTGGGGGAACACCCCGCCGTGCACGAGGTTGTGGTTCTCGCCCGGGAAGATGCGCCCGGTAACCGACGCCTGGTCGCTTATCTGGTCGTCGATCAGGAGCCTGCCCCTTCCACCACTGAACTGCGTCGCTTCCTGCAACAGAAACTGCCGGAGTATATGGTTCCCTCGGCGTTTGTGGTGCTCGACGCCCTGCCACTGACACCCAACGGCAAGGTGGATCGCCGCGCACTGCCTGCACCCGACCCGACCCGGCCTGAGCTGGAACGCACCTTTAACGCGCCTCGGACCTCCATTGAGGAGAGGGTCGCGGGCATCTGGACCGAACTGCTCGGTGTGGAACAGGTCGGTGTCTACGACAACTTCTTCGAATTGGGGGGCCATTCGCTGCTGGCCACTCAGGTCATCTCCCGGGTGCGCGACACTTTCCAGGTGGAGCTGCCTCTACGTCGCCTGTTTGAACTGCCTACCGTCGCCGGTCTGGCTGAGAGTATTGAAGCGACCCGTCTGACGGGGCAAGGCCTAAACGTCCCGCCCATACGGCCCGTCCCACGGGAAAAATACCTGCCGCTCTCCTTTGCCCAGGAGCGATTGTGGTTCCTCGATCAGCTGATGCCCGACAGTCCC
>JBHIAT010000021.1:0-32626 GCA_046758705.1 Bipolaricaulia bacterium
GCTGGCATTCCAACGACGGGATGCCCGGCATGTTTAATGCCGGGAGGATGTCACAAAGCTTTTGAGGATTGATTAACATGGATGCCGATGAAACCTGGACACCCCCAGATGATTGGCCGAGAATCACAACCATTGATGCGCATGCTGAAGGCGAACCTTTGCGCGTCATCCTCAGTGGCTTTCCCGAACTCCCGGGCGATACCATTCTGGCTCGTCGTCGTTATGCGAAACAAAATCTGGATCATTTGAGAACCGCCCTCATGTGGGAACCCCGGGGACATGCCGACATGTATGGCTGCATCCTGACTCCGGCGGTAACGCCGGAAGCCGATTTCGGCATCTTGTTTTTACACAACGAAGGATACAGCACGATGTGCGGCCATGGAATCATTGCGGTGACGGTCGTGGTACTGGAGACCGGTATGCTCCCGATGAACGCTCCTGAAACAACCGTTAAAATGGATACTCCCGCCGGACTGGTGACCGCTCATGCAAGGGTCAAAAAAGAAAAAGGAGAAAAGGGACGGGTGCAAAGTGTTTATTTTCACAACGTTCCCTCGTTTGTCGTGGCTTTGGATGAAACCGTTGATGTGCCGGGTTTAGGTCAGGTGCGATACGACCTTGCTTTCGGCGGGGCATTTTATGCGTACGTTCAGGCCGAGGAAATTGGATTAGCGCTCACTCCGGAAAACTTCCGTCCGCTGATTGAAACGGGGATGGATATCAAACGAGCCATCATGAAAAGTCATCCGATCAGCCATCCTATTGAAGAAGATTTAAGTTTTCTGTACGGGACCATTTTTATCGGTCCCCCGCAAAGTGAAGGCGCCGATAGCCGCAACGTCTGCATCTTTGCCGAAGGAGAGGTCGACAGAAGTCCCACTGGAACCGGGGTTAGTGGCCGTCTGGCCATTCATTTTGCTCGGGAAGAAATTGAACTCAACCAACCCTTGGTGGTCGAAAGCATTATTGGGAGTCGCTTTACCGGGCGCATCGTCCAAACAACTCAATATGGCTCTTACGACGCTATTATTCCTGAAATAGAAGGCACGGCTTACATAACAGGGCAGAACGAATTTTTCATTGACCCGGATGATCCGCTACGGGATGGATTTATTCTCCGTTGAAAAGATGTCAGCTATTGCCAACCTTCTCTAAGGCGTGTGCGATAGCTTGCTCCAGTGGCATCGCTTGTCCCTCGGCCCACGCTATCGCAAACGCTTCCTCGCCCAGTTCAGCGCGCACGGCGGACACGTTGCGGTCATAATCCATGAGGGTGCGGTCGATAGACGGCAAGGGAAAGCCGATGGCTTCGTGCAGCGCCTCCGCTGCTCCAAATAGCCGCGCTGCCCGCTCTGGTCGCCCGTTTGCGCAGGCCACCCCCGCCAAGCCCTCTAGACATAAGGCAATACCCCCCTTGTCCCTCAGTTCCCGCTGCAGGGTCAGGCTTTCCTCGTAGAGTTCCGCCGCCTGTCCCAAGTCGCCCTGTCCAGCTTCCACCTGCCCCAGGCCTTCGAGCAAGTGCGCGATAACTTCCTTATCTTCCTGCTCCCTGGCCAAGGCCAATCCCTCCTCAAAAAGTTCCGCCGCCTGCCCCAAGTCGTCCTGTTCGGCTGCCACATACCCCAGATTGCGGACCAAGCGTGCGATGCCCCACTTGTCCCCCAGTTCCCGAAACAGGGTCAGGCTCTCCTCCCAGAGTTCCGCCATCCGATCGTAGTCACCCTGACGCCATGCCATCCAACCTGCCCCATGAAGCGCCTTCGCCCGCACGGCCGCTGACACACCGCTGCCCCGTTTCAGCGCCCCTTCCAGCCGCCTGCGTCCCTCGCTCGGAGAACCGCGTATGAGCCAGAACCACCCCAGTGCCCAACACAACCGCAACTCCATCTCCGCCTCCCCACTCTGCTCAAAGTGCACCAGCACCGCCCGCAGGTTGTCGTGCTCCCCCCAGACGAATACAGATCTCGACGATCGCTGAGGCGTTCTCATCAGTGCCCGCAACGTCGGGTTTCACCGCCCGCGTCCGTTCGATGAATAACTGAACTGCCTCGGACTGCATCAGCGGCAGCACCAGGAACACATGCTCCCCGCTCACGTGTAGCACCTCCCGGCTGGCCACCAACACCTTCAGCTGAGGACAGGTCGCCACCAGCTCCACCACCTGCGGTGCCGCTTCTACGACCGGCTCGAAGTTGTCGAGCAACAACAACATCTGCTTTTCCCGCAGAAATCCCTTCAAGATGTTAATGAGCGGTCGATCCCCGAATTCCTTGATTCTTAGCGTCTGAGCGATGGTTGAAACCATCAATTCAGGATCGCGGAGGGGGGACAGGTCTACAAAGTAAGCGCCGTCCTCGAAGTGATCGAGCAGATCCGTGGCTACCTTGAGCCCCAGGCGGGTCTTGCCCGTGCCACCCACACCCGTGAGGGTCAGCAGACGCACATCCTCGTCCAACAGGAGTTTCTGTACGGTGTCCAGTTCCTTCTCGCGCCCGATGAACCGGGTCAACGCGATCGGCAGGTTGTTAGGAACCGCTCGAGGAGGTTCAAGAACAGGAATTTCGCCGTTGCGAATCTGTAGATAAAGCTCGCGGGTTTCCGGTGCAGGCTCCATATCCAACTCGTCTCTGAGTGTCTTGGCGTATGTTTCATAAACCCGCAGCGCTTCTCTCCGCTCGCCCGCGTGAGCGTGATAGCGCATCTTCTGACGACAGTTTTCCTCATGGTAGGGATCCAGCTCGATCACTCGCTGGCAGTACTCGATCGCTCGCCGGTATTGACCCAGGCGCGCATGGCATTCGGCCAGTTGGGACAGGGCATCGAGATAGGTCCGCTGCCATCTTTCGATGTGGGGGATGGCCCAGTCCTCGTAGCGATCGTCGGCGAGGAACTCTCCCTGATACAGAGCCAGCGCTTGCTCATATTCTCGAATCGCCGGTTCAAATTGGGCGTTTGATTCCAATTGCCTGGCTTGTCGCAGGTGACCTTCGAACCGTTGGGAGTCAATGACACAGTCCGCTTGGGGGTTGAAGCGGTAGCCTGAGGGACGGGTGAGAATATATTGGGATTGCGTCCCGCGTTTGAGCTCAGGTTCGAGGATGTGACGCACACGACTGACCAGAGATCGCAGATGTTTGTCCGCTTTATCGAGATCGGTATCCGGCCAGAGCCAATCGATGAGCTGATCGTGGGTGAACGGGCGGCCGGGTTCGGTGAGCAGGATCTTGAAGAAGGCCTGGGCCTTGTAACCTCTCCAGGCTTCCAGCGGGATCGGCTCATCATCGCGCCACAGTTGGAACGGTCCGAAGAGCTGCACCCGTAATCTCATGATGGGACCCCTGGAATCGGAGTGAGCCATTGTACTTCGGGATGATGATCTGTGTCAAATGGAATGGTGATCAATACCGGATTTCTACTCCATTCTCCACTCCGCTTTGATGAGATGAAACATTGAGGATATCACATACAGACCAGCAGATGGCCGCTCTTTTGTTCAACGGTGCGCATGTAGTCCAGATACGTTTGCATGCTTCTGCCATGAAACATGAACACAAGCGCTTTGCCAATAGCTATCCGATGAGCCTGGATGGTAAAGTCCAGCGGGCCGCCAACGGCTGTCATGGCCCATCTGAACTCTTGTGGGTCGCGGAGCAGCCATGACCGCGTGGGATTAAGCGTTAAGTTGATTTCCCTCACAACCTGTGGGGTAAGAGAGGCCCTGTTCCTCTTCAGGTAGTCCTCGACGATCGATTGTTCCACTTCGACCATTTTGAGATCGAAATCCAATGCGGAGATCCTCTCTGTGGAACCGACCTGCAAAGGATTCCGGGGCTCCTGCCATTCAAACAGCAGATTGTTGATGACTCGCATGTTGTAACCGAACAACACGACGCTCATTTCGGTGAGCATCCGTCTGCTGTCATCGGAGAGGACCACCGCTCCGACTATCGTTTCGGCCGTCCCAACGCCTGGCGATGCCGTCACGATCGCCGCCGCATGAAAGAATCGGACATCTCGATTCGCCTCGGTCGTATTGGGATCATGTTCCAAGATATAGCTGATGAAGTCGTAGTAGTCGTGTCGCTGAGCAATGGTTGTATATAGCTCAGGGTTGTGATTCCTGGTGTTGTAGATGGCAACCTGGATGAAGCTGTTGGCTTCGCTGAGTCTGGCGGGGTCCCCGTGACGGCGGGCACGCTGCCAGGCGATGCGGTCCGCGTAATACCATTGGTGAGCTGCTCTTTCGTGGATCAAGCGCGCCAAAGCCCCCACGTGCAACTCTCCCCCCGACGTCTCTTGGGCTGCGTGTGTGGCAATGACACCTGTTAAAACAACTGACGCGATAAGCACCCAAGTAAACGCTGTTCTGTTTATCGTAGATCCTCCTTTTCACGCCTGGAAACGTAGGAAGGGCAGGTGGAGGGTCAGCTCCTTCAGTCGGTGGTGATCGTGTAGATCACCACGATATGGTAATCTCCGTCCTGATACTGTTCTCCATTGAGTAGCACCCGGTAATCGACCCCGATCTCATACCGGCCAGGAGCGCCGTTTACCAAGATTTGATCGAAGTTGTCGATGGAGATATAGCGATTCCCGGACTCTCTCAGTTGGAACCGGTCGATCGGCATCGTATAGCCCCCGTCGAAGCTGGTCCCCATATCGCGGTCCTCCGTCCTGACCTTGACGACCCAGGGGATGTTGCTCATCACGATCAACGTCTCAGCTGTCGGTCGCTCGATGGAGCCTCGATTCAGATCCTCGACGGTCGGTTTCGGGATGGTGAAGCTTGAGGCAAGAGAAGAGGTGCTGGATTCCGAACCGATCACCATCGACTGAAGCGGGGGGATAGTGAACGTAATCGTGTTCGTCCCGGAAGCCTGGCGGGCCTCCGACATGACCGGGGCAAAGATCAACCCGATAAACATGGAGAGGATAAGGACGAGTAGCCCGGCTATCCACACACTGAGGTGAGCAGAAGACTTTCGCTTACTGTCTATGATACCCACCTCCTTCGATTGATTCGTCAAGGGCTTTTACCTAGCTTACACCATCTCGACCTTTGATGCAACTTTTGAGATACCTTCGCAGTTGCCCTATCATAGGCATGGAGATCAGTGGTGGATAATGTGCGAAAAGCTTTTCAATCCACTTGGGGAGGAAGAGCGGGAGAAACTTGAAAGAAGAATTCTAGAGGCTCTAAACAATTGTCCCGGTCACCCACTCCCTCCTGATGAGAGCTTTCCTGGTGCGGGTATATACGCGCTCTACTACTTCGGCAGTTTTGATCTGTATTCTCGATTAGCTGAGAGGAATGCGCGTGGACAATACAATGTACCGATCTATGCGGGGAAGGCTAACCTTAAGGGGGTTCGAACAGCTCGTGGCTCAACCACACGGCAGACCCCTCTCTATAATAGGCTTAGAGAACACGCCAGGTCTATTAATGAGGCAGTCAATCTAAACGTAGATGATTTCGGGTGTAAATATTTGGTTCTAGAGCAAACTTGGGTTTCATTAGGAGAGCAAATACTAATCCGTCAATTTTCTCCGATATGGAACACCGTGGTTGAGGGCTTTGGAATTCACACTCCGGGTAGGGGTAGAGCAGGTCAGCAACGATCGCAATGGGACACCTTACACCCAGGCAGAGAATGGGTTGAGAAACTCAAACTACCTCCTAACGCAATGGGCGAAGAGGAGATACGTCGTAGAGTTCATGAACACCTTAACCACCTGACCTGATATAAGAGCTATCGCTTGAGTACAACTGCCGCATCATATAGTCTCAGTCTTCTTGGGGATTTTTCCCTGGCACCTGTGTTGACAATGCTTGAGCCTACACGCTTCTCCCTCACGATATAGATGCCTTCTGTGCTTATCCCATGTAGCGTAGCAATCTTGCTAAAAAAGCTATCGACATTGATTTCCACCCCTTGGATGATCGAATTCCCAACCACGATGACAGCTACCCCCTTAGGCTTTAATAGCTTCTTCAAGATTTCCATGAGGCGATAAGTGTCGTTAAAGTAAGTACTGATGTAGTTCGCCCAACCAGACCCTCCATAAGTTCCCTTATCAGGTTTGATATATCTTATGGTATCGATAACCTCTTGAAGTTCTGGAAGCTGGAAATCCAAGTTAAGCGGTTCTAGGTCCCGAACTGTTTGCCAGAATTTCCCGTAGCTTTCCTGCTCTAAGGTACGGAGATCCTTCGGGCTAGTTACAAACTGCAACCAGAACAAATGGGGTCTCGTGTTCCTAACATAATGGTAATTATTCATGTAGGGGGGTGAGGTAATAACAAGATCTACAGATTCAGGATCTAAGTGCTCTAGTGCCAGAAAGAAACTCTTTTCATAGATTTCTGCTTTTGGAAGCGAAGTGAGTGACCTAAGTTCTCCCTGAAACCACTCAATATCTTCTGCCATCTCCCATAGTTTGTTGGACACAACACCGCTAACGGCTGCATTAGAGATGAGTTCTTTGCCAGCAGCAGGTCTTGAGCCTAATGAGGGTTCATAACTATAGTTAGAGACGCCTACCATAACAGCTCCTAGCGCAACTCGGAAGATATCTTGTACTGCTGGATTTTTCAGAGAGTAGATATGATCAAACGCAAACAAAATTTTTTTCTCTACAAGTGGGCTAAAAAAGGGAATCCGAGACCTGAATTTCTCTGGAGGTTTTGTAGTTGGCTCCGGGGCTCCTGGAAGGTCTCCTGTTTCATAGCCTTTTATAAAAGCCCTATCTATTTGCGACTCCAGTGGAGCCATATAACTTTCGTAGCTAGCAATCGCTTGCTTTAGTGCTTCCAGGTCAATCCGTGTCGATTGCAGCTTAACTCTTGAGGCTAGTGCAGCAAATGGATTGATCTCGAAACCGATTGTGTTGATCCCCTTACAAAAGGCTTCGATAAGCGTCGTTCCCACGCCTGCGAAAGGATCAAGAACGACCGAATTCGGTGGGGGATTCTGTAAATACTTTGCTATCGTGCCATCCACAAAGCTAGCGGAAAAACCAGCAATCCAAGTGACCCAGCGATGGATAGGGAGACTTTTGTTCTCTAATGCGGCCGGGTCTTTAAAACCACCATCGCCTTTCTTCTTATCGATCTCGAAAAGCTGAAGCTGTTTCCTCTTCAAGCTACTTCCTTCTTGCTCACGGCACTTACCCCATCATATCATATTAAAGTAACCCATAGCCATCCACAAGGTCACGTGACTGGCAGGAGCGATGAATTTTGTCACCCTATCAACAAGTCAAGAGGTCGTGTAGGATTGATTTTCGAAGCACAATTGCGTGGAGTCGCTACGCCATAGCTGCCAAGTTGCAGTTAAAAGATCGCAGCGATGGAGAAGGTCATGAAGACGAGGGAGATCGCGCCGTTGACCCGCTGGAACGCACGGCGGATCGTGGTGAAATCCCGGGGATCGATGATCCAGTGCTCATAGACGAGCAGCGCTGCAATCAGGGTCAGGCCGATCAGGTAGAGGAAGTTGAGGTCGAGGAGGAAATAAAGCGGGACCAGGGCGGCGACCATCAGGGCGTGGATGAAGCGGGCGAAGCGCAACGTTGCCGGGATCCCGAACCGAACCGGGATTGAGGAATAGCCGTGCTCCTGATCGAACTCCAGATCCTGGATGTCGTAGTAGGCATCGAACCCCGTTCCCCACAACAACACCCCCAGACCGAGGAGCACCGCCGGTAGATCCAGCTCGCCTCGGATGCCGATCCAGGCACCGACCGGACCGACACTCTGCCCAAGCCCGACGAACGGATGAGAGTAGGTTATCTTGTTGATAAACGAGTAGCCGAGCAAGATAAAGAGGGCCACCGGGGAGAGCAAGAGTGTCAGTCGGTTGAGCATAGCGGCGCTGAAGATAAACAGCGCGGACATCCCGATAACGAACGCAACCACCTGAGCTGGAGAGACCACACCGGTCGGCAGAAGTCGGTTGCGGGTGCGAGGGTTTTTGGCATCGTACTCCCGATCAGCGAACTCATTGAACGCCATCGCTGCAGCGCGGCCGGAGAACGCTGCAATCAGGATCCACAGAATCGCGCGCGCTTCAGGGAGCCCGTCCGCCGCCCAGACCATCGCGGTGATGACGAACGGGAGTGCGAAGATCGCCGCCTTGATCTTGATCAGATCAGACAGTTGCTCCAGTGTTTTCGCTACTGAAGTCATCATATGAAGGTGGAAATCTCACCGGCCAATCACGGAGGTGATCTTACAGCGAAATTCCATACTCCGTCCACCTCCGGTCGACCAGTTCTTTGATCTCTTCAGACATCACGATCTCATCAGGCCACTCGCCCGTATACCCCTCTTCGGGCCACGGCCGGGTTGCATCGATCCCCATCTTCACCCCGGCGAACGGCAGATTCCCCGAGAAATCCAGCACATCCCGAGGACCCTCGACGAACATGATATCCCGCCCCGGATCGACGTTGTTTCCGATCCGCCAGATCACCTCGTCCAGATCGTGAACGTTCACCCGCTTGTCGACGACGACGACGAACTTGATCAACGACAGCTGACCGGTGCCCCAGATAGCATTCATCACCTTCTTGGCGTGAAACGGGTACCGCTTGTCGATCGAGACGATAATCCAGTTGGTGAAGATTCCGGCGATCGGCAGATTGATGTCGACCACCTCGGGCATGATCATCTGCATCAGCGGCAAGAACAGCCGCTCGGTGGCCTTTGCCAGGCAAGCATCTTCCATCGGGGGCTTCCCGACGATCGTAGACGGGTAGATCGGGTCCTTGCGGTGGGTGAGGGCGGTGACGTGGAAGACCGGGTACTCATCGGCCAGCGAATAATGGCCGGTGTGATCGCCGAACGGTCCTTCTACGGTCCGCTCCCCCGGTCGGATCATCCCTTCCAGGACGAAGTCGGCGCACGCGGGGACTTGGAGATCGACGGTGACACAATCGACCATCTCCACCGGACGCTGGCGCAGGAACGAGGCGAGCAGCATCTCGTCAATCCCCGGTGGCATGGGAGCGGTGGCGGCATAAGCAAGGGCCGGATCACCGCCCAGGGCGACGGCCACCTCCATCGTCTCGCCCGCCGCCTCGTAGCCGCGCAGGTGCTCCGCCCCGCCGTGGTGGATCTGCCAGTGCATTGCCGTCTGGTTCTTGTCGAGGATCTGCATCCGGTAGGTCCCGGCGTTCCGTCGCCCCGTCTCCCGGTCGACGGTGAAGACAATCGGCAAGGTGATGTATCGCCCGCCGTCCTCAGGCCAGCACTTCATCGCCGGCAGGATACCGAGATCGACTTCGTCTCCCTCGTAGACAACCTGCTGGCACGCTCCGGAGGAGACCGTTTTGGGAAGGTATTTGGTCAGGTCGAACAATCGGGGAAGCTGACGCAGCTTATCGACCAGTCCCTCGGGGACCTGGATCTTAATCAGCTCTTCGATCCGCCTGACGTGCTCGTCCAGATCCTCGACCCCCAACGCCCAGTTCATCCGCCGGGTCGACGCATAGCCGTTGATGAGCAGGGGGAACGGGGAATCCTTCACGCGCTCGAACAGCAGGGCCGGCCCGTTGTGTTTGACCGCCCGGTCGGCGATCTCGGTGATCTCATAGATCGGATCGACCTCGACCGAAACCCGAGTCAGCTCGTCACGGCGCTCCAGAAAGTCAACAAACTCTCGGAGGCTCTCATAGGCCATTGTTTCGATCGCCTCCTTGGGCATCGTTCTCGGTGTTGGATCCGGGCTCGATCAACCGTTCCGCTGCCGTCAGCGCCGCGTCCCGGGTGCGGATCTCCCCGGCGAGGATCTGCTCGTGGACTTTCCCCAGGATCTCGCCGACGCGTGGCCCTTCCGGAACGCCCATCTCGAGGAGATCACGACCGTTAATGAGCGTACCCGGATCGCGGCTATGATCGAGCTGGGCGATGTGCTCGGCGACCGCTTCAGCCTCGGCCACCACCGATCTCCATTCGTCCTGGCGGGCGCTCGCCTCGAAGTCATCGATCATCAACTCAAGCAGCTTGGCAAACCGCGGGAACCGGGCTTCGAACATTGGGGGGTCCGCTTCAGGGTTTTCGCCCTCCTGCATGAACCGCACCTGCTTCGCCCGCCTCATCTTCGGAAGATCCGCGATCCGCATGTGGTTCTGTACCAGGTAACGAAGCTCCCCAATCTGATCGTTGGTCAGCCGCAGTCGACGCCCGATCCGGGCAACGATCTCCGCCCCGATACGCGCGTGACCAGCCACGTTGCGACCTCGATTCTGCTCCAGCGCGATCGGTTTGCCAACGTCGTGGAGCAGGACAGCGAGTTTTAGAATCGGGTCAGTGATGCCGTGCCTGTCGGCAACCTCCAGGGTGAGCACCAGGTGGTTGAAGACATCGCCCTCCGGGTGATAATGCTTCGGTTGTGGAGTCCCTCGAGTGACGACCAACTCCGGGAGGATCTCCTCCAACAGACCGTATTCGTCGAGCCACCGAATCCCTTTGGCGGCGTTTGTGGTGCGAAGGATCTTGAACAGCTCGTCTCGGATCCGCTCGTTCGAGATCTCCCGGATCCGCGCCGCGTGTGTTTGGATAGCGGTCTCAACCCGGGGATGGATCTTCCCGTCCAGCTCGCAGGCGCAGCGAACCGCCCGCAGGATCCGCAGATAATCCTCGGCGAACCGCGCCTCCGGGTCGCCGATCGTGTCGATGATTTTCTTCTTAAGATCCCGGATTCCGCCGACGTAGTCGACCACCTCACCGTCTCGTTGGGCAGCGAGGCCGTTGATGGTGAGGTCCCGACGCTTGACGTCGGATTCGAGATCACCGACGAGTTCGACCGCCTCAGGCCATCGCCCCCTGCGGTACGCCCCCTCAACTCGGTAGCTGGCCACCTCGTAAGTTCGGCCGTCTGGGGCGACAACCCTCATCACCCCATAGGGTCGACCGACATCGACGACCTTGACATCTCTGAACAACCGCTCGATCTCTTCAGGTGAAGCCGAGGTGGCGATGTCGATGTCCTCAGGCGGGAACGGATAACCAGGCTCCAATTGGGTCCGCACCCCGTCCCGGACGACCCCTCCGATCAGGACAGCCTCGAAACCAGCGGCCTGCAACCGTTCGAGGATCTCTTTGACGAACGGATGGCTTCGATAAACTTGCTCGACGTCGATCCTCATCATATGAATCCTGCGCTCGATCTACTAAGAACGGCCCAACAGCCTGCGCAAGAACCCCGGCCCCTCTTCCGGCTCCTGCCATTCCTCGATCGGCCCCTCTGCTTCGACCCGCTTGATCATCTCCTCCCACTTCCCCGCCTCCCGGATCTTCGCCTCCCAGAGCCCCACGAACTGATTCATACACTCTCTGGCATCCTGCTTGTTGATGTCGCTAGAGGTGCCCGGGATGTTGCGCATCGATTTCAGCATTTCATCCAGACCGCCGACGAGCGGTTTGATCCGTGCCTCTCCCTCAACGAGAAAGACCCCAAAGCCGGTGGCGTCGGCGATCAACCCGAAGCTCGAGTGATCGATCGATTTGTATGGCAGATGGTTGCCGACGAATTCGTTATCCGCTTGTATATATTCCATGTAGACATGGTCTTCCCACTGCTTCACTACAGCATCACCCCTTACTTGGGTCTCGAACGAGTGTGATGGGATCGCCGTCCCCAAGCCCCAGCGCTTTGGCGGCATCCCCTCGGTTGATCGCGATCTCAACGCAGTCGTGGCTGCCGACCGTCACCAGCGGGTCTGGTCCCTCGGCGAAGCCGTAGGCAGGCAGCACACGAACCCGCATCTCTTCCTTATGAAGCAGCACCAGCGTCTCGCCGGAGCCAACGAACGCCCGCAGCAATTCCCCGGCGATGTTGGTGATGAGGTTTCCGAAGCGATCGATGTAGATGATCTCGCCGGTGAGTCGGTCCCCATCGAGTTGTCCCTGACCAAATTCCAGGTCCACCCAATCGTCGATCGGATTGCCGATCGCCTCGGGCGGGACGCGATTCGCTAAGTGGGCGGCGACCGGTGCGAAGATATCCCGGCCATGGAATGTACTCGATACGTTAGGACGCATGTAAGTCTGGTCCTGGATCTCGTAGATTTGGGGGGTCCCGAGCCTGTGGGCCGCCGGGATCAGCAGCCCGTTGTCCGGCCCGACGAACAGCTGATCGTCCGCTGCCACAATCAGCCCCCGTCTTTCAGTACCAACGCCCGGATCGATGACTGCGCAATGGACCGTATGCGCCGGAAAGTATGGGGCGACCATCTGGAGGACGAACGCCCCCGCCCGCACGTTCTGAGGTTCGACCTCATGAGTGATATCGATAAATCGGGCATCACAGATCTCGGCAGCAACGCCCTTCATCGCTGCTGGATAGCCGCTCTGTGAACCGAAGTCGGAGAGAAACGTGACGATTTTGATCATCCGAATCGGTTTAATGTTACCCTTCGCCGTCTTGATTTTCAATCCTGCTACACAAGGGTTCCCTTGAAATCTTCCTCAGTGTTTCCTAAAGTTTAAACACAGGTTATGACGAATCTGTGGAGGTTGCGGATCAGTCTGATCAGCCGCGGGTTTTTGACGGTGGTGAAGCTGATCGCTTTCCTGTACACGGGGTTCCTCGTGCTGCTCGGGGAGGCGCTCAACTCACTGGTCGATCTGTTGGTGACCGGATCGCTGATCGCGGGTCGACGGTTGGGAGAGCGCGGTGGAGATCGCGAACATCCCTTCGGTCATCGGCGTGTGAACAGCATCGTCTCGCTCATCGCCGCGGTGACGTTCATTACGATCACCAGCTTCCAGCTGGTGCGCGAAGCGGTCCCCAGACTGATCGAACCGGTGAGGTCGTTCGGTGATCCGAATATCGCGATCTATATCCTCGGCTTCTCGTTCCTGGTCAATCTCGTTCCGCTGATCCTATTGTTACCTCGGGAGAGTCAACAAGAACTTCCATTAAAGACCGAGCTTTACGATACGATCAACGATGAGATCTCAATTCTGGCGGCGCTGGCCGGAGTGTGGTTCGTGTCACGCGGCTTTTACCTCGGCGATCCGATCGCGACGCTGGTGATTGCAGCAATCATTGCATCGAGTGGTGTGATGCTCATCCGAGAGAATACGGAGTTGCTCCTGGGTCGCTCCCCCGATGACGATTTTTATGAGGAGGCGAAACGGATCATTACCTCGATCGACGGCGTCCGAGGTGTTCACGATATGATCGCTGAATACCTCGGTTCCAACGTGATCCACATGGACTTCGACCTGGAGTTGGACCCGGAGATGCCACTCTGGGAGTCCGATCAGATCGTCCAGGCGGTGAAGGAGCGGTTGAAGGGAGTCGACACTAAGACCATCACCACTTCAATCCATCCGTGTGCCCATCGCGGCGAGGAGCGCAAGCTCGTCGGCCAAGGCGAGGAACCGCTTTGATCACGTACACATGGAGGGGCCCAATGAACAATAGTGCCGAGATCGTGATCGTGGGAGGCGGGATCGTCGGCTGCTGCATCGCCTTCCATCTGACCCGGATGGGGCAGGAGGGTGTCGTCCTGTTGGAAAAAGATTCGCTAGGCTCAGGATCCACAGGGAGAGCAGCCGGAGTGGTCTCCCAGATGCACTGGAATGAAACCGATGTCCAACTCGTTCAGGAGAGTACCACCCAGTTTCGCAGGATGGCCGAAGTGTATCCCGATCAGGTTCAGTTTCATCAGATCGGGATGTTACGGTTGGTCAGCCACGCAACCGAGGCGGACCTTCTCAAACAGCGAGTGGCTGTACAGCAAACGCTCGGAGTGAACATCGAGATGTGGGACGGTCGATGGCTCAACGAACTGGCCCCCGAGCTGGCTGTCGAGGATGTCGTCGCCGCCGCCTACTGCGCGACCGATGGATATGCCGATCCCCACGAGATGGCCAATGCCTTCGCTCGCCAAGCTCAAGAGCACGGAGCTCAGATACGTACCGATACCGCATTGACCGGGATCGCGCTCAGAGATGGATCGGTGGAGGCGGTCATGACCAATCGCGGCAGGATTGCGACCCGCATCCTGGTGAACGCAGCAGGCGTACACGGTCAGGCGGTGGCCGAGATGGCCCACCTTCAACTGCCGTTGAAACCCTATCGGACTCAGATGTTGGCCTATGAACTATCCGATTTGGATGTCGATATCACCGCTCTTCCCATCGTTCACGATGTCAGCCACGAGTTCTATTTCAGACCGGAGGAGGCGGGAAACACGCTGCTGGTTGGAGATGGCACCGAGGAGCGGGAGAGCGATCCGTTCCGATTCAAGCACAACGCCGACCGCGATTTCTTAGAATCCGCGGCCGAGCGGATCCTTCATCGCTTGCCTTGTGTCAAGGACGCCAAATGGGTAAGCGGGTGGGCCGGACTGTGCAACGCGACTCCGGATCGACACCCGCTTCTAGGAGAGCACCCAGATGTAAGAGGGTTCATGTTTGCCGTCGGATTCAACGGCTACGGGTTCATGCGGGCGCCGGCGATCGGCCGGGCAGTGGCCGAGATGATCTTGGGAGCGGAGCCCACGATCGACCTGTCTCGGTTCCACGTGAGCCGTTTCCATCGGAACCCGCCCGGGGATTTTCCGATCCGCGAGGGGTTTACGCTATAAATGTCCGTACACCTTAATGACTACAGCCAACCCGCCTCCGCTGGCGCTTTGGCGGGCGGCTGAGCTTTATCGTTAGGCGGCTTCTCTACGCAAAAGTGACTCTTTCGGCAGCCGTCAAAAAGCGCTGCTCGCACTCAGTCACCCACTGCCATCAATACCCGCTTTGCTACCTCCGGCAGCTCGACGGGTGCAAACATTGACGCCGGATAGAGATAGCCATCAGGCTCTGATTTGTCCTCATCAATGATGCGGAGCATATTGTGCAACTCCGCTTCCGGATCCGGCAACCTGCGGTAAACTTTGCCCACAATCAGGCTCGCCGGATTACTGTCGTTGTTGAGGCAGATGACAAAGTCACTCATCGAATCACCCTCTTGATTTTGAAATCCTTACGGCCGATGCAGATCCCAAGACATACGTTCCACGCTCACAACTCAATGACCTTCCTTGTCAAAACGAGCGCGCCGTCAGCTGCATGGGCTTGTTAGGTGGCCAAGTGAAACAGGCACTCGGCCGGCGCGCTCAGGCCCTCAACCGCGGCGCGCACTAGTCGTTCCTGGCACGCGCTTCCGCCAGCACGCAGAGCAACTCGTACATCAGCGTTGCCGCGACCAATGCCGTGTTCCCACTCAGATCAAACGGAGGCGCCACCTCAACCACATCTGCCCCGACAAGCTGAACGCCTCTGAACTTCCGAATCAAACCCTGACTCTCGATCGTCGTGAACCCGCCCACCTCTGGCGTTCCCGTTCCCGGAGCAAAAGCTGGATCCAGACTGTCGATATCAAAGGAGAGATACGTCGGTCCCTCACCCACCACCCGCCGGGCCTCCTCGCCCACGGCATCAATGCCAATACGAGCCACTTCGTCCATGAAAATGACACGCATCCCACTCGATACCGAGTAGTCCCATCCCTCGGTCGAATTCTGGGCTCCACGAATCCCGATCTGTACAGTTCGCCCCGGATCGATCAGACCTTCTTCAACGGCCCGGCGGAACGGTGCACCGTGACTATAACTGGAGCCCATGAACTGGTCCCAGGTGTCAGTGTGCGCGTCGATATGAATCAGACCGACCGGCGCCTCGCTCGCCAACGCCCGAAGGATCGGAAGGGTAATCGAGTGGTCACCTCCAGCGGCTAACGGTACCACACCGGCCCGGCTCATCGAGGAGAAGAACTCCTCGATGTCCTCGTGGGCTCCCTCTGTGTCATAAACCCGCGTGAACGGTACATCGCCGCCGTCCCCGACGCCACAAAGTTCATAGGGGTTGACATGAGTTGTGGGGTGGATCGCTCGCATCATACTTGACGCATTTCGAATCTCGCGAGGACCGTGCCGGGCTCCTGGTCGATTCGTCACCGCGCCGTCGTAAGGAACCCCGACCATTGCGATGTCGAAAACGGAGAGATCGTCGACCACAGGCGTTCGCATGAAGGTGGCGATCTCCATGTACCGTGGCGCTAACATGGAATTCTGGCCACTGGGGAATGGTGCCCTGTTGGATTTGCTCTCAGCCACGCGTCTCGCCCTCCGAGCTTTGGGAGCTTGGCCACCTAACGTCCAAGCTCAGCGGCGCGGCACAGCCGCGTCCGCTGCAGCGATAGTTAGAAGGAGCGTCCCATTGTAGTGACACGTCTGCCGTGTTAATGACCGACCCCACCATCCTGTGTTGGGTAAAACCGACAGGGTGTCAAGTAAGATTGCTCCTGCAATCTTTGGGGTCGGGAACCGGCCCGCAGGCTCAGCCCTGCTTGAAGCTCGATGACTTTAGGCATCGGGTAGTTCACCATGGTATCACCTCTGCCTCTTGCAGAAACCTGCGAACCGATCTCACCATCGCTTTATTTGTTATTTGCTTCCTTTTGCGGGTGTGGGCGATGAAACACAGCTCTGACACCATGTAATGCGACTCGAACTCTGGAACCTCTGCCTTCCGAGATTTCTGCACCCATGGCGATGAACAAAGCTTCGATATCTCTCCAAGCGATATTGGCTCGTGTTGGTTCGGCGAAGATCGCTTCCAAGGTTTTTCTGTGCTTCTTCTTCGCATGGGGATAGTATCATAAGATGATACTAATTTCAAGGGCTTGTCTGTTATTTGTATTTGAACGACGGCGGGCTAAAGGCATATTTGCAGCGTTAATCAAGTAGCGTATGTGAAATGAGGTTAGCTCTTGGGACTCTGAGAAATCCAAAAAAAGGTGAGGGGTTCACGCTGTAAAGGTATGCCGCTAATTAATCCAAGTGTCTCGAATCACGCGAATCCAATTCTCATGAGTCAGCTTGCGCAAAGCCTCATCATCAAACCCATACTCACGCAACACCCCGAGAAGTCTGGGCAATCCTGTAACATCCCCCATCTCTTTCGATATTGTAGTTCCATCAAAGTCAGAACCAAAAGCGACGTGATCAATTCCGATGCGCTGAGCAATATAATCAATGTGACGTGCCAGTGCCGTCAGCGGGACATCTCCTTGGAGTCTGCCGTCAGAGCGCAAATCATAGATCGCAAAAGTAACCCCAACGACTCCGTTTGAATCACCAATTGCCTCCAGTTGTTCATCAGTGAGGTTGCGTGACTTTGGCGCAAGCGCATGCGCTGCAGAATGCGTTGCAACCAGAGGAGCATCGGACAGTTTTACCACATCCCAAAAACCCTGCTCGTTGAGGTGTGATAGGTCAAGTATTATGCCGAGCTTGTTGCATGCACGTACCAATTCCTTACCCGCCTCGGTCAAACCGGGTCCAATGTTCGGAGAGGCAGGGAATTTGAACGGGACACCCCAACCGAAGGCGTTGGGACGACTCCAAGTGATACCAAGCGAACGCAAACCCAGTTGGTAGAACGCTTCAAGATTGCGCAATTCGGGATCTATCGCCTCAGCTCCCTCAAAATGTAGGACGACGGCCAACACATTTTGACCTAAACAATCAACCAAGTCCTCGACGCTGTTTACAACCTTGACTGCACCCTTAGCAGCTTCCTCAAGGTGAAACAAACTTGTGATGATTTCGTTGGTAAATCCATAAGCGTAATCGAAGTCTATTGGATCGGCCAACTTCACTTCGTACCCGTTCTTTGTTGTAGTGATTAGATTAGGGTCGAGTGGCCCTGAGTAGTTTGCTGTGGGAGACGGAACAAAGATAGCAAAAAAACCACCACTAAATCCAGCTTCATGAGCGCGGGGGAGATCGATATGGCCTTTTTCACTCCGAATAAAAAACGAGCGCCCCTCGCCACGCTCTGGCAGGTATAAGTGTACCAATGTGTCATTGTGACCATCGAAAATTGGCATATTACGCCTCGAAGCAGACAAAAACGCCTGGCCTACTCTGGACTGCCAGCTAACGACCTCCGCTGCCAAGCGCACTCAGTGCCTCAGGAAGTACAAGGCGCACCCAAGCCGCATACATTTTCCCAGATGGGTGTAACCCATCTGATGCTATCAGCTCGCCATCCCTAGCCGCTTCTCGCGACACCGACGTCACATCAACGTATCGTGCCCCCGCCCTTTCTGTCTCCTCTCGGTTTACGGCGTTAAAGTGATCGATCTCCGCTGCTATCTGCTCTCGGTCACGCCCTTCAGCATATGGTGTTACTCCCCAATCCGGAATCGAGAGCACGATCACTCGCCCCGTATCGCCCTTCGCAAACCCTATCGCTTGCTCAAGAAATGTGCGGAAGTCCACGCGGTACCCGTCAATATCCCTACCTCGATATTGATTGTTCACACCAATCAGGAGTGACACCAGATCAAAGGTGCCGTCCACGTTCTGCCGTTGGATACCAGCCATGAGTTCATCCGTCGTCCAGCCTGTCTGGGCGATGATGATCGGTCCCTCGACGACGTAACCGTGTTCGCGCAGGGCCTGAGCCAGCTGCACGGGCCATCGTTGATTGACATCCACGCGCTCACCAATGGTGTAGGAATCGCCCAAGGCCAGATACTGCACAGTTATCAACCCCGAGTGGCTATCGTCTGCTGAGCGTGTCGGCATGGTCCAATGGGCGAGGAAAAGGCCCGCAATTATCATAACCCATACGACTCGACTCTTGGCGATCATCATCAGCATACACGTATCTATGGCACACACCGGCCACGTGGCTCCGCATAACGGCGGGCATCACCGGCTGAAATCGCGCCAGCGATTTTCAGTCCGGGTGCATGCCCTTGCTGTGCCTTTTGTTTTTCTCTTGCTTAAGCCAGTATCTAATCCCTCTCCCGACAAAGGGTTCATCAGGGAAGCGAGGAATCACATGCAGATGAGCATGAAAGACCTCCTGTCCAGCGACGGATCCGTTGTTCCAGCCGACGTTGTACCCATCCGGTCCGAATTCCCGGTCAATGCGCTCTTTCGCCTGTCGCAACAGGTCGAAGGTCGCACGGAGTTCCTCTTCCGTCAGGTCGAACACTGTCTCCCGGTGTTCCCTGGAAATTATGATCCCCGAACCGGTGAGGACTGGCTCTTCTGGCTGGAGAAACACACAGAAGTCATTTTCCAGAACGATGTGTGCTCTCTGGATGTTCTGTCGACAAAATGGACAATTTTCAGTCATTATCGTTTCCGGCACAATCTATTGATTATACGGAATTTTTCCGTATAATATGCCTCATACAACCAACTCAGATTTTCTCGAGCACTATCCCAACAATCACAAAAACCAAGGCAAGATTCATTGCTATGATGAAAGAATAAAACCATGGCCCCGGCTTTCCATTCTCCTGCATTGTTAAAGGTCTGGCTTCAGCTTTGGTTGCTCCTGATTACCAACCTGGAGCCCAGATCGGCCGTCCCGTTCGCAAGCCTCTGTCAAAAGATCTCCTGAAGATCGACCTCTAATTCTTTTAACAGGGGAGAGTGGAGCACCTCAGTACGCTGATAAACGGCGAGTGTCTCAAATCCCTGCCCCTTCCTCCCCAAGGTGAGCACCTCGACCGTCTTCGTCTCAGGGTCGACGAGCCAATACTCTCTGACACCATGACGGGCATACAAGGTCTTCTTGTATCCTCGATCCCGCCCCTCGGTCCCTGGGGAGATGATCTCCACCACCAAGTCGGGTACCCCCTGAATCTCTTCTTCGGTGATGATGTCGGAACGCTCCTTGGACACATAGAGGATATCGGGCTGTACCACTTCGTCCTCATCCGCCTCAACGAAGTGAACATCAAAGGGAGCGTGGAGTATCACGCCCAAGTCGTGCTCGCGAACGAATTCCCAAAGGATAGATCCCAAGTCTCTTGAGACGCGTTGGTGTTCGAAACGGGGTGACGGAACCATGATTAACTCTCCCTGTAACAGCTCATAACGCTTGGTTTCGGATTCGGGCAGGCTTTTATAGTCCTCGTAGGTGTATTTGATCCTGGCCCTGGATTTGGCCATTATCTTTGCTCCTATTCTTAGGCTTTTAGATGTTGGATACCTGGTGACTTTATCATAAGAAAATCTCTTTCAGAGGTCAAAATGGGCCTGCTGTTTGACGGAGAGGGACCTGAGTGGTATGATGATATTTGGCCAAATTAAGGATGATTTAAATCAGTTGAGAAAAGGGGAGAGCGCGCATGGCACGCTATAAAAAACACGAGACACAGGAATGGGCTTGGGAGACGTTACAGGGTCAGTGGACGACACTGATGACGCCGTTCACACCCGAGGACGAGATTGACGAGGACGGGTTGCGTCACAATATCCGGCACATCCGTAAGTTGGGGACACGGGGCGCGGGATGCACCTGGGGAATGGGCGAGTTCTGGAGCCTCACCCATGACGAGCGGCTACGTGTCATGGATATCGTGAGCGACGAGGCCAACGGCGAGTGGCTCATCGCCACCCACGTAACGCACACCTCAGCAAAGGAGATGCTGGCACTTGCAAAGCACGCGGAAGCCGTGGGGTTTGACCTGCTCATCGTAGCGCCGTCCTATATGGTGACCAAGACCGAAGCGCAGGTCATCGAATATACGCGGCTGCTGGCCGACAACACCTCGTTGGCGATCATGTTCTATAACTCACCGCAGTTTGGCATCGTGATGAGTGCAAACGGGCTGAAGTGCATCTGCGAGATTCCCAATGTGGTCGGGGTGAAGGAGGCCAGCTTCAACCAAGAGCTGTCCATCGAGACCCACACGTTGCTCGGCAAAGACGCGATCATCAGCACGCCCGATGAATGGATACTCTTTAAGGGCAAGGAACTCGGCTTCCAACAGCAGGTGATGTTCGCTAACACCTCTGACTGGCGCTTCGACACTCCGGAGCACAACCACTACGTCCAGTTCATTGAACGGGCTACGCAAGGTGACATAGACGAGAAGTTCTACAATACCCATATCCGACCGATCAAGGAGCTTTCAGATAAGTGGTGGGGCAGGACGGTCCAGAAGCAAGGTGGGGCGTTGCCCGTCCCGATGGTGAAGTATTGGGGCGAGTTGATGGGCATGGCTGGGGGTCACGTGAGGCCCCCGCTTTCAGACCTCACCGCTGAAGAGAAGGCTGAAATCAAGCAGCAACTTAAGGAACTGAATCCCCCGGCCCAGGCGGCCCAGGTAGACCGTGCGTCGGCCGAGACGGCGTCGAGAGCATGGATCAACGAGCTGACGAACGCGGCAGGCGGGATGATGTTGATGGTCAGCGTCCAAGACCTCGATGAAGCCCTTGAGGCCGAACGGGGTGGCGCAGACGTCATCGATGTGAAGAACTTGCAGGAGGCGCTGGTCGGATCCGGTCATCCTTTCGTGGTAAACCAGGTGCGCGCCCAGATACCCAAAGAGAAACATGTGAGCGTGACCCTGGGGGTGGTCCCCAATCAGCCGGGCACCGTATCGATGGCGGTGTATGCGGCGGCCTTGCTGAACGCGGCCTCGGTGAAGGTCGGGTTTGTGAATACGGATTACGACACGGCGGTCGAAATCCTGCAGGAATCGCGGCGCGCCCTGGAGGGATCCGATACCAAACTGATCGGCTCACTGTTCGCGGACAATCCCCTCTATGATGGGCTTGCCCCCCATCTCATGGTGCAGTTGGCCAAGGACGGAGAGTGCGACGGCTTCCTCATCGATACGCTCACCAAGGATGGCAGGAACCTGTTTGACTTCATCCCTGAAGACAAGCTGCGTGACATGGTGTTCGAGGGCAAACAGTTGGGTATGAGCACCGCCCTATCCGGTCATCTCAGGATGGACAACTTAGACGAGTTGGCACGCATCAACCCCGACATTGTGGGCGTGCGCGGAGCGGTCTGCAACAAAGGAGACCGGAGAACCGGTGTAGAAAGGGAAGCGGTTGCAGAACTCAAGCATGAATTAGACCGCCGCAAGACTGGCGAGATCGACGTCTTCAAAAAATCTCCAGTCAGCGTAAACAACAGATCCGGGAACGGATGGGTCATCATCGACGGTCGGGGCAAGAACTGTGCGGGCATCATCGCGGCGCTGACGAAGCAGGTGGAGGATAATCAACAATCGCTCATTGAAGCGATCCTACCCGACGTGCTGAACATCCATGATGTGATCGTGTGGGCTGAGAAATCGGGGCACCGCCTGCTTGCGAGACGCAAGGATCCGGATGGCACATTAAGATTGCTCATTCAGCCCTGACGAGGTTACCCGGAAAACTTCTGACGCATGAACTCCAGCGGTAACAGATCTTGGGGATCGCTGGAGAAGAGGTAGAGCTTGTGCAGATCAAGCAGGTGCTTCAGCTCGTTAATCGGGGTGATCATCCACCCGCAGATCGATGAAGCGGTCGCTGAGTCCCCCATAGCCACCGGCCTTGCGGACGACCAACAGCGCCGCAGACTGCTGCCCCCGGCGGTCCCCACTGGCCTCTTGCCCGGCCTCCAGGGCAGCGACCAGTCGATCCCACAGACCACCCGGGGTGGTCTCGAAGGTCTCCGCCATCACCTTGACGACGTCTTCACCAGCCAGAATGTTTCCCTGACAGGTGTAACCCTCGCCGACGATATGCCCAGCCCATCCCAGGCACTCTGAGCCGGTATGAGCGGCGGCCCGACTCTGAGCGTCCACCAGTCCCACCTGACGCTGAACACGCTTAGGGTCTCCGGATCCCGAGCCACAATGGAGAAAGTAGAAACGGCTAAACGACTCATGCATCCTCCTGCTAAATTCAAGGCAATCAGGACCTGCCACTATGATATAATGAACCCTGAGATATCACCAAACTACCATGAAATTTTCGATCTGCCTGGAGATGATCTTCCCCGAGCTCGAATTCCCCGAGCGCATCGATCGGGTCGCAGAGCAGGGGTTCGATCACATCGAGTTCTGGGGCTGGACCGAAAAAGAGATCGAAGCGATTCAGGAACGGCTGGACCGGACCAGCCTCGGGGTTACCAACTTCAGTGCCCACCGCCGCAGCTCTCCGATCCTCGCCGAGGATCGCTTGGCGTTCCTGGAGGAGGTCGATGCCAGCCTGGAGATGGCGAACCAACTGGGTTGTAACTCTCTGATGCTGCTCAGCGATGCGCTGACCGAGAGCAGTGCTGCCAAGCCAGCGGACCTACCTTGGGAGGAGGCGTATCTCAACCTACTCCGGGCGTTGGAGCAGGCGGCAGCGCTCGCCGAGCGCGACGGACTCACCCTGGTGATCGAATCGCTCAACCTCCACGATCATCCCGGATATTTTCTGAATCGGTCACGTCCTGCGTTCCAACTGATCAGAACGATCGGAAACCCTGCCCTGAAGGTGCTTTATGATATCTATCACATGCAGATCTCGGAAGGGAACATCATTACCACAATTCGCGAGAACATTGAGGCCATCGGGTACTTCCATGCGGCCGATGTGCCCGGCCGGGGGGAGCCAGGCTCCGGTGAGCTCAATTACCGGAACATTTTCCGGGCGATTCAGGAAGCGGGGTACGATAGGACGATCGGGTTCGAGTTCGCCCCGATAGCAGATGACGTGACTGCCCTAAAGGCGATCCGAGAACTGATCCAGGCACCGTGATACGACCTGAGCGAATATGACTGAGAACCAAGTGCTGCCGGACCTGAGCGCGGTCATTCTGGCCGGCGGGCAGAGCAGACGCATAGGTCAGGGGGACAAGGCCTTCCTCAAACTGGCAGGCCAGCGGCTGATTGATCGCGTCATCCGGGCCGTCGAACCGCTTTGCACAGAGGTCATTATCGTGACCAACACGCCTGCTCAGTACCAGGGGCTCGGGACCCGACTCGTGGAGGATATCTTGCCCGGCAAAGGTGCCTTGGGTGGCATGTACTCTGGCCTGCAAGCGGCTCACCGTCCTCTGAGTCTGATCGTGGCCTGCGACATGCCGTTTCTCAACCAACCCCTGATCCGCTACATGGCCCGGCTCGCCTCAGACTCAGACCACGATGCGGTCATCCCTCGAGTAGGTAAGGACGAAGAGAGTGGAAGCGGATCGGCTACAGCCAGGGAGCGCCATCTCCATCCGTTGTATGCCATCTATCGAAAGACGTGCCTGCCGGCCATGGAGGCGGCCATTGAGCAGAACGACCTCCTGACCATCGCCTTTCTACCCGCCATCCGCGCACGGTTTGTGGAGGTGGAGGAGATTGCCAGGTTCGATCCCCGAAGGCTATCCTTCTTTAACATAAACACTCCCCAAGATTGGGAGCGTGCTCAGGCTCTGCTCAGAAGCTCGATTGGATGAAGGATTGAACTAAGCGAGAAGATCCTGAGGGTTGACCCACTGTCCATCGTGCACCGACCGCGCCACTGCCTCAAGCACCGCTTGGCACTGCAGTCCATCGCCAAAGTCGGGACTTGGATCTCGATCCTCAGCGAGCGCTTTCATGAACTCGTAAATCTGGAGTGTAAACAGATCTCCATAACTAAGCTGAAGTCGGTAAGGCCATATGTCAGTGCCGTACGGATGGTCCACGTGCCCGGTCACGATCGTACGATAGCCCTGTTTGGACTCCTCATCCCCTCGAGTCCAGTAATCGAGCCGGTGAATGTCGTTGAGGCGCCAGCGCACGCTTCCGTCCGTCCCGTTGATCTCAAAGTTTAAGTTCGCGTAGTTGCCTCCGGCACAGCGGGTCGCTTCGAAACTTCCCAGGGCTCCGTTGTCGAACCGGGCGAGAAACATCGCGGTGTCATCGACGGTGACTGGACTCATTTCGTTCGAACCCTCTTCGATCGGACGCTCGTGGACGAACGTTTCGGTCATTCCGTTGACGCTGGTGATCTCACCAACGAGATAGCGGGCCAGGTCGATGAGGTGGGCACAGAGATCGCCCAGTGCCCCGGTCCCGGCCTGCTTCGCATCCAATCGCCACTGGATCGGTGCGTTGGGATCGGTCAACCACCCGTCGAGAAATTCGGCACGGTAATGGTAGATTCTGCCCAGCGCCCCCTCATCGATCATTTTCTTGGTGAGCATGACGGCAGGGACGAAGCGGTAGTTGAACACGATCATGTGCTTCACCCCGGCCGCCTCCACGACGTTCATCATCTCCTGGGCCTCAGCAAGATCCATGGCCAGCGGTTTCTCACACAGGATGATCTTGCCGGCCTCGGCGGCGGCGACGGCGATCTCTTTGTGAAGGTAGTTGGGAGTGCTGATATCGATCAGATCGACATCGTCGCGTTCGATCACCCGCCTCCAATCGGTCTCGTAATCTCCCCAACCATATTGCTCAGCCGCGTGACGGACCGCCTCCTCATGCCGTCCGCAGATGACCCGCCTGACCGGCCGGATCGAAGGAACAAAGAACAGGGGCAAGGTCATGTAACCGTAAGAGTGCGCCTTTCCCATGAACTGATAGCCGATGAGTCCGACACCGATCTCTCGGACATCGGTCTTAGATTGCGACATAGGGAACCTCCTTTTCAGCGCAACGCATAGCGGTCGAGGGCGTCTCCATCGAGCTCTAAACCGAGACCGGGCCGTTGGGGAACCTCGATATAGCCATCCTCAGCCTTGGGAAACGGTTCGGTAAAGATCTCCCGGAGTGGGTTGTGGATGTACATATATTCGTAGGTCAGGAAGTTGGGGGTGGCAGCGGCGAACTGGAGCGCAGCCAGCTGCGATACACCGCCCGAGAATCCAGTATGGGGCGCGACCTGAAGATGATAAGCGTTCGCCAGCGTAGCGATCCGTCGGCACCCGGTCACGCCCCCGGCCCTCGCGATGTCGGGTTGTAGGATATCGATCCCTCTCTGTTCAATCAGGTCGCGAAAACCGTAAACCGTAAACTCCGTCTCTCCACCGGCGATCGGAATCTTCAGCATACGGCGGATATGGGCATATCCGGCCACGTCGTCCGGAGGTACCGGCTCCTCAATCCACGAGATATCGTACTGCTCCAGCTCTCTCCCGACCCGCACCGCTGTCGCAGCGTGATACGCCCCATTGACATCCAGCATCAGCTCGACGTCCGGTCCGACCGCCTCTCGAATCGCCTTCACCGATGCCACATCCATTCTCGGCCCACCCAGTTCCCGACTCCGACCGATCTTGACCTTGATCGCGGTGTGACCTGCGTCTATCTGCTGTTGTGCCTCCTTCTGCATCCAGTCCAGATCGTTGAAGTAGACAGACGAAGCATAACAACGGACGCGATCACGACCGTGGCCTGTCAGCGCCTTGTACAAGGGAACCCCCAGCGTCTTGCTGAAGATGTCCCAGAGCGCGATATCGACCCCGCTGATCGCCTCCACCATAAACCCACGCGAATGTCCCCAGCGGCGCAACTGGTCGAACATCGCCTCCCACAAACCCTCGATATCGAGCGGATCCTTCCCCCGAATCACCGGGGTGAGCAGATCCTCGACGATCGTCTTTACCACCTGAGGCGTTCTACGGCTGATACATTCGCCAATCCCCGTCGTCCCGTCGTCGATCTCGATCTCGACCACGATGGCCGAGAAGGTCGGGAACGCGCCGATTCCGAAATGGATCGGCTCTTCAACAGAAGCTGACAGCACGTGGCAGGTGACCTTGTCGATCTTCATTAGAAACCTCATTCCTTGAGAAGCTTGACCGTTTCCACCACCTCGTCCAAGTTCGCAAATACCTTGTGGATCGCCTCGACCCAATATTCGATCAGCTCCATCTCCTGAGGATAAAGCGGATAATGCTCCGAGCCGATCACCATCGAACTGTCCAACAGCTTCATCGCCTCGGGATACTCCTCGACCCGATAGTCGATCGGGCGCGCCCCCGGAAAGCTCCACGGGAACCCTTTCCCGTAGCCCTCCTTGTGCTGGAACAGCGGATTGGCCGGCAGAGGAAAGGTCTGCCACAGCACCGCCGGCACCCCTTCAGCGTCGAGAGCCAGGATGATCTTATCTCGAAACTCGGTCGGTTCGACCTCGAACCCCACGGCCTCCGGATGCAACCTGGCTCGGTACTTGTGGTAGATAGAGGTTCGATCGTTGGGCACATAGGGGGGTTCGATCCCATCGATCTCGTCGAGAACCGAGCTCAGGTACTCCCCATTGCGGCGGCTATTTTCGTTGAAGCTATCCAAACGACTCAACTGACTGCGGGCAAGGGCGGCGGGTAATTCTTGGGTCCTGTAGTTCCACCCCATCGTGTGGGCCACGTAGCTGCGACGCGCTGGTTTTCGTTGTTCACCTGGCATCAGCTGGGCCACTTCGGGTCGAGCGACGACCTCGCCGAACATGCGAACCATATCCGCTCTTGATCGATACTCGTCATCATCGGTGACGAATACCCCCCCTTCACCCCCGGAGAAGTTTTTGGTAAAGTTCAGGCTGAACGCTCCCATAGCGCCCCACGCCCCGACCTTCTTCCTCCGATAGCGAGCGCCGGGAGCCTGAGCGGCATCCTCGATCACCACCAGGTTGTGCTTACGACCGATCTCAAGGATCTCGTCAAGGTCGGCGGGCAACCCATGGATGTGAACGGGAATGATCGCCTTGGTATTCTCCGAGATCTTCTCCTCGATTTTGCCAGGATCGATGTTGTAAGTCTTCGGATCGATATCGACAAAGACGGGGATCCCGCCGTGATGCATGACCGCTGTGGCGGTGGCCAGGAATGAGAACGGTGTGGTGATGACCTCATCGCCGGGGCCGACGCCAGCGGCGGCGACCGCCATGTGAAGGGCAGCCGTCCCGCTGTTCGTCGCGATACAGTATCGTGTTCCAATATAGGCAGCGAACTCCTCCTGCAATGCTTTCGCCTGTGGAGCGTAAGCTCCCCCGAAGATCCCCGAGTCCAGCACCTGCATGACCATATCCTTATCCTGTTGGGTGATCTGAGGCCACGGCTTGGCCAGTCCCTCGGGGACGGTACGCTTTCCGCCGTTTATTGCCAATTGCTCTGCCAACGGATGGCCTCCTTTCCTGTTCGACCTTCATTTTACAGGGGCTTGCCCAGGAACGCCACCGGCCTTGCCCGATTACCACGACAACTCAACCGCCTTGCCGCTGGACGCCGACTCATAAACGGCTTCGACGAGCTGCATCATCAGCACCCCCTCGGCGCCTCCGGGAAACGGAGCCTTGCCTTCACGAACGCATGAGGCGAAGTATTCGATCTGACGCTCGTACATCGGCCAGCCACAGTGCTCGATCCGCTCGGGAAACTCGGGGGTGACGACGCCATGTACGTCTGCCGTCTTGAGACGCAGTTCGCTCGGGAACAGTCGTCCGTACCCCTGGGTGCCAAACACCTCGGCGGTGCCCTCCGGCTCCGGAGCGTGAGGCTGATAGGCCGATGTCTCGACGATCGAGTAAGTTCCATCGTTCCAGGTGACGACGATGCTGGCCTCGTCGTCGACGTCGTGAGTCGAGTAACGCATCCCGATGTGGGCGTACACCCGCTTCGGTTGGGGCTCGCCGAGCAGGAACAGCGCCATATCCAGGCTATGGACGGCCATGTCCATGACCACCCCACCGCCGGCGAACTTCTTCTGCACAAACCAACCTTTGGGACCCGTACCGGAAGGGTGAATCGCATAGAGCTTGGTCTTCACCACCTCGCCCAGCAGCCCACTGGCGATGGCTCTCTGGAGCCATCGCACTTCGATATCAAAGCGCCAGCACATCGCGATCATCAGCAGCTTGCCGGTCTGCTCCGCCGTGCGCGTCATCGACTCGGCCTCGGCCACGTTCATGGCCATCGGCTTCTCGCACAACACGTGTTTGCCGGCGTCTAGCATACGCTCGGTTTCGGCAGCATGAAGATAGTTTGGCAGGCCGACGATGACCGCGTCGACCTCTGGATCGCCAGCCAGCTCATCGAAGTCCGTATAGCGCCGCGGGATGTCCCATTCATCAGCGAACCGTTGCAACGATTCAGGCCGCCAGTTGGCGACCGCCACGGCCTCGACGTCGGGCACGGCGCGGCACGCCCGCGCGTGATACCGAGCGATCGCCCCGGTGCCCATGATGCCTATGTGCACCTGACTGCTCATAGATCATCCTCCTCTTTCTAATTCTAACGCTGTTGGCGACCGAAGGATACTCCTCAACGATCACCTACTTGACAGCCCCACCGGTTATCCCCGCAATGATATACCGCTGTACGAAGATGAATACGATCAGCAAAGGAAAGGTGGCAACGACCGTTAATGCCATAATACCGTTCCACTCGATAGAGTATTGACCAAAAAGTTCGGCAAGCCCCACGGTAACCGGTGCCTTTTCAGGTCCCTTCGTTAGAATCAATGCAAACATAAACTCGTTCCAGGCTCTGATAAAAGCGAATACACCGGTTCCAATGAACCCGGCCCGTGCCAGAGGGGCTATGATAGAGAGAAGTGCCCTTGTCCGGCTGCATCCATCCACCATGGCCGCTTCCTCCAAAGTTACGGGGATAGAGTCGAAATAACTTTTGAGCAACCAGGTCACAAGAGAGAGGGAAAAGAGGGTATTAACCAATATCAAGGCAATATAGGTATCATAAATATTTAATGCTCTCGATAGATTAAAATAGGGAACCATCAATACCGCTCCAGGGAATATCTGGAGGGCCAAGATGGCCAGCATCAGGAGGCGTTTTGCTGGAAGTCTGAATCGGGAGAATCCGTAGCCCGCTAATGCGCCCAGGAGGACACTAAGCAAGGTCGAGGATATTGAGATGAGGTAGCCGTTGAAAAAGAAGCGCAGAAACCTTTCTTGGGAAAACACTGAGATGTAGGGATCAAAGGTCCATACATCGGGGAATAGGCTCGGTGGGTAGGCAAATATCTCCCGATTGGGCTTGAAAGAGGTAAAGACTGCAAAGATAACTGGAAACAGAACCAGGAGGGTAACAATGATCACCGTTCCGTATAAGATCAGCTGTTTGAAAAACTCCCTCTTTTTCTTCATGCTTCGGCTTCGGTTTTCCCTCCTTTAGAATACAAGAATGTATAGGTCGCGATACACACAGAAGCGATGAGGGCGATGACCACGCCTATCGCTGCTCCATAACCTAGTCTGAAATCCTGTAATCCTTTCCGGTAAAGGAAAAAGCTGATGAGATAGGTGCTGCGTAGCGGCCCCCCTCGGGTCATGATCCACACCAGGTCAAAGTGGATAAACGTGGTGGCAAAATCGATGACAACGATCGTCATCGTCAAAGAGCGCAACTGGGGAAGCGTCACATGCCGAAATGATTGGAACCAGTTGGCTCCATCCACCCGAGCGGCTTCGTACAAAGATTTAGAGATAGATTGCAATCCACCGAGTATCAGTACCATATAAAGGGGAAAGCTCCACCAAGCGTTGACGAGCAGAATAGAGACTAACGCCCATCTCGTGTCACCGAGAAAAGCGATCGTTGTGCCAAACAGCCGTTCGATGATGTAATTTAACGGGCCTAGCGGGAGATAAAGAAGACCCCACACCAAGGCAGCCGCCGGGGCTGAGAAAAGAAACGGGAAGATGAGAGCCCCTCTGAAGAAATTTCTCGCCTTCATGTTAGGCCATTTCGCATTCAATAACAGGGCTATGGGGTATGCGATGGCCAGGTGCAGAGTGATCGAACCGACCGTGAAGATGAACGTGTTTTTTATGCTCACCCCGAACAGAGGATCGGAGAAAAGACGTTGATATTGTTTCAATCCCACGAAAGTAAAAGATTGGGATTGAGCAGAGTATTCTTGGAAGCTGTACTGAAAAACCTTAAATAATGGGAACGCGATGCCCAATAACAGGAATATAAGTGCTGGAGCCAGGAAAAAAAATCCCTCAACATCGTACCTGTCTTTGAATTTCTTAAGCATTTCTTAGGTTAGGAATGATAACGACTGTGGGGCACAGGCTTAAAGCGCTCTGTGCCCTACAGTCGTAGTGCGTGATTCAGTCAGCCTACTCCTTCGCTTGTTGAAGGATCTCGTTCCACTCGTCGGCCGCATCGTCCAAAGCGGTTCGCGCCGACTTCCTGCCCAGGAAGTACTCCTGTGAGTGTTTCATGACGACCTCACATAGCTCGCCGAGCCTGGGCAAAACGGTCCACGACCGAGAAGCAGGGTTAGCTACCATCTCCGACATGGGTCCAAGCACCGGATCCTCTTTGAGAGCTGGATAATCAAGCGCTACCGTGTTGGCCCAGGCCAGGGAATTCTCTTGGATCATCTTTGAAGCCACCTGATAGCTCACCAGGTGCTTAAAGAACTCCCAGGCCAAGTCGGGATGCTCCGTCTGCGAGGATATCGCAACACCGCTTCCCGTAACCAGGTATCCGCCTGTGTAGTCTTCAAACGGCGGAGCAAAGGCGACCTCGATTCCAGGATTGCGCTGACGCGCCTTGGGGGCAAAGAAAGGCCCGCTGGTGATCATGGGCACCTGCTCGCCGGCAAACAGCTCCACGAATTCCTTTTCCCCTATGGAAAGGGCCCCCGGAGTGGTTCCCGGATAGACCAGGCCCTCATCGATCAAACTCCTCCAGTATTCCAGGGCCCTGATCCCTGCCGGCGAGTCAAAACGGGCCAGTCCGTTTTCATCTGCCATGAATCCACCAGCTTGGATCAAACGGGTCCAGAAGTCATACAACATGAAGTGGCAGGAACTCTTCATAGCGAACGGCAAAGCGGCTCCCCATCTGCGAGCCTGGGGATCGCGAAACGCTCTCAAAGCATCTTTGAACTCCTCCCAGTTCGTCGGTGGCTCGATGCCTTTCTCCTTGAACATCCTCACGTTGTAGCCGACCCCGTAAGCCTGGGTATAGATGTAGGCCATGACGATCTGGCCGTTCCAGAAGACCTGCCAGCCAGGATTGTAGTGGGACATGAACTCTGCGCCCTCCGATTCGAAGAACGGGCTCAGATCCTCCAACACCCCCAGCCGGTCAAAGGTTTCTGCCCAGGTCACCTCCATGCCCATGATATCGGGACATTCTCCAGCCTGGCAAAGTGTGAGCAGCTTGTCGCTGTATTGCGAGTGAGGGACATACATCGTCTCGACTTCAACGTTCGGGTGTGTTGCCTCAAACGTGGAGACGATCCAATCGATCGTGTCTCTTCCCCACTCTTGATCCCACCATCCAGCCCAGACAATCTTGGTCTGCCCTTGAGCGAACCCTAAGGTTGAGCCGAAGAGAAGACCCAAGACGAGAACCAAGCCCACGCCTTTCAGAGCCTGTCTACTCCGAAAGTTCTGCTTAGACATGTTGAGCACCCTCCTTCGATTTTTGGTTTTGGAACATCTACGGACTTGCTCTGTGAATCTTACATAATGCCCACCTCCCTTTCCTTATTCTTTGATCAGTTCCATCAACTCTTTGACCAGTTGTTCCCCAATCCCCGGTGCCACCGGCAGATCAAGTCCATAGTGATAGAAGGCAGTATCGACTTCATACCCTGCCTCCGCATAGGCCGACTCTGGAAAAATGGCTCTGTGCAAACGATTATGATGCCCCGAACCAAACATCAACTGACCCAATGGCCCGAACATACCATCTCAACGCCGATCTTGAGGTCTGCCTATCTAGGGTACCAAGCTGATTGATGCTGTTGGCGAATTCCCTTTCATGCTGAAGCTAACGCCACGAAGGGGGACACACGCGTCTTGGCACGCGGCTTCCCCATCAGCCAATCCACGACACGGGTCACGTTAATCG
>JBHIAT010000022.1:0-32614 GCA_046758705.1 Bipolaricaulia bacterium
CCTGTACATGTTGCCGCTGCTGGTCATCCTCTCGATCGTCTCGTTCGGCATCCTTCAGGCTCAACCCGGGGATTTCCTGACCCAGTATCGGTTCAACCCCCGGATCAGTCAGGAGACGCTTAACCAGGTCGCCCACAATCTGGGACTGGACCGACCGTTGTATGTCCAGTACTGGTACTGGCTCAAGGGGATCATCACCCGCGGAGACTTCGGTTACTCGTTCGAGAGGCACATGCCGGTCACCCGCATCTTCGCCCAGTGGCTGCCGTTCACCTTTCTGGTGACCATACCGACACTCGTGTTCGCCTGGATCGTGGCGATCCCACTCGGGATCTACTCAGCGACCCATCAGTATAAGATCAGCGATCACTTCTTCACGTTCTTCGGCTTCCTGGGGCTGTCGATCCCCAACTTCTTCCTGGCGCTCATTCTTCTCTACATCCTGGCTGTACCGTTGGGGGCCGGATCGGTCGGTGGGCTGTTCACCCAGGAGAACATGAGCGGCTCTCCGTGGCCGTGGTTCTGGAGCTGGGCGAAGTTCAAGGACTACCTGGTGCACCTATGGCCGGTCATCGTCGCCATCGGGACGAGCGCAGTGGCCGGACTGATGCGCCAGATGCGCGGCAACCTGCTCGACATCCTGGGCGAGCAGTACGTCCAGACCGCCCGAGCCAAAGGGCTTCGCGAGAGAGTCGTCATCTATAAGCACGCGGTGCGCAACGCCATCAACCCGTTGGTCAGCATCTTCGGACTGAGCCTTCCATATTTGATCGAAGGGACGTTGCTATCGGCCATCGTGCTCAACCTGCCGACGGTAGAGCGCGTTTATTTCCAGGCCCTGCTTAGACAGGACACCTATGTGGTGATGACGTTGCTGATGTTCTTCTCGTTCGCGCTGTTATTCGGGAATCTGCTGGCGGACATCATGTTGGCGGTGGTCAACCCCAAGATTCGCTATGACTAAGACGCTCCTCAGCATCTTCCACTGGAAAAAGCAGAAGCGGCGCCGCGCCGAGCCGGAGTCGCTGTCTCAGTGGAAGGCGATGTGGCGACAGTTCTGCCACCACCGGATCGGCGTGGTCGGTGGACTGATCGTCTTAGTCCTGTACCTGATAGCCACCTTCTCAGTGTTCATCTCTCCGTACCGCTTCGACACTCAATTCCGTCGGTTGTCGTTCGCGCCGCCGACCCGCATCCACTTCTTCGACGAGGACGGGGTCAGCTGGCCGTTCGTCTACGGGATCAAGACGGCCCGCGATCCGCTGACCTTTCAGAAGATCTACCAGGAAGATCAGACGAGAAAATATCCGATCCGGTTGTTCGTCCGTGGCGAGTCGTACAAGCTGTGGGGGCTGTTCTCGACGGACATCCACCTGTTCGGGGTCAAAGATGGTGGGAACATCTTCCTGTTCGGGACGGACCGATTTGGGCGGGACCTGTTTACACGGACGATCGTCGGGAGCCGGATCTCGATGACGATCGGATTGATCGGGATCGCCATCAGCTTCACCCTGGGGATCTTTTTCGGCGGCATCTCTGGCTACTACGGCGGCTGGCTTGACACACTGATGCAGCGGACCGGTGAGGTGATACTCTCGTTCCCGGGGCTGCCCCTGCTGCTGGCGTTGAGACTCGTCCTTCCGTCAAGCTGGAACTCGATCCAGATATACTTAGGGATTGTCGTCATCCTGTCGTTCATCGGCTGGGCCGGGCTGGCGCGCGTCGTCCGTGGCCAGTTCCTGGCGGTGCGCGAGGAGGAGTTCGCGCTCGCTGCCCGGGCGGTCGGGTCGAGTGATCTCAGGGTGATGTTCCGTCACATCCTGCCAAATACACTGAGCTATCTGATCGTCGCTGCCACCCTGGCCGTCCCCGGCTACATCCTCGGCGAGAGCGCGCTGAGCTTCCTCGGACTTGGGATCACCGAGCCGATGACCAGCTGGGGTTTGTTGTTAAGCGACGCGAACAGCATCCAAAACCTGTCATCCCATCCCTGGCTGCTGATCCCGGGACTGTTCATTGTGGTCGCGGTGCTTGCTTTCAACTTCCTGGGCGATGCGATGCGCGACGCCGCCGACCCGTTCGCCGTGCGCGGGAGGTAAGCGGACCTCCCGCCCCAAACCCCAAGAATTGCCGTTTCAATCGCAAATCCGCTATAATATAGAAATGATTTGGCCCAGGAGGCAAAATCTGATGAAACAGGCGGCTTTATCCGTTGGATTGACTTTCGTTTTGGTCATTGGTCTACCGTACCTTGCCGTCGCTCAGGAAATTGTACCGCTGACATCCGGGATTGCCGAGCCGGGTCACGTTGGAGGGGACGAGTTTCTGGCCGCGACCCAGTACGTGATCGAAGTCCCTGAAGACGTAGCGGGATTGATCATAGAACTGGAGAACCTGGGAGACGGGGACATCGACCTGTACGTGCGGTTCGGACAGCCGCTCGATACGGAGTTCCCAGCGGATTTCGAGTCGGTTGACGCAGGGGGGGAGGAAACGATCATCGTGGATGCTGGTTCATTTCCCGCGCTGCAGCCGGGAATCTACTACATCGGCGTGGTCAACAACGAGTTTGAGGATCAGGACTTTTTCATCACCGCCACCGTGTCCGAGGAGCCGATCGCCCGGGACTTTTTCGAGGTTCTCCTGATCCCCGGTGAAGTTCAACAGGGAACCGTCCCGGCATCTGAACCGGGAGCGATCACGTTAAGCTCGACCCAGTATGTAATTGTGGTACCCGAAGGGGCAAAGAGCCTGATCATATTGCTCACCAACCAGGGGGCGGGGGACATCGACCTGTACATCCGACTCGCCGGGCCCATCAAGATATCGGAGGGTGAGATCATTGCCGATCTTTCATCTATCTCCACTACGGGGGAGGAATCGATCCGTATTCACCAGCGAATCCTTCCGAGCGGGAGGTTTTATGTGGTTGTGCAAAACCTCGAGCTGACCTCGCAGACCTTTATCATCGAGGCTGTTATAGAGACTGAGGAGGAGGAATGATACACGCAGAAGGAATAGCAAGGTGGGGGAAGAAAGGAGCGTGATCATGGGGCGTATCGAAACGACCTACATCGAGCGGGAGATGGAGGAGTCCTACATCAACTATGCGATGAGCGTCATCCGGGGCCGGGCGATCCCGGAGGTGCGCGACGGGCTCAAACCGGTCCAGCGTCGTATCCTCTATGGGATGCACCAGCTTGGTCTGCCCTCCAACAAGCCGCCCAAGAAGGCGGCCCGGATCGTGGGAACGGTCATGGGACAGTACCATCCACACGGCGATCAGGCCGTCTACGACACACTGGTCAACATGGCCCAGGACTTCTCGTTCCGCTACCCGCTCATCGACGGTCAGGGAAACTTCGGCTCTCTGGATGGTGACGCCGCGGCGGCGATGAGGTATACTGAGGCTCGGCTTTCTAAGATCAGCGAACGGTTCCTTGACGATCTGGGCGAGGACACCGTCGACTTCGTCCCCAACTTCGATGACTCGCTCGAGGAGCCCGAGGTCCTGCCAACCAAGGTTCCGAACCTTCTGCTGAATGGCTCCTGGGGCATCTCGGTCGGGATGACCACCCGCATCCCTCCCCACAACCTCGGGGAACTGGTTGACGGGCTCATCTATCTGATCGAAGATCCTGACGCCGGGATCGACGAACTGATGGGGTTCATTCCTGGCCCAGACTTCCCGACAGGCGGGATCATCCTGGGATGGGAGGGCATCCGAAAAGCCTACCACACCAGTAGGGGGAAGATCCGGATCCGGTCGAAGGCGAAGATTGAGGAGAACCAGATCATCATCACCGAGATTCCCTACCTGGTGAAGAAGTCGACGATCGTCGAGAGCATCGCCAAGCAGGTACGCAGTGGAGGGATTGGGGGAATCTCCGACCTGCGGGATGAGTCCGATCGCGAGGGCCTGCGGATCGTGGTCGAGGTGAAAAACAGCGCCGATCCCCAGGTGATACTCAACCAGCTCTATCGTTACACACCGTTGGAGTGGACGTTCAGCGTCGAGCTATTGGTGATCAAGGATGGTGACCCGCGGCTGCTGACGCTCAAGGAGGCGCTCGAAAGTTTTCTGGAGCACCGCCGCCAAGTGGTGGCGCGCCGCACCCGATATCGGCTGACCAAGGCCCGGGAGCGCGCCCACATCCTGGAGGGACTCCAGGTAGCGCTTGAACACAGCTCGGAGGTGATCAAGCTCATCCGGGGCGCCGAGAGCAGCGAGGCGGCCACAAAGGCGCTGGTGAAGCGGTACGAGTTCTCGGAGCGGCAGGCCGACGCGATCCTGAGGATGCGGCTGCGACGGCTCACCACGCTTGAGCAACAGAAGATCGCCGACGAGGCGAGCTCAGTGGCAGAGAGCATTCAAGAGTACGAGACGATCCTGGAGAGCCGCGATCGGGTCGCCCAGGTCATCCGGGAGGAGCTGGAAGATCTTAAAGCGCGCTACGCCGACGCGCGGCGCACCTCGATCAGCGAAGAGGTGGAAGCGCTGGATCTGGAGGCGCTGATCCCCAGGTACAACTTGGTGCTGAACATCACCAACAAGGGCTATGTCAACGCGCCTCGCGAGAACGTTTACAAGAAACAGCATCGGGGTGGAAAAGGGGTCATCGGCATTCGGATCGACGCCGACGACCGGATGAAGCAGGTCGCGTTCACCAACACACACGGGACGCTTCTGATCTTCACCGATCGGGCGAACGTCTATCGGCTGCCGACGCTGCGCCTCCCGTCGCTGCGTCGTGACACCAAGGGACGAAACCTCAGAGACTTCATCGAGCTGGACGAGGCTGAGCAGGTCCAGGCGATCCTGTCGATCGACGACTTTGACTTCGACCGGGACCGGTGCTGTCTGATGGTCACCGAGGGCGGGATCGTCAACCGAAACCTGTTGACCAGCTTCCAGCATGCCAACCCGTACGGGATCATCGCCTTCAACCCCGAACCGGACGATCGCTTGGCGGGCGTGACCATCTCCTCCGGGGGAGGCGAGTTGGTCGTGGGCACCGCCAACGGCAAGGTGATTCGGTTCAAAGAGGGGCGGGTACGCTGCACTCGGAGACCTTCCCGAGGGGTGTTCGGCATCCGTCTTGAGAAAGGCGATCGGGCGGTGGATATCGTGGCGATGGAGGGAACGGACGGGCCGCCCCCGGCCGAGGAGTTGTTGATGGTCACTGAGAACGGCTATGGGAAGCGGATCCGGCTCAGAACGATCCCGTTGCAGGGGCGCGGCGGCAAAGGGGTGCTGGGCATCCGGGTGAGCCGCGTGACCGGCCGGTTGATTGCGCTTGAACCGATCAACCTCGACGACGAGGTCCTGCTGGCCACCCGGGGCGGACAGATGATCCGAATCTTGGTGAAGCGGATCAACCGCTTCGGCCGCTATGCCCGGGGGGTGAAGCTGATCGGTCTCGACCCGGGTGATCGGGTCGCCTCGGTGGCCAAGATCCCTAAAGAAGAGGAAGAGGAACAGGAGGATGCCTGAATCTGAGATTGAAACGTCACTGGCGCGGGTCAAGCGCGGGACGGTCGACCTCATCCCTGAAGCGGAATTGATCGGCAAGTTGAAGCGCTCCCGGGAGACGGGTGAGCCGCTGCGGGTGAAGTTAGGGATCGACCCCTCCGCCCCCAACCTGACGCTAGGCCACTCCGTGGTGCTGCGCAAACTCAGGGATTTTCAGGAGTTCGGCCACACGGCCGTGCTGGTCGTTGGTGATTTCACCCGACGGATCGGCGATCCCTCCGGCCAGACGCAGGCCCGAGAGATGGTGACCACCGAGGAGATCGAACGGAACATGAAAGATTACCGGGATCAGGCGTTCAAGATCCTCGACCCCGAACGGACCGAATTCCGCTACAATTCCGAATGGCTGAGTCATCTGTCGTTCGAGGAACTCATCATCCTGTCGTCGAAGTACACCGTCGCCCGGATGCTGGAGCGAGACGATTTTTCCAAACGCTACCGAGAAAACCGGCCGATCAGCATCATGGAGTTCCTCTATCCGCTGGCACAGGCCTATGATTCGATCGCTATCGAGGCGGACGTCGAGCTCGGCGGCCTCGATCAGAAGTTCAACCTGCTCATCGGGCGGGAGATCCAGCGCCAGTATGACCAGGAACCCCAGATCGTTGTCACCGTCCCGCTGCTGATCGGGCTCGACGGCGTGCGGGTGATGAGCCAGAGCAAGGGTAACTACATCGGGATCAACGAACTGCCGAACGAGATGTATGGCAAGGTGATGTCGATCCCGGATAGTCTGCTCAAACAGTATTACGAACTGCTCATCGACGTGCCGTGGGCGGAGGTGGCCGACCTCCATCCCAAAGCCCAGAAGGACCGGCTCGCCCGGGAACTGGTGACGATCTACCACAGCCAGGAGGCGGCCGAGGCAGCGGCGCGGGAGTTCGAGCGGGTGTTCGTCACGAAAAAAACTCCTTCTGATATCAAGCAGGTGTCCATCGATAGCAAGTATATCAAGGAGGACGGGACGATCTGGATCGTCGACCTCCTTGAAGGCTCTGGCCTGGTGGGCAGCCGATCGCAGGCACGCCGACTGATCGAGCAGGGTGGTGTTTATTTAAACGGAGATCGGATCGAGACGGTCGACTTTGACCCCATGTTCGAAGATGGGATGATACTGCAGGTCGGCAAGCGAAGCTTCGTTAAGATCATCTCTCAGGGCAGCGATTGAGGGGATCCCCCGGTGCGCGAAGGGTGCATTTTCTGTCGGATCGCAGCCGGTGAAGTAAACGCCCACCGGGTGTATGAGGATGCGGAGACGTTAGCGTTTCTTGACATTCACCCGTTGACTGAGGGCCACACGATGGTGATCCCCAAGCAACATTATCGCAAGCTGGAGGAGATGCCCGTCACCGAGGCCGGACGGCTGTTCGAGACCGTTCGCTTGGTGGTTGAGAAGGTAGGTCAGGCGATGGGAACGGATTCATCGACGATCGGGATCAACAACGGGCGACTCGCCGGACAGGCGGTCCCTCACCTTCACGTCCATATCGTGCCCCGCTACCCCGGCGACGGCGGTGGCACAATCCACACGATCGTGCACCATCCAAGCAGCCGGAGCCTCGACGAGGTCCAAAAGAAGATCGTAGCGCTGTTTTGATCACCATTCCGGACATGCTCAGAGCGAATTAGTATAAGTTAAAGGAATCCTATGTCATGAGGGGGCCCGCTGATGGGGCAGACTCAGACGAATGACCTCGGGCTCAAAGTGAAACTTTTTGGGCCCTTTGAGGTCTGGCGCGAGACCGAAGGATTTTGACCGCAAGTTTCGGATAGTTTCGATCGTCACCTTACCCTAGAATCGATGTAGAAATTGGGAGGTGACGACTTTGAGCCAAGCACGAAGCAATATTCGGGAGGTGTGGATCATGGATGAAGAGAACCGCTGGCAGGCGATACTGGACAGAGATGTCGGTTCGGATGGAGCATTCGTCTATGCGGTGCGCTCCACGGGCATCTACTGCCGCCCATCATGTCCGTCCCGGCGACCTCGACGTGATCAGGTGATCTTCTTTCCCGTTTCAGAAGCGGCTGAGCGAGCCGGGTTCCGTCCCTGCCGGCGTTGTCGACCTCAGGAAAACACCTCTCCTCAGGTGAAGTGGGTCCAGCACATCTGCCGCTACATCGAAACCCATTTAAACGACCCGTTGACGTTGGCCAATCTCAGCGCCGAAGTGGGCATCAGCCCATATCACTTGCAGCGGACCTTCAAGCGCATCATGGGTCTCACACCGCGCCAGTACGCGGAGGCCTATCGCTTAGGCCGGCTGAAGACGCGGCTCAGGGAGGGAGAAGACGTGACTCGGGCGCTCTATGCCGTGGGCTATGGTTCCAGCAGCCGCGTTTACGAGCGAGCCCCCACCCAGCTTGGCATGACCCCAGCGACCTACCGACGGGGCGGCCGGGGGATGCGCATCAGCTACACCATCGTCGACTGCCCCTTGGGTCGCCTATTGGTGGCAGCCACCGAGAGAGGTGTCTGTGCTGTCAGCCTGGGCGATTCCGACGCCGCACTCGAGGCCGCCCTGTCCAGCGAGTATCCTGCCGCTGAGATCGATCGTGACGAGGTCGACCTTAATCAGTGGGTCAGCACGTTGTTGAACTATCTCAACGGTCGGCAGCCCCACCTCAACCTCCTTCCGATGGATGTGCAGGCCACTGCGTTTCAGTGGCGGGTCTGGAAAGAGCTGCGGGCCATCCCCTACGGCAGTACCCGCTCCTACGGCGAGGTTGCTCGGGTTCTGGGTCAGCCCACAGCGGCTCGGGCTGTCGCCCGGGCGTGTGCCACCAATCCCGTGGCGCTGGTGATCCCCTGCCACCGAGTGGTGAGAAAAGACGGGGACCTCGGCGGCTATCGCTGGGGCGTGGAGCGCAAGCGAGCCCTGCTCGCGCAGGAGCAGAAGCGGAAGCGGAAGCAGACTGCCGATTAGCCTACCGCTCACTCCCGCAAGCCTTCCAGTTGACTGTATCGCCTTGTGATGGGATGGGCATTTCAGTGCGTTGGACCTGGATTGCCCCGCTGTTGGGTGAGAACTCTAACGGTTCACTTGTGAGAAACATTACGGCGATCCGTCCCCCCATCCCTTAATATTGATAATGGCACCTGTAGCGGCCACAAAAAAACAGAGTGGTTGCCTTGCGGCAAGGCCATGCTGAGATAGAGATCACTCGTCTAGATTGGCAATTTGCCCCTTTTGCCTTCAGCATGGCCGCCACTCTTTGTTGTGTGAGAATCCTAACACTCCGATCATGATCTTCATCATAGCAGACCGCGCCGTCGCGGTTTATACTAGGTTGAAGATGCTCCTCTTTTTCATTGCTAGACCGTGCCGGGGGATCACGGGGGTGGTTTGGGGGGCTCGCCTCCGATCATCCCCCGGCCAGGTCTTACCCACCCTCCAGGGACGACCGCCAAAATAGTTTGACTGATTCTCACCCAACAGGAAAGCTTGCAATCCAGTTTAGTCGCTGAGAGGAATTGTGCTCACAATCGATTAGGAACCCGGACCAAGCCGGGGGATGGTATCCCCCAGCCTGGTCTGGGACAGAAAAGGAGGAAATCCCATGTCAAACCTAATATACAACACGGTGGCGCACCTTGCCATGATGCATGTCATAGTCAGAGTGTTAGGATTCTCACACAGGCCCTTAATATAGATTAGTTCTTAGTGCTCTGGGACCAGTTGGTATTTGACTGTTAACCAGGCGGTTTCCCCTGCTGGCGCTCTCGTGGTCCCGGTAGCAATCAAGTCTCCCCGGCTATCCAAGGTGAAGGCAGCGATCTTCTCGTCCGCGTCCGCGCCGCCGTCATACCGGTCGAGTTTATCGTCGCCCAGACCGTAGCCAGCCACCACGATCATCTCCTGGGTTATAGTGACGTCCGTTCCAACCCGAGATTGATTAGGGGTCATCTACCTCGTAGTGGGCCGACCATTTTAGGTTTCCTTGCGGGTCGTATTTCAAAACCAAAAGGTTGGGATCACCGGTCTGGGCATCCGAGTCACCGGTCACGTAAATATGGCCCTCAGGATCGATCACCACGGCCGTGCCTCGCTCGCTACCGCCCCCAGCGAAAATCTTCCGCCAGATCTCCTCGCCGGCGGGATTCAGCTTGATGAGGATCAGGTCGCCCTCATCGACCCCCGTGACCAGAATGTTGTCTTGAGGATCGATGGCGATCCCTAAGGCGGTGGTAAACTCATCACCGATCTCTCGTTTTGGTTCTGGCCAGACCGGTTCACCTTGTTGACTGAGTTTGACCATGAACAGATCTTGGTCGTTGAGCGTGCCCACGCCACCTACGACGGTGATGTTCCCGTGAGAGTCGACGGCCACATCGTTGGGAAATTCAATGGGTTCCATGTCACGGACCCATTCCCCGACCGATGTTAATGTCACCACCACCGTCAAACCTTCGAATCCAGAGAATTTTTCGTTCTTCTCTGTTGACCAAAGTCTGGAAGATCGTAATACCGGCAATGACGGCGATGATGATGATCAAGACCCCTACGATGACCCAGTGCCCCTTTCTCATCTTTCTCATGGTTACTGAGAAAGATTGTACAGGATTTTTTTGAAGGCCTCAGTTGCCGATGGTTGAAACATCGGTTTATTGTGAACTACCGAGTCTAGAATTCTCTTCGATGACTCTATAGTCTATGTCGTATCCGAAATGCTTGGGGCCGAAAAGTCTAAGTCCCTCCTCTGATCTCCACATATCAGGAGCACGATAGCCGATGACGGCCACCTGCATCTCCTCTTGGGCGTTGGGATTGATGATCGGTTGACCGGTCTCCGCCTCCAAGACGCAGATCAGATCAGGGGCCGTGATGTCCACTTCTCCATCGAACCAGGAGATGATATGCTCATTCTTGTACCAAATCTCATAGCGATGGCCTTCATAGCCCGTGCCTCCTTGGACCGTCAATTGACCCACCGTAAATCCCGCTCGGATCTCCCAATCGGCTTGGGTCAAAGTCCCACGGAATAGCAAATAGCCGCTTCCTGCATCAAGAGCGGCCTGAACGGGATCGGACCCTGAAGCACGTGCCTGACGCACCGATTGACCAATTTCTAATGCGGTTGAGAGCGTACCCGGAATCAGGGAGTTTTTTAGGATGGCTCCACGGGCAGGATGATCGGTCACACCGGCTTGGCCACCGCTGGCTACGGCAAGATCTCTGGCGATCTTCTCGGCTTGGCTGTCATCTGTGACCTTTTTAATGATGACGACAACTCCCGCTGGAGTCACCACAGCCAAGGGCGCGATCAGGACTTGATGAATGCAAAAGGTGCTGTGCTGTAGCTCTGGGACGGAGCGGCCTGCCGGGTCGGCATCGATGATCGGCACATCCGCTCTGGCGGACACGGAAAGAGCGATCGCCGTGTTTCCCCCGCCGATTTCGGTGGCGACCACGCCGGAAAATTTTTCATTTAAATAGGTTGCCAGCTCCTGAAACGCGGTCACACAGGCCGCAATGGTCGGATCACTGCGGCTCCCTTTCCCTTCTTCCGGTGAGATGCTTCCGCAGACGTAAGGGGAAGCTATCAGGGCATCGTCAGGAAGCTCCGACAGGCTCATCAGTTGGAATCTTCTACCCGCTGCCAGGTCTTCCTCAGTGAATTCCAGACCCTGTTTTAAGCTGCCCCCACCTCCGGTCCCCAAGATGGCCGCTCCCAATAACAGATCACGCAGTTCCTGACGATGCAACACTCGTGTCATCTTTCATATCACCTCTCATCTCCTACTGAGCTTAAGTCGAGTCTTAGGATCTAACACTTCTTGAAGGCCATCCCCGACCAGGTTGAATGCCAACACGGTGATGAAGATAGCCAAGCCAGGGAAGGTCACAATCCACCAGTGGGTCAAAAAGTAGGTGCGTCCAATGCTGACCATCAGACCCCATTCTGGAGTAGGCGGTTGGGCTCCCAAGCCCAGGAAGCTGAGTGCCGCGGAGGTCAAAATAACCGATCCGAAATCCAGCGAAGCCTGCATGATGACAGGGGTCCAGCAGCTCGGAAGCACATGCTTGAAAAGGATCCGCCAATTCGAAGCACCGATCGCCTGAGCGACCGTGACAAAGTCCCTTTCTCTCACAGAGATCGCTTCGCTGCGCAACAGGCGTGTGTACCAAGGCCACCAGGCTAGAGCGATGGCAATCATCGCATTGTTTAATGTGGGACCTAACATGGCCGCAATCACCAGGGCCAAAAGTAACGGGGGAAAGCTTAAGAAGGCGTCGGTGACCCGCATGAGGAACTCATCCCCAGTTCCCCTGAAATATCCGGCGATCGTCCCGAGAGGAACGCCGATAAATAGGGCCAATCCGATCACTAACACACCCACTTTAAGTGAGATCTGAGTGCCGTAGAGGACGCGGCTGAAGATGTCCCGACCCAGCTCATCGGTACCGAAGGGATGTTGTCGGCTGGGCGGCAAAAATTGATCGTTGATATTGGTCGCCCCCTGAGCATGTTGAGGGTAAGGGGCCAACCAGGGGGCTAAGATGGCGATGATAACGAGCGATAGGACGATCAGAACTCCGACCGTCGTCACACGGTTTTTTAAAAGAGTTTTAAAACCAAGCATAGGACTTTATCTCACCCCAGCCTGATCCGCGGATCCAAGAACGCCTGTGCGATATCGACCAAAAGATTTAACGTCATATAGGTCAGGGCCGATACGAGTGTGATCCCCATAATAGCGGGATAGTCTGCGGTGATGATGGCTTTGGAGGCATACTGACCTAAGCCGGGCCATCCGAAGACCGCTTCGATTAAAAACGTCGCGGTCAGGGAGTAAGCAAACGTCATGGCCAACACGGTGAGGACCGGTCCCAAAGCATTCCTAAGCGCATAGAATCCCAGGATCTTTGCCTCTCTTACACCGTACGCTCTCGCCGTCCGGATAAAGTCTTCATTGAGAATGTCCAGTATGGTGGCCCGAGTCATCCGCATGGCGAGCCCCAAAGGATAGACGGAGAGCGTGATAGCCGGCAGTATGAGATGGAGGAGTGCACTCTTGAGTGCGGTGAAGTTTCCGGTGAACAGGGCATCAAGCAGGTAGAAACCGGTCATTTTTTGTATAGGATCGGTTAGGCTGACGATCGTGTCGATCCTTCCTCCCAGCGGAAGCAACTCCAACGTTTTGGCGAATACGAGCTGAAGGATCATCGCCAGCCAGAAAGCGGGTAGCGCGATACCGGCGATAGAGGTGACCCGAGCCATATGATCGAATAACGCGTTCCTCTTGGCTGCAGAGGTGATTCCCAAGGGGATCCCGATTACAAGGGCAATCAGCATGCCGGATAGAATCAACTCCAGCGACTGGGGCAGGCGAGAGAGAATGTCTTTTCGGACGGGTTGGTGAGTCCGAATGGAGGTCCCCCAGTCCCTGAAGATGAAATCGGTGATATACCTGGAGTACTGCACATAAATAGGCTGGTCCAGGCCTAATTCAACGCGAACACGGGCGATTTGATCCGCTGTAGCATGCGGCCCAACCCAGCGAGCTGCCGGATCAGAGGGAAGCACCCGAGCCAGCAGAAAGGTCAAGACAGAGACGATAAACAGAACGACGATAAACAGGACTAATCGTCGGGCAACGTAAACTCCCAGATTCATCTAACTTTTGCCTTTTAATATCTCACCCCCTGAAGGTGTCATAGAAGAACACCACATGGGCATAAGCTGGGTTATCTACATATCCGCTAAGGGATTCCCGCTTCGCCCGTTGGTACTTGATGTCAACCAACGCTACGCCGGGGGCGTCTTCCATGAGGATGTTCTGGGAGTCTGCGTACAGCTCGATGGCCTGATCTCGGTCGAGCCCTGCAGAGCGCTCTGCAGCGGAGATGAGATCGTCATAGATGGAGTTGCTATAGTACGACAGGTTAAAGAGAATCTCGTCTTCCGAGGCGAACATCGCCTGCATGAACGAGTGAGGATTGGCATAATCCGGCCACCAATAGAAGAGGAAGATATCCTGGCGTCGCAGCGGGTTGGGCGATTTGCCCAGATCCCATTGGGCTTCCCAGGGCATGCCTCTTGGCTCCAGCTCGATGTTGAGCTTGGCCAGCTCAGACTTCCACAGTTCGGCCACTTTGCGTTCCAATTCGTCCCCGGCCACATAGGTGAGGACGATCTTAAAGCCACCGTTGGGGAAACCGGCGGCGGTCAGGAGTCTCTTCGCCACCTCCAAATTGTGGGTGTATTGCTTGACCCGTTCCGAGTACCCCCACAAGCTGAACGGGATGATTCCCCGCGACTGTCGGCCAAAGCCCTGCAGGGCGCCTTCCACAATATCGTCATAGGGAATAGTATAAGCCAGTGCCTGTCGGACCAGCTTGTTGTTCAGGGGCGGCTTCTGCGTATTGAACAGCGAGAGCAGGTTCTGCCAGGCCGTCGTCTCTATGATCTCAATCTTCGGATTGGTCCGCAACGCGTCGATGTCGGTGACCGGAAGGCGGTTGGTGAAGTCCGCTTCGCCCCTCTCGATCATCAACCGTCGTGTAGACGGCTCGGAAACGACCTGGAAAACGACCGTCTCAAAATGTTCCCCCTGCCATCCTTGCCAGTAACCATCAAACTTTTTGAGGACCAGCTCGATCTGTTCGCCGAGACTCCAACGCTGCACGGTGTACGGTCCGGTTCCGGAATCGTTGCCTGCGGCGAACCAATCGTGATCGGAAAACGCTGGATCGAAGACGTAAGCGGCATAGGCGGCTGCGACGACCAGATCTAAGGGCGCGGGGAAGCTGAGGTGAAACCGCACGGTATAGTCGTCGACGGCCTCGATCCGATCCACAGACGCCCAGATAAATGACGCGCCCAGGCCACGTTGCATCGTCCTCTCAAACGAGAACTTGACCGCCTGGGCGTCCATTTCGTTGCCCGTGTGAAACTTTACCCCTTTGCGTAGCTGAAAGGTCCAGGTCAGACCGTCCTCTGACTGCTCATAGGACTCTGCAAGCAAGGGAGTAAAACTGTCGCTGAACGGATCGTAGCGCAGCAGCGTCTCATACATGTTATGCATGGCGACGATTTCATTGGAGAAGCCGTCACTGGGATCCCAGAAGATCATGATCTCGCTGCTATTGACGTAGATCGCGACATCGGGTGAATCCTGAGCGGAGACGCTGAACCCGATTCCGCCGACAAGCGAGATGAACAGCAAGGCAACCAAAAACCGAGTAAGTTGAACCTTTGGGCTTACCCTTCCCCTACTTTGCATTTTTGGATCCCCCTCCTTAAATGAACAAACGTAGTTTTTCTTGGCACCAATATACCAATTTGTTGGACAGTTTTGCAATTCCAAACTTCCGGATTTCAAGGCTTGTTTTTGTTGTCAAGTGACATCCACCAATCTACTTAGATCAACTCCCGTTCTGTCTTGGTGAGCACCTCGTGACCGTCCTCAGTCACCAGCACCATGTCCTCGACCCGCGCCGCACCCACGCCGGCCAGGTAGATCCCTGGCTCGACCGTCACCACCATGTTGGGCTCCAACACCGTTTCACGACCGACATCGAGGATTGGCATCTCGTGGATCGCCAGACCGAGCCCGTGACCGGTCAGATGCGGGAAATGGTCGCCGAGTCCCTCCGCCGCGATGACCGCTCGCGCGACCCGATCGACCTCGCCACCGGTGACCCCGGGTCGAACCGCCTCGATCGCCGCCTGCTGTGCCTGGTAGGCGACCCGGAAGAGTTTCGATTGCTCGTTGCTCAGCCCCCCGAGGCTGAACGTCCGAGTGATGTCGGAGCAGTATCCCTGATAGATAGTCCCCATATCGAACAGGACGAGTTCCCCGGCCGCGAGCGGCTTCTCGGTGGAGACCCGCTGGGGGAGCCACGCATTCTCTCCCGACATCAAAAACGGTTCGAACGATGGCCCCTCGGCACCCTCTTTCACCATGAGATACTGGACGTAGGATGAGATCTCTGCCTCGGTGACCCCGGGTTTGGCTCGCTGCAGCGCGACTTGCATCACCCGATCGGCGATCGCCGCCGCCTTCCGGATCACCTCGATCTCTGCCTCGGATTTGATCGCCCGCATTCTCAGCAGATCCGCGTCGATCGCTTCCATGTGCGGCACGACACTGGTGACCGATCGGGAAAGCGCCTTCAGGTATTCGGCCTGATGGCAGGTGATCGTCTCGACTTCGATCCCGATACTCCGCGGCTTGAACGATCCGAGCAGGTCCCGCAGGACGCTTAGAGGCTCAGGTGTGTCCTCTAAGAAGTGCCGGATGTTTTTGTTATGGATCCAGCAGTCCCGTCGCGCCCGTTCGTAGTCCAGTCGTGCGACGATGAAGTAAATTCTTCCATCCCGACCGATCATCAGGATCGCATGGGCAGCCCGGTTCAACCGAAACCCGGTGAAGTACCTCAGGTTCGCGGTATCGAACAACAGCACTACGTCGATCTCGCGTTCCTCAAGTCGTTGGGTGAATGCATCAACCCGGTCCCGATAATCCACAGCTTAGCCTCCCAAGCAGGTGACTTCAGAGCAGCTCTCGTACGGCACTCTCGATCTCGGGATTGACCAGGTACACACGCTTCGGCACCCGGGACTCGACGTTGGAATCGGCCTGGCTGGTCAGTTCCAGCACGATCATCCCCGCGCCGAGTCGGTCGAGCATCGACCCGAGATCCTCAGCTGGAAGATCGAGGGCGGCTTCGAGGTGATGCCGCTCGATATACGGCTGTTCCAGGATCATCTGGATCAGTGGTTCGTAGTTTGGATCGGATGCAATCAGATCCTTCAACGTCTCCAGCTCCGCCATCAGGCTCCCCCTCCCCCCGCATGGTTCAATTCCTCCACCGGGACGTAGTCGAGGTCGTAGCCGAAGTAGCGGGGACCGAACGTCTCGATCCCTTTGGGCGTGCGCATCCGTTCGTGAGCCGGCATCAGGACGATCGTCCCCCGGTACCCATACTTGACCACATCGGTGCGGATCGGCTCCCCGGTCTCCGAGTCGAGGATCGCAATCAGGTCTGGCGGCATACACTTGACCTGGCCGTCGATCCGCAAGTTGAGCCATTCGTTCTGAAAATCGAGCTCAGCGCGGCTCCCTTGGTATGAATCAATTCCTTCCATGATCACCCGGCCCAGCGTAAACCCTTTGGTCGTCTCCCCGCCGAACTCGCGGCGGATGTCGACGATCTTCCCCTTGAACACCTTGAATCCGGTCACATCGCGAATCTCCTTCAGGCTGCGGAGCAGCTCCTCGATCGGATCCAGGTGTTCGCGACGGGCGCGGTAGACAGCCTTACCTACCTCCCAGGCGATGCTCTGGGAGTTGAGGATCGAGGTTTCCTTGACCTGTTTCCCGGTCATTGGGTAGGTGGCGATCCACGAGATGCCCCCGTAGGCCATTGCCGCTCGACGGGCCAGGGATTCGGCCAACAGGTTATCTTCACCGGTGTCGATAATCGTGACGTTGCGTCGATCGTCGGCCGAGACGGTCGGCGAGGCGGGTACCCCGTGGGTGGTCCACGAGGTCATCTGCAGCTCCGGAAACGCCCGGTTCATGCCGTCGACATCGATGACGGGAACGCCCAGCTCCCCGGCTGCAGCGTAGGCGACCGGCGAGTTGACCCCGCCACACTCGGCGGGAATCGTCGCCTCAAGCTTCTTGCCCAGGTACCCTTCGAGCTTGGCGATCGCCAGGTTGAGCACCGCTTCGCTCGGTGGCTTTTCGGTGAGCACCAACGCTGCTCCCAGACATGCGGGGCAGGCAACCAGGATGTCATCGGGCACGTCCAGCGGGTCGACCATGACGATCTCCTTACCCTCATCGAGCACTTTGTAGGTCCACAGGAGCCCGATCTCGGGATCTCCACCGCCGCCGGTGGCCAGGATCGACGCACCCAAGGTGATCTCCTCGATCGCCTGTTTGTCGATCTCCTGGTAATTCTCGACCCCCCAGCGTTCCAGGATCTGCTTAACAGGAGCATGATTCATGATCTTGATCTTCCCCCTATTCGAAAATCTTCCCGGTGACCCGCACCCGAATTTTTTCTTTCTTGCCCGGCATGTAAGCGAACGGGATCTCCTCGACATCGATCACCCGGGCCGTCTCTCGGATCGCGCCGGCCGCCGTAGCGTTGTCCTTGGCCGTCTCAGTCACGTTGGCGATCGCCTCGTCCCGGTCCTCATGCTCCAGGTCGACAACTCCCTCAGCGTAGGCACCGATCTCGGCGATCGTTGTGCCGACCGCGCCGCCGATCTCAAAGTGCTCCGGTTTGATCGCTTCGCTCGTCCCCTCGAGCTCGGTCGGGACGACCAGCGCGCCGCCGCCGATGAAGATCACCGGAATCTCGCCGGCGATCGTCTTCATCTTGTCGATGGCTACCTCCAGGGTCCGTTGGATCTCAGCGTGGGCCACCTCGACGAGCGACTTGGGCAGCTCATCGATCCGCTCGCGGTGGGTGACGTACTCGGTCTCGAAGATGTCGAGCTGCTCGTGGAGGTCCCCGGTGGCGACGGCGATGTCGTGGACGGTGAGCAGCGGTCCGCCGAACGACCTTCCGAGCCGGATCAGGTTGTAGCCGACGCTCTCCGGCCCCAACCCGACCCCCCGATCTTGCTGCATCTTCACCAGCGTCCCCCCGCCGAGCGCCAGCGACAACAGATCGGGGCAGCGAATGTTCGTCTTGACCCCACCGATGGTGACGGTGATCGACGACTCCCGGGGGAAACCGTCCACGATGTAGGCGACGTCGGTCGACGTCCCTCCCACGTCGATGACAGCCCCATTCTGGATCCCAGACAGATAGACCGCACCTCGGACACTCGCCGCCGGGCCGGAGGCGACGGTGAAGATCGGATAATCGACCGCGTAGTCCGCCGCCATCACACTGCCGTCGTTCTGGACCACGAACAGTGGAGCCGAGATCCCTCGCTCCCGGACGGCCTCCTCGAGTGCGTTCACCGCCCGGCGCATCACGGTAATGACCGAAGCGTTGAGGATCGCGGCGTTCTCTCGCTCCAGGATGGAGATCGAGGCGATCCGGTGAGATAGGGTGACGTGGACGGACTCGCCCAGCACATCGCGAACGATTGCTGCCACTCGGTCCTCATGGTCGGTGATGATCGGGGAGAAGACGCCGGTGATCGCCACCGAATCGACCTTCCCGTTCATCTCCCGACACGTCGCTGCGATCGCGGTCTCATCCAGGGGCACGATATCCCGGCCATCGTACTCCGATCCCCCCCGGACGATGTGAGCGAACTCGGCTCCGCCGATCGTTTGCTTCAGATCCTCGGGCCAGCCGGTCAGCGGCGGGATCGCCGTGGTCGCCGGTGCCGCCAGTCGGAAGATCCCTACCCGGTTCAGGTTCCGCCGTTCAATGATCGCGTTGGTCGTATGGGTCGTCCCTAGCGATACCATCTCGATGGCTCGGGGTCCGAGGTCGACCGTACTCGTCCCAAGGAGCGCGTCCAGCGCATCGATGATCCCGGTGGTAACATCTTCGGTCGTGAGTGCCTTGGTCTTCGCCAACACCTCCTTGCCCCGAACCAGCACCCCGTCGGTGAACGTTCCTCCGACGTCGAACCCCACCCGCAACTTGTCATTCATAACGGTAGACTCCTTCTCTTTCAAATCGGTCGATGGAAAGCATTTTCGGAACCGAGCCCTTCCCTTGGATTGCCTCGGAGACGATTCGGGCAGCGGCCGGGGCCAGTTGGATGCCGTGACCACTGAAACCGATGGCGCAGAAGAACCTACGCACGCTGGATTCGCCGAGGATCGGATAGCGATCCGGGGTAACCTCCCGCGCCCCGACCCAGCCCCCGACCAGGGCGGCGCTCTCCATGGCCGGGAGGCGGTGAACCGTTTCGGCAATCGCCCGCTCCCGAAATTCAGGGAAGGGCCGGTTCGGAAGTCGGTCGGGGTTGATCCCTCCATCCTCTCGGTACCGTTTGTCAAGCCAGCCGAGCAGCAGTCGATCCGTCCCCTCACCTCGGAAGTAGGCGTGGGTGTCCCGGTTGAAGACCATCGGCATCACACGGGAGAATCGCTTCTGGGGTCGGACGACCAGAATCTGCCCTGGGACCCCGCAAATGGGAAGCTCTAGTCCCACCATCTCTCCCATCTGTCGTCCCCAGGGGCCGGTGGCGTTGATCACCACCTCGGTCTCGACGGGGCCGGCCTCGGTGATCAATTTGCGCACCCGGTTGCCTCGGACGACGATGTCCTGCACCGCAACCCCGATGTTGAGCTTGACACCCGCCCGAACCGCCCGGTGAGCGAACGCGTTCGTCAGCTCCGAGCCATCGAAGTAACCGTCCTCGGGCGCGTAGCCAACCTCCTGTAAGTCGTCGACGTAGAGACCGGGAACGATCTCGGCCGCCTGCTCCGCGGATAAACACCGAGCCGTCCCACCGAGCCGGTTGACCCGATCGACGGTCCGACGGATCTCGACCGCCTCCGTCTCGCTGGTCGAGATGTGAAGGTAACCGGTCCGAACGTACTCGACCGACACCTCCGGGTCCGAGACGAGCTCCTGATAGACCTCGAAGCTCTCCTGGCGCAACCGGATGTCGAGCTCGGTGGGATGCTGGATACCGAAAACGCCGACCGATCGACCGGTCGTCCCGGCTGCCAATGCCTGTTTTTCGAACAGCCACACCGAAAGATCGGTCTCTTGGATCAGACGCTCGGCGATCGCACAGCCGACGATCCCTCCGCCGATGATAGCCACGTCGACAACTTGACTCACCGGCCACTCCTCGTTTGTCTCGTTACCTTCAATCCCAGAGGCCCTGCATCGCGTACTGCTCCCCCAGCTTCCAGCCGGTGATCTCCTCAAGCGGCGGACACTCGTAACCACCGGCATTGCTATGCTTCCAGCCGAACCGGCTCTTCAGCTCGGTCAGAAACTCGGCATACTTGAACGGCGCCAGGACCGCATCGACCACCGGAACCCCGAGCGATTCCTGAACCTTCTTGAAGAACCCGAACTCGATCGTGCAGCCGAGGATGATCACCTCCGCGCGATCTTCGTTGACCGCCTCCTGAGCGGCCGCCTTCAACCGGTTCGCCGTCTCCTCCTTGTCCTTTTGGAAGTCGTGAACCCCGAGGCCGACCGACTTGAACGAGGCAAGGCGATCTTTGAACCCGTACTTGACCACATTCTCGCGCATCTCCGGGATCCACTTGTCCCGGCCGACGATGATCGAGAACGTATGGCCCAGGCTGGCGGCGATGTGCATAGAGGATTCCGCCGGCGCGGTTACGATCAGGTCGTCACTGATCTCCCGTGCCTGTCCCAGCCCAGTGTCGTAAAAGCAGCCGATGACGGCGGCGTCATAGCCCTCGTGCTCGGCCTGCTTAATTCGGTTGATCAGGTCGACCAGGACGAGCGCCTCGTAGTAGTGATATTCGAGGTGCTCCGGCCCTCGCGCCAAAGACACCACGTCAACCTCGGTGTCGGGTCGCTTCTCCATGTTCAGAATCTCCTGGATCTCCCGGTCGAACAGATCGGTCCCCACCGGGTTGATCCACAGAATACGGTTGGTGTTGGTCATATCCGACTCACCTCCTGGCTTTTTGATTGATCTGCTTCATCGTGGGTTCGGTACAGGAAACACGCCGCGTGGTGCTCATCTCCCACCTGGAACGGCGGCGGACTCTGCTGACAGATCGGCATGGCGAACTCGCATCTGGGATGGAACCGGCATCCCGGGGGAGGGTCAAGGTAATCCGGGATCCGCCCTGCGATGCCGCTGGTAATTCCCTCACCGGTGAGCTTGGGAACTGAGTTCAACAACCCTTGTGTGTAGGGATGCTTCGGGTTGGCGAACAGTTCAGGAGTTGGGGCCTCCTCGACGATGTTCCCCGCATACATCACGTAGACGCGATCGGTGGTCTCTCGGACGACCCCGAGATTGTGGGTGATGAGCAGGACGGAGATATTCTTGACCTGGACAAGTTCTTTCAACAGCTCCAGGATCTGATCCTGGACGGTCACATCGAGCGCCGTGCCCGGTTCATCGGCGATGAGCAGTTCCGGTTCGTTGGCTAGTGCCATGGCGATCAAAACGCGCTGGCGCATTCCACCGCTTAACTGAAGTGGATAACTCTCCATGATCCGTTCCGGGTCGGGAAGCTGGACCGCCTGCAGCACCTCGATCGCCCGATCGGTCACTTCGCTGCGGTTCAAGCCATCTGATCTGCCTTTGTCTCCGGAGAACCGGATGATGTCCGTCAACTGCGTCCCGATCTTGAACACCGGGTTGAGCGAGTTCATCGGGTCCTGGAACACCATCGAGATCTCCTTCCCTTTGATCTTCTGGAGCTCCTGCCGACTCAGTTGCAACAGATCCCGTCCTTTGAACTCGATCTCGCCTCCCACAATTCGCCCTGGAGGAATCGGCAACGTCCCCATGATCGTCTTCATGGTGACCGACTTACCACAGCCCGTCTCCCCGACGAGGCCGACCTTCTCGCCGCGACCGACGACCAGGTTGACGCCGTTCAGCACCCGGACTGTCCCCTCGTAGATCTCGAAGTGGACCTCCAGGTCTTTGACGGCGAGCAGCGGTTCTGTGAAAGCCATAGAAGTTTAGGTCAACTCAAGGATAGAGATGACATCGGACGAAGTGGCCGTCGCCGACCTCGATGGCTCCGGGATCGACCCGGTGGCAGATCTCCATCTCCATGTGGCAGCGTGGATGGAAGCTGCAGCCACTCGGTACGTTCGCCGGACTTGGGATCTCTCCCTTAGGCGTTAGTTTTTTAGGCTTCATTGCCTCTTCGTCCTCTGAGACAACCGGGATCGCTGACAACAGGGTCTGGGTGTAGGGATGGAGCGGGTTGTTAAACAGTTCCTCGGTTGGGGCGAGTTCGCAGATCTTCCCCAGGTACATCACCGCCGTCCGGGAGGCGATGTTGCGCATCAGGCTCAGGTCGTGGGTGATGAACAGATACGAAAAATTCAACCGCTCGCGCAGCTCCATCAGCAGGATGATGATCTTCCCCTGGACTGAGACGTCGAGGGCCGAGGTCGGCTCGTCGAGAACGATGAACGACGGCTCGAGCGCCAGTGCCCGGGCGATTGCCACCCGCTGCTTCTGTCCGCCGGAGAGCGCGTTTGGATATTTGTACATGTAATCGGCGGGCAGCTCGACCTGCTCGAGCAAGTGAGCAATCCGATCGGTCAGATCCCCGTCCCCGGCTACCCGGTGAACCTGGAGCGGAACCATGAGCGTCTGCTTGATGGTGCGACGCGGGTTCAGCGAAGAGCTGGGGTCCTGGAAGACGATCTGTACCTCCTTCTTGAACGCTTTGGCGCGGTGCACCTGTTCATTGATCTCGGTCCCGTTGAACCAGATCCGACCGGCGGTCGGTTCATAAAGTCCGAGGATCGTCTGAGCCACGGTCGTCTTGCCCGAACCTGACTCGCCGACCAGGCCGAAGATCTCACTCCGCTCCACCGAGAAACTGACACCGTCGACCGCCTTGACGTAGCCGACGATACGATGAAGAAGACCCGTGCGAATCGGAAAGTACCGCTTCAGATTTTCCACCTTGAGGATCTCGTTCGTCTGTATCTGCGTCTGCATCATTTAAACATCGACATCGAACAGGTCTCTCAACCCGTCACCGACCAGGTTGAACCCCAGCACGACAACCAGAATCGCCAGGGAGGGGAGGATCGAAATCCACCATTGATCCGGCATGTTTTTGGCGCCGTCGGCGACCATGGTACCCAGCCCCGGCCTTGGCGGTTGCACCCCGAGACCGACGAAACTCAACATCGCCCCGATCAGGATCACAAACCCCATGTCCAACGTCATCTTGGTAAAGATCGGAGAGAGGCTGTTGGGAAGCAGTTCCTTGAAGAAGATGTGCAGTTTCCCGGCGCCGATCACCTCGGCCGCCGACACGAAAGATTCGTGGCGAAGCGATGAGACGATGCTGTAGACCAGCCTCGTGTACCAGGGCCACCACATCAGCGAGACGGCGATCATTGCGTTGAACAGGTTAGGAGTCAGGATCGCGGTGATCGCCATCGCCAGAACCAATGGGGGAATGGCAAGGAACATATCGGTGACTCTCATGATCACCGTGTCGATCCAGGTATGGTGGAAGTATCCGGCGATCAACCCCAGCGTAACTCCGACCGGGACCACCAAGGCGAGAACGATCACGCCCATCAGCAACGAGAACCGGTATCCGAAGAACACGCGGCTCAGAATGTCGCGTCCGACTGTGTCGGTCCCGAACGGGTGCTGCCAGCTGGGCGGTTGGCTGGCGTTCATAAAATCCACGAACTTGCCGGCATGTTGTGGATGCGGCGCAATCCACGGGGCAAACGCCGCCACCACAGAAACGAGCAGAACGATGATCAGCCCGGCGACCGAGGTGGGGTTTCGAGAGAATTTGTACCACCCCTTCTTGATCCCCTCCATCCTAGTGGGCATCACCTGGACAGACGGGCGTGCCGTGGTCGTATCGGCCAAGTTAACTCCTCTCCAGTCTTCGCTTGTGTCTTTGTTTCACTTCGTCTCCAGTCGGATCCGGGGATCGAGCATGCTGACCAAGATGTCGACAAACAGATTGACGGTGATGAAGACGATGCCTACGACCATGACGACAGCGCTGATCGCATTCAGATCTTTGCGCAACATCGTCAGGATCCCATATTTAGACAACCCCGGCCAGTTGTAGACCAATTCGACCACAAACGCATTGCCCACCAACGCGGCGAAGTCCAGCCCCAATATCGTCACCGTGGGGATCAGGGAAGGCTTCAACAGGTACTTGAACAGGATCATCCGGTCTGGGATGCCGTAAGATCGGCTTGCCTCGATGTACTCCTTGCTCATGTGGTCGGTCATGCTCGATCGGGTGATTCGGGCGGTCTGGGCCAGGCTGGCCATCGCCAAACTGATCCCAGGCAGAAGCAGATGCTTCAACGCGTCACCGACGGCGGCGAAGTGGCCGGTGATCAGACCGTCGATCGTGATCATCCCGGTGATTCGCGGCGGCGCTTCGATCCCAGGACTCAATCGACCCACCGTCGGCAACAGATCCAAAAGAAGGGCAAACAGTAGCAGGAACAAAATAGCAAACACAAACGTGGGGGTGACCACCCCGACGTAGGAGACCAATCGCACCGTGTTATCGACCCAGGTGTCCCGGTAGCGCGCCGCGAGGATCCCCAACAGAATCCCGGTCACGGCCATGACCACCCCGGCGAAAAGCACCAGCTCCAGCGTGGCTGGGAGAAATGCCTTGACATCATCGGCCACCTGACGCCGGGTGTATAGCGATTCGCCGAAGTCGCCCCGTAAAGCACCGGTGATCCAGAAGTAGTACTGGACAATAAACGGCCTGTCCAGGTACATCTTCTCCCTGAGCTTGTTTACCACCTCTTCGGGGGCTCGAGGGCCCAGAGCCAATCGGGCCGGATCGCCGGGCATCACCCGGGCGATCAGGAAGATCATGATAGACAGCCCGAACAGGACCGCAATCGAATAGACCAATCTGCGAGCCAGATAGTCCCAGAATTGCATCGGTAACCTTCAGGATTCAGGAGTATTAAGAGATCACGGAGCGGGGATGGGGATAGGGAGCAACTTGGCCCCCTATCCCCGTCCGTCGTCGCCCTCTTTTTTACTGACGTACCTCGATGAACCGGGCCGCGAAGTTGTAGCCCATCACCGGATTCGGGTTCTCCAACTGGGTCCAGTTCACGTAGGAGGACTGGTACGCATGCCGCTCCATCTGTTCGTAGACGAAGACGGAGGGCACCAGTGTTGCGACCACTTCCTGGATCAGCCGGTACTTAGCAAACCGATCCTCCGTGTCGACGGTTGCGATAGAGTCATCGATCAGCTGATCGATCACCGGATCCTGTAGCCACTCGGTCTGTTCCCAGGTCCCTGTGCTAGATGAGTGATACTTGGATTCCAGCAACGAGCCCGCCTCGGTGAAGTGTGGCGCGACCCAAATGCTCATGATGTGTCCGGTGGTATCAGGGTTCGAGGCATTCTCGATCATGTTGAGCCACGGGACCTTGACGATCTCGATATCGATCCCGATCCTGGCCGCATCGGCCTGGAACATCAGCGCGATCTTCTCCAGGTCGGGAACTTCGGCCGTCCACATATATTGGATCGTCTCCCCGGCGTAGTCGGACAGCGCAAGCTCCTGCCTCGCTCTTTCAAGGTCGAAGCTGTATTCGATCACATCCGGGTTGAATCCCGGCAGGCTTGAGGTGACCGGTCCGGTCGCCTTGCGGGTCCCGGGGAAGATTCGAGACGTCACCACATCGTAGTTCAATGCGTAGGCCAACGCCCTTCTGAAGTGGATGTTGTCGGTGGGCGCCCTCTGGTTGTGCATCATCAGGTAGAGCATCGATCCTGAGACCCATTGACCTACATCGATGCCCGACGTCCGACCCAGCGCCTGGAACTGCTCGAGGGGCAGCCACTGATCGGAGATCTCCATCTCCCCGCGCTCCAGCAGTGTCCTGACGGTCACCGGGTCTGAAATCCCGGTAAACAGAACCTCGTCCGGTGCCCCTGGAAGAAACTCGCCCCAGTAGCCGTCGAACTTCTCCATGCGGACGGACTCCTCCAGCTGGACCTCCTGGACCTTGTAGGGTCCAGAACCGCAGTCGTGGGTCAGCAGATAATCTCTGCCGAAATCCCCGAACGCACCGTAATCGCCCGGTTGCTTGATGTTGGCTCTTATACACGCTTGGTTCAGGATGTAGAGCCGGACGAGCGAAGTCAGAAACGGCCCGAACGGCTGTGACAGCTTGAATTGTACGGTGAAGTCATCGAGCGCGTCGGCCTTCTCCACGCGTCCGAGGAACAGGAACGCATAGCCCTCTCCGATGGTCAGCAGCCGGTTCATGCTGAACGCCACGTCCTCGGCCGTCAGCTCGGTTTCATCATGAAACCGGATCCCCCGTCGCAGGTGGAATGTCCAGGTCAGGGCGTCGTCTGACACATCCCAGCGGCTGGCCACAGAGGGGGTAACCCCGCCTTCGGGGGTGGGATAGACCAGCGAGTCATACAGATTGACCAGTGAGGATGAACTGGAGAAGTCATTTCCCACGGCCGGATCGATGAACGTCGGCCAGGCGAAGTTCACCCTCAAGAGGCTCTGCTGAGCTACGCTTCCAAAGGCCCAACCAACGACCAGCCCGACAGCCAGCAACGAAACCAACAAAATTTTCTGGGTGTTACCCATGGCTTATCTCCCTCCTTAACGGCAAAGCTTTAAGCCAAATCTTGGTTACCCTTTCTCCCTTTTCTCCATAGATCACCTCCCTACTGTTCTGCATCGACACGGACACCGTAGTCCCATTCGGCCTGTTCGGCGGTGATATATCCGGCGCGCAGATCGTCGCGGACCTGTTGCGGGTCGCGTTCGGAAGGATCACCGTACCCGCCCCCGGTGCCGGTCACCAACCGCGCCACCTCGTCACGTTTGAGCCGGTAGCGGGCGGTCTTGCCGAACACCGTCTCCTGTCCGTCGGCGTGGAGGATCTTGACGTAGTTGGGCGATCCTTGCTGTCCGCCGGCCATGCCCCACGGGGGGAACTTGTGGCGGCCGAAGGTCGCCGTCAGGAACGCCTCATCGCCGACGATGCGATAGTCCCGGACCAGACCTCGTCCGCCCCGATGCCGGCCGGCGCCGCCGTCCTCGATCGCAAGCGCGAACTGATCGACGAGGATGCCGTAGCGGGTCTCGGCCACCTCGATCGGGATGACGTAGGTCTCTCCATCTCCGACGCAGACGAGTCCGTTCTCGCCATCCTTGGTGGCACCGGCTCCCCAGCCGCCCGCCTGCGGCTCGACAAGCAGGTACAGCTCCCCGGTGTCCGGGTGAATGCCGGCGAGGACGAGCCCGCAGACCGACAGGAAATGCCCAGCGGTGAGTCGCTCCGGAATGTGCGGTGCCAGAGCCTTCCACACCAGGTCGGTGACGTACTCCATCGTCTCCCAATAGGTCGAGACGGGCGCGGGCCGCTCGGCAGCGAAGATCGTCCTCGGCGGACAGATAATCTTCAGGGGACGGAACGCCCCTTCGTTCGCTGGGACGGATGGGTTGGTCACCGCCTTGAAGATCGAACGCGCCCCTGAGACGAGCCCGGTGTAGGTGCAGTTCACCGGACCCGGTACCTGTTCGTGGGTCCCGGTGAAGTCACAGATGAACTCATCGTCGCTGATCGTCACCTTCACCCGGACCGGGAACGGGCCGTTGCCGATGCCGTCATCGTCGATAAAGTCCTCCGCCTCGAACTCCCCCGTGGGAAGCTTCTTCAGCTCAAGGAGCACGAGCAGTTCCCCCTCATCGAGCAGTCGTTCGACGCTGTGGAGGACCGTCTCGACTCCGTATTTGTCACAGAGTTCCTGGAACCGGCGATCACCGACGCGCAGCGCCGCGACCCCCGCCCACATGTCCCCGAGGGTCATGTCCGGGAGCCGCACGTTCGCTTCGATCAGATCGATCATGCTTGCGATCGGCTCACCCCGATCGAAGAGTTTCACACAGGGAAACTGCAGGCCTTCCTGGTAAACCTCGGTCGCATCGGTCGTCCAACTTCCGGGATCCTTGCCGCCGACCTCGGTCCAGTGTGCCTTGTTGGCAACGTAGGCAACGATCTTTCCGTCGTAGAAGATCGGCATCACCAGGGAGACGTCGGAGAGGTGGGTCCCCCCACCGCCGTATGGGTCATTGGTGATGATGATATCCCCAGGATAAAGCTGGCCCGGTTTGGCGAACTTGTCGATGACCTCGCGGGCTGCATAGACCAACGTACCCAGGAAACCGGTGACACCGTTCCCCTGGGTGATCAACTGTCCCTGGGCGTCGGTGAGCCCGACGGCGTAATCGAGAACCTCGTAGATGATCGTGCTCTTGCTCGTCCGTTGCAGAGCGATGAACATCTCGTCCCCGATCGCGATCAGCCCATTTTTGATGATCTCGACGGTGAACGGATCGATCTCCTGACCGACCCGGGCAATTGCCATCGTTTACACCTCCGTTGCCGTTTCGATGAACAGGTTTCCATAGCGATCGACGGAGAGCCTCTGATCCGGGAAAACGACGGTCGTCGCATCCGGTTCTTCGACGATCGCCGGCCCGGTGACCTGGGCCCCGGGACCGAGCCGTCCACGTTCGTAGATCGGTGTCCGTTGGCGTCCGTGGACGTCAAAATCGACCTCACGGTGTCCCTTGAGCGCTGTCTCTGGCATCCTATCGCCGTTTAGTTCGGGGATCTCAGGTTTCTCGACCGTCCCGAACGTGGTGAGATGGAAGTTCACAAACTCGATCGGGGAGTCGAGCCGAAATGTATAGTACTGATGGTGGAGTTGGTGGAACCGCTCCTCGATCTCCTGGACGGTTGCGTCGTCGAACGAGCCGGAGGGAATGGGCACCTTCACCGTATGTTCCTGACCGGCATAGCGCATATCGGCGTAGCGCTGGAAGACAAGCTGATCGGTCGCGATCCTCTCGCGAGCGAAGTGGTCCCTGGCCTCGGTCTCCAGCTCCTCCCACGACCGGTTCAGCTCCTCCAGGCTCAGTTGATCGGTCCGGGCGATCCGCGTTTGGAGGACATCGTAGCGCAGGTCGGTGACCAGCATTCCCCAGGCGGAGAAGACGGACGGGTTGACCGGGATCAGCACCCGGCTTACCTGAAGCTCGCCGGCGAGCGCGGCCGCGTGCATCGGCCCAGCGCCGCCAAACGCGACCAGCGTAAAGTCCCGGGGATCATAGCCCCGGTTGAGCGAGACGAGCTTGAGCGCGTTGACCATGTTCGCGTTGGCGATCCGGATGACGCCGAGTGCCGCCTCCGCGACGTCCACCTGAAGGGGTTGAGCGATCTTCTCCAGCGTCTTTTGGGCTCGATCCACATCCAGCTCGATCTCCCCTCCCAGGAAGTAGGCCGGATTGATGCGCCCGGCGAGCAGGTTGGCATCGGTGACGGTTGGCTCCTCGCCGCCGCGGCCGTAGCAGGCGGGTCCGGGAAACGCGCCGGCACTGTTGGGGCCGACGTGAAGCGAGCCGACCTCGTCGATCCAAGCGATGCTCCCGCCGCCGGCTCCGATCTCCGCAATGTCGCCAACGGGGACCTGGATGGGGTATCCCGCCGAGATCCGAGTCTGCTCGATCCGGTATTCGGTCGTTACCTTCACCTCTCCACCCTCGATCAGCGAGCACTTGGCGGTTGTCCCACCCATGTCGAGCGAGATGATGTTCTGCTCGCCGACCAGCTTTCCGATGACCGCTGCACCCAGTACGCCGGCAACCGGCCCCGACTCGACCATCGTGATCGGTGCGCGCTTCGCCGCCGAGAATGTCGTGGTGCCGCCGTTCGATTGCATTATGTAACGGTTCCCCTCGATCCCCTCGCCGCGTAGATCGGTCTCCAGCGAGTCAAGGTACTTCTGGGCGATCGGCCGGACGTAGCTGTTCAGCACAACCGTGCTCGTCCGTTCGTACTCCCGCCACTCTTTGGTGATCTCATAGGAAGCGGTCGCTGAGACCTCGGGCCACAGCTCACGCACCCGCTCTAGACAGCGAGCCTCATGAGTCGGGTTGGCGTAGGAATGCAGGAAGCAGATCGCGATCGCCTCCACCCCCGCATCGCGAAGCGCGGCCACGACCTCCTCCACCTCCGCTTCGTCCAAGGGGGTCAGCACCTCACCCTTGTAGTTGACACGCTCGTTCACCTCGAAGCGTAGCTGGCGAGGGATAAACGGTTCCAGTTTCGTGTAGTAGAAGTTGTACAGGTCGGGGCGGTTGGCCCGGCCAATCTCCAGAACGTCGCGGAACCCCTTGGTGGTGATCAACCCGGTCTTCACGCCGGTGCGCTCGGTGAAGGCGTTGATGATCACCGTCGTTCCGTGAACGAAGAACTGAATCGAACGGAGATCAAGGTCGGCCTTCCTCAGCACGTCAATGACTCCCTTCTCGAACGCGGGTGGGGTCGTGTCTACCTTCCCCGTGCCCACCACCCCGCTCGCCTCATCCAGATAGACAAGATCGGTGAATGTTCCCCCAATATCGGTGGCGACTCTCATAAGCAACCATCACTCCCTTCGATGGAATCAGGGCTCGGTTGTCGATGCGATCGGCTACGCCTGGCTCGTGTGTAAGCCTTATTCTATCAGAGGGAATTTCAGCATGTCAATTCGGTCTTAATGCTTGATCAGACTAGGTCGAGGGGATTGATCATTACGCCACCGTACTTGCCGACGAGCGTTTCGATCTCGTTCTCGATCCCGGCCGCTGGAACGATCAACGGAATCCCCTCGCAGGCCTTCAGACCGACCTCCAGCACCTGGGGATCAGAGCACCGGAACCCCAAGGGAATCTTGGTGAACATCTGAGCCTGAAGGATCGCCTTCTCGAGCTCGCTGGAATCTATATCACGATAGGGATTGAGATCCAAGACGATGGCCGAGACTCCGTCCGGGGGGACCTGTTGTGTCCGACTCGGGATGGCAGAGACGTGCCCCCGGTTTCCGAAAGACAGCTCGGCAATCGGGATCTCGGCCAACCGCTTCAACGGGATCGTCTGTAATCGGGTCGATAATGCTGGATGATAGCCCTCGCGGTTTCGCTCGGCTGGCTTGCGTCCCGTAGAGATCTCCCTCAGCCTGCGGGTATAGGTCGGATCGCTCCCACAGCAGGAGCCGACGATATCGACACCCGCCTTCAGAAGCTTGGCGGCCGCTTCGGCGAACGCATCCGGTCCCAGGTCGTAGACGGTCCTTCCCTGTTCCAACCGGGGTTGGCCCGCATTGGGTTCGATGAGCACCGGCAGGTCTGTATGCGCACGATAGGCCCGGGCGACCTGCAGGAGATCCTCCGGTCCCACGCTGCAGTTGGCGGCAACGACGGCGACCCCCAGATTCTGAAGGATGTTGGCCGCCGTTTGGGGATCGGTGCCGGAGATCGTCCGACCCTGGGCCATGTAGGTCATCGACGCGATGATCGGCAGCCCGGTGCTCTGCCGGACGGCGATGACCGCTGCCTTGATCTCTCGTGGGGCGTCCATGGTCTCGATGATGATCAGATCGGCCCCCCCGGCCTCCAGCGCCTGGGCCTGCTCGGCAAACGTCGCCAGCGCTTGATCGAATGAGATAGGACCGAGGGGCTCCAAGAGTTTCCCCAGGGGGCCGATCGAACCGGCGATCAGGCATTGTTCCTCGGTCGCCTCCCGAGCCAGCCTGGCCCCGCGCACATTGATCTCTGCAACGCGATCTTCGAGCCCCACCTCCCCCAGACGGACTCGGTTGGCGGAGAAGGTATTGGTCGTGACGAAGTCGGTACCGGCCTCGCAATACTCCTGGTGGATTTCCTTCACCAGATCCGGATGGGAGAGGTTGAGCATTTCGCCGAAGCGCGCTTGCTCGAATGCTGGATGCTTCTGAAGCATCGTGCCGATTGCCCCATCGAAGACCGGGACGCGACCTGAAGCGACAAACCGTTCGTAGAACATCCTCGACCTCGACCTCGACCTCAGGAATCTTAGGAGTACCCTCAGTTTACAGGTTCCGCATGACCTTGACAAATCGAACGGTACTAATGGTGCTCAACAGTGGCGTTGTGGGGAATGCTTCTTATAGGGTGAGGGGTATTGGCAACGACTGAGACAGAGATGGAGACGAAAAGCGCGGCAGTTCTGGCTGCTGAGGCGGCCGGTCACAAGGTTTATAAGGAGCTGCAGCCCGGCCGCGGCTGGCTGTTGGTCAGCGTGTGCCAATACCGCGGCCGGGAGTACGTACACGTCAGGACATGGTACTTTGCCGAGGCCGAGAGCCTGGACCCCGAAGACCCTGGCAACTGGAAGCCGGGCAAGGGAGCAGCGATCCCGATCGAGCTGGCCGGTGACGTCCTGGACGGGCTACAGGCGGTCGTAGGGGATGGAGAAGTTTCTGAGTAAAGTGATTTGGGATTAGATTCAGCTTAGGTTAGACCATCCTGGCTGCTGCGCTCATCTGTTTCTTTCACTCCAGCTAAAACTCACGCGGTGACCCACCGATCCTTCCTGGAGTCCGGTTGCACGGCTCTCTGTGGCACGGTATAATATAACGATTTGA